>NZ_JBSGWY010000048.1:24336-34046 GCF_053609145.1 Streptomyces sp. NPDC054961 | reverse complement strand
GGGGGGCGCTGCCGGGGGGGGGGAGTCCACGCGGGGGGCGCGCGGGGCGGGGGCGGGGGCGCGCGGGGGGGGGGGGCGGGCGCGCGGGGGCCCCCCCCCCCCCCCGCCCGGTGAGGAGGAGCGGATCAGCCGGTGAAGCCGGCCGTGATGGAGGTGAACTGCCAGTCGCTCTGGGCGATGCCGGAGCACGTCTCCTGGAGGCCACCGCCCGGGCAGCCGCGGTCGCGGTTCACCGACCAGAACGCGAGGCGCGCGATGTGGTGGGAGTTGGCCCAGTTGCGGATGTCGGTCCAGTTCTGGACGGTGGTGGTCTCCTGCGTATCGCTGACGCCGTTCATGCCGGAGATGCCGATGCGGGCGTAGGCGGTCGCGTCGTTCCAGCCGAAGGTGGACTTGAGCTTGGCCTTGAGGCCCTCGGTCGCGCTGACGGTGCTGGTGTACATGTCCGTCGAGGCGTTGCCGAAGTCGAACGGCATGATGGTGAAGACGTCGATGTCGGCGTTGAGCGCCTTCGACTGCTCGATCAGGCGGTTGCCCCAGCTGGTCGGGCCCGTGGTGCTGGTGCCGAAGGTCAGGATGGTCTTCAAGCCGGGGTTGTTCTGCTTGACGATCTTGAGCGCCCCCAGGATGCGGTCCTGGACCACGGCGTTCTCGAACTCGTCGGTGTTCTCGATGTCCACGTCGATGGCCTTGAGGCCGTAGGCGTTGATGACCTGCTGATAGGCGCCGGCCAGGGCTTCGGGGGTGGAACAGTTGGGGCCGAGCTTGTTGCCCTGCCAGCCGCCGATGGAGGGCACCACGTCACCGCCCGCGGCGCGGATCGCGGCGATGGTGCTCTGGTCCACGCCGCCGGTCAGCGGGCGCTGGCCGTCCCAGGACGCGTTGCATCCACCGGAGGAGAGGATGAACGCCATGGTGAACCACTTCGCGCCGGTCGCGTTCATCACGGTGGTCGCGCTCGGCGGGTTGCCCCAGCCGAGGTAGAGGTAGGGCGCGGCCTGCTTGAAGCCGCTCGGCACGGTCCCGTTGTCGGTGGTGACGTTGACGGTGTTGGAGGCGGGCGAGGTGTTCCCCGCGAGGTCGCGGGCACGGACGCTGAAGGCGTAGGCCGTGTTGGGGGTCAGGCCGCCCACGGTCGCGCTGGTCGTGGTCGAGGTGGCGACCTTGCTGCCGCCCTGGTAGACGTCGTAGCCGCTCACGCCGACGTTGTCGGTGGAGGCGGTCCAGGTCAGGGAGGCGCTGGTGGAGGTCTTGCCGGAGGCGGCGAGGCTGCCGGGCGCGGTGGGCGCCTGGGTGTCGGCGGTGCCGCCGGGGCCGTCCAGGGTGATGTCGTCGGCGTAGTAGGTGCCCTGTCCGTACCAGCCGTTGAGGTAGACCTCGGCGCTGGTCTGGGAGGCGCCGGTGGTGAAGCTGACGGTCAGTTTGGAGTACGCGCCGGTCGAGGTGGTCCAGGTGGAGGCGCCGCCGGTGACTCCGAGGTAGACGTAGCTGCCGCGGACCCACGCGGAGAGCGTGTACGTGGTGTTGGGCTGGACCGCGACGGTCTGCGCGCACCTGGCGTTGTCGGACGCGCTGGCCGCACCGGCCAGTGCCTTGGCTCCCCCGTGCACGGGGGAGCCGACCACGGAGCCCAGGCCCCCGGAGCAGGACCAGCCGGCCGTGGTGCCGGTCTCGAGGTCACCGTTGGTGAGCAGATTGGCGCCGAACGCGGCGCCGGGGGACGTCAGTACCGCGGCCGCGGCCAGCAGGGCGGTGCCGAGGCCGCAGGCCAGACGGGCACGGGTTCGGATGGGGGTACGCAAGGAAGTGCCTCCAGTGGGAATGGGGGGACGGCTTGAAGCGCGCCGATCGGGCGTATGCCGCGGAGACCGCGCGGGTGGGGCTACGGGGGAGGTCAGGCTTGTCTCGGGCCGTACGCCGGTTCTGGTGGGGGGAGTTGACGTCGTAGCGCTTCGTGGCCGGGAACCTAATCCTCCGGAAGGGCTGCCGTCAACAGGTCTGGACCATCAAGAAGTTGGTGACCCCAATCGGAAGGTTTACTAACCATGAGGCTTGACAAGGGCGCCGCTCCTTCGTCAGCCTGTGGCGGCAGGACGACCCGCCTCGCACCACCCCGCCCGCCTCGCACCGTCCTCGCACCGCCTCGCTCCCACGCGCCCGCGTGACCGTCCGTGACCGCCCCGAAATGACTCGGGCCCTGCTGGTACCCCTACGTAGGGTGGCCGGATGAGCGGAATAGAGAGCGTGACCGACCGGAACGAGTGGCGAGCCGGGTTCGAGCGGCGCGTACTGGCCGGATACCGCGCCGCAGGCTGCTCGGAGCCCCTGGCCCGGGCCATGTGGGAGCGGGCCGCGAAGGGCATCGACGACTGGACGGTGGCCACCGACGGCGCCGGGTGGATCGCCGTCGGGGTGACGCGGGACAACGGCAGGACCGTGGGCCGGATCCACGACCTGACGGTGCCGGACGGGCGGGCGTGGGCCGAGCGGTGGTGCGCCGAGCACGGCGCGCGGCAGGTGGAGGTCAGGGTCACGGGCGGAGCGGCCGGGGTCTTCGCCGACTACCCCGTACGCGGACAGACCCGCATGCGGGTCGCGGCCGAACAGCCGCAGCTGCCACCGGGTCTGACGGTCCGCCGGCTCACCGAAGAGGAGTACCCGGGCTGGTACGCCGGCGAGGAGGCCGGGTACATCGCGGACATCGTCCGGGCCGGAGGCTTCACCCCGGAGCAGGCCAAGGCGAAGTCCGACCAGGACTTCGCCCGCCACCTGCCGCAAGGATTCCTCACCCCGGGCCACGCCTTCTACGCGATGGAAGCCGAAGGCCAGGTGATCGGCGCCGGCTGGGTGAACCACGGCTACCTGCCGGGCGTGACCTTCGGCTTCTCCCTGGAGGTCTACGAGGAGCACCGCGGCAAGGGCTACGGCCGCGCCGCGATGGCCGTCGGTGAGTGGGCCACCCGGCAGGGCGGCGACGAAGTGATGATGTTCAACGTCTTCGGCGGCAACGACGTCGCGATGGGCCTGTACGAGAGCGCCGGCTACGCCGTGCTGGACCAGCACCGCTCGCTCGAACTCTGAGGCACGCGTCCGCGCCCCCCTCGGCCTCGGCCCGGTCGGCCGGAGCCGGGGGGTAGCCCTACCGGGGCAGGGCGGACAGCCGGATCGTTCGGGCCGCTCGCGTCCGGAAGTGTGGGGGCCGGAACGCACCGCTGGATTCCCCAACGATTCCACAGGAGTTGGCTCGTGCCTGAACAGGTGTCACAGAGGTTTCGTACGTCCGGGCGGCCGGGGCGCGGCGGTTTGCGCCGAGCCCTGCCCGCCGCGGCGCTGGCCGCGCTGGTCGCGGGCGTCGTGACGATGGGTGTGCCGGCGCCGTCCGCGGCGTCCGCCGCCGCCAGGCCGGACGCCGTCCAGCAGGGGCTGAACGGGCTGGTGCGCGCCGACGGCCTGCCCGCCGCCCTGGCGAGCGTCAAGGACGGTCAGGGCCGCACCCGCACCTACACCGCGGGAGTGGGGGACGTGACCACCGGCGCGAAGGTGCCGGCCGACGGCCAGGTCCGGATCGGCAGCACCACCAAGACGTTCACCGCGGTGGTCGTCCTGCAACTGGTGGCCGAGGGGAAGATCGGCCTCGACACCATGGTCGACACCTACCTGCCGGGTCTCGTGCGCGGGGAGGGCATCGACGGACGCCACATCACGGTCCGTCAACTCCTGCAGCACACCAGCGGACTTCCCGACTACGAGGGAGACATCAACGAGGACATCCTCCGGCACCGGTACTTCGAGCCCCGCGACCTCCTGGACCTCGCCTTCCAGCACAAGGCCGCATTCGAACCCGGGAAGGACTGGGGATACAGCAACACGAACTACGTGGTGGCCGGCCTGATCGTCCAGAAGGTCACCGGACGGCCCCTCGCCGAGGCCATCGACACGCGCGTCATCAAGGCCGCCGGGCTGCGCCACACCTCCTTCCCCGCCCAAGGGGACATGGGCATCCGAGAGGCCCACCCCCGGGGCTACCTCAGGGAGACGGCGGGCGCGCCCCTGCGCGACGTCACGGAGATGGACCCGTCGGTCGCCTGGGCGGCGGGCCAGATGATCTCCACCAACTCCGACCTCAACCGGTTCTTCACCGCGCTCCTGGGAGGCGGCCTCCTCCCGGACGCCCAGCTCGCCCAGATGCGCGCCACCGTCCCCATCGGGGACACCGGCGCCGGATACGGACTCGGGCTCATCAGCAGGCCCTTGTCGTGCGGCGGCGTGTACTGGGGCCACGGCGGTGACATACCGGGGTACGAGACCCGGGGCGGAGTCACCGAGAAGGGCCGCGCCGTCAGCATCGCGGTGACCAGCATCCCGACCGACGGGGCGGGCACGCAGCACCTCGAGGGCTTGGTGGACACGGCCCTGTGCGGCTGACGTCCACGAGGCGCACCCCGCGCCCCCGGGACCCGGGAGGCGCGACCGCTCCTCCCGGGACCCGCGCCGGCGGGCCCGCGGGCCGGCGGAGGGCCTCAGCCGGCCCCGGGGACCTCGGCCCGCCCGGGATCCCCATGCCACATGTGTCCCCGGAACACCCGAAGAACCCCAAGAACCCCTCCCCGTAAGCTCCGTGCGGCCAAAATCATGTCCGAGGCGTGCCGGCGCGCGGACAGCCCTCCCGGGGTTCCCGCGTACGGAAGGCCCGGCGGCCACCGGCCCGGTGGCCGCCGCACGCCGCGTACGCAGGGCCCTCCGCGCGACGGCGGGGGCCGCGAAGGGGAGGAACGATCACCATGAGCATGGACGCGACGATCAGACCCGGACGGTTACACCGGGGCAGACTGGGCCGCCGGGTCACGACCTGGGCGGCGGCCACCGTGCTCGCCGCGGGCACGCTGACCGCGGCGGCGGGCTCGGCGCAGGGTGCCGCGCCCGAGCACCCGACGGCGTACGTCACCAACAGCGACGACGGCAGCGTGTCGGCGATCGACACGGTCACCGGCGCGACCGTCGCCACCGTCCCCGTCGGCGACGGACCCACCAACGCCGCGACCACCCCGGACGGTTCACGGGTCTATGTGTCCAACTCCGGCGCGGCCACGCTCACGGTGATCGACACCGGCACCAACACCGTGACGGCCACCTTCCCCTTCGGACAGTTCCCGTCACAGATCGCCTTCACCCCCGACGGGACGCGCGGCTACGTGGCCGACGGCTCCGCGCAGGCCGTGCACGTGCTCGACCCGGCCGCCAACACCCTCACCGCCAGCATCCCCGTCGCCGGGAACCCCGTGTACGTCGCCGTCAACGCCTCCGGCACCCGCGTCTACGTCACCCGCGCCGCGGACTCCCGGGTCGACGTGATCGACACCGCGACCAACGCCGTCACCGCGAGCATTCCCGTCGCGGGGGATCCCCGCAGGATCGCGGTCAACCCGGCCGGTACCCGCCTCTACGTCACCGGGAACTCCAGCAACACCGTGTCCGTGATCGACACCGCCACGAACGCGGTCGTCGGCACGATCGCCACCGGCGGCTTCTACCCCCAGGCCGTGGCCGTCTCCTCCAACGGCACCCGCGCCTACGTCGTCAACGTGGTCTCCGCCAACGTCTCCGTCATCGACACCGCGACCGACGCCGTCGTAGCCGTCGTCCCCGTCGGCTCCGCCCCCGTCGACGCGGCCCTCACCCCCGACGGAAAGCACCTCTACGTGGCCAACTACCGCGGCGACACCGTGTCCGTGATCGACACGGCGAGCAATGCCGTCACCGGCACGATCGCCTCCGGCCACGCCCCGGTCTCCCTGACCGTCACCCCCGTCCCGCCGGCCGCCGATCTCGCCGTGGCCCTCACCGCCACCCCCGTACCCGGCCTGCTGAACGGACGCATCGACTACACGCTCACCGTCACCAACACCGGGCCCGCCGCCGCGGTCTCGGGCACCGTCACCGTCCCGCTCACCGCCCCGATGAGTGCCACCAGCTCCTCATGCGCCGTGGCGGCGGGAGCCGTCACCTGCACGGTGGCGAACCTCGCCCCGGGTGCGAGCACCACCCGCCGGTTCACCGTGCCGGTCGCGACGCTCAGTCTCGGCAGGGCCTACACCGTCACCGCCACCCGGACCGCGAGCAGCCCGACCGACCCGAACCCGGCCAACAACAGCGCCGCCCGTACCTGCACCGCGCTGACCTCGCTCCTCATCAACTGCTCCTGACCTCCCGTCCGGACCGGCCGCACCGCGGACGGGGCGCTCCCGCTCCGGGGTGCCCCGTCCGTGCGCGGGACCCGGGAGCCGGGCCCTCCCGAGGCTCGGCGACCGGCGCCCCGGCGCGCCTCGAGGGGGTGGTGTTCGACGGGATTTCGCCCCCTTCGCCGCTACGTTGATCCGGTGACCGACCTCGCACCACCGGCCGTGCCGCCACCGGCCGCTCCCGCCAAGGCCCTGCTGCCCCTCATCCTGCCCGCCCTGGCGATCGGGGTGGGCTCGAGCCTGCTGCTCATCGGTGTGAGCGAGGCGGCCGGACTGCTGAAGGACGTGCTGTGGGAGACCCTCCCCGACGCGATCGGGGTCGGCCGCTGGTCCGCGGCCTGGATCATGACGGTCCTGAGCGCGACCGGCCTCGCCGTCGGCCTCGTCGTGTGGAAGGTCCACGGACACGCCGGGCCCGACCCGGCGACCACGGGTCTGGTGGACGCTCCCATGCCCCCCGGCGTGGTCCCCGGCCTGCTGTTGGCCACCGCGCTCGCCCTGGCCGGCGGAGTGAGTCTGGGGCCGGAGAATCCGATCACCGCCGCGAACATCGCCCTCGCCGCCTGGCTGGGCCGGCGCCTGTCACCGGGAAGCCCGGCGCGGATGTGGGCGGCCCTGGGCGCGGCGGGTACCGTCGGGGCGCTGTTCGGCACCCCCGTCGCGGCCGTCCTGATCCTGACGGAGTCGCTGGTGGCGGCTCCCCGCCCGGGTGCGACCGCCGGGGGCGGGCGGGCGCCCACCCTGTGGGACCAGCTCTTCGCCCCGCTGATCGCGGCGGGCGCGGGCGGGGCGACGACCATCCTCATCGCCGCGCCCACCTTCCGCCTGAACCTGCCTCCGCTCGACCCGCCGCGCTGGACGGACGTGCTCGCGGCGCTCGTGATCTCCTCGGCCGCGGCGGCCCTGGCGATGGTCGCCGTGTGCGCCTTCCCGTACGTCCACCGGGTCTTCCACCTGCTGCCGCATCCCGTACTGGCCCTCACGCTGGGCGGAGTGGTGCTGGGTCTGCTCGGACTGCTCGGCGGCCCGCTCACGCTCTTCAAGGGCCTGGATCAGATGCGCGAGCTGACCGCCGGCCCGGCGGGACACTCCGGCGGCTCGCTCGTCCTGATGGCCGTGGTGAAGCTGGTCGCCGTCGTGGTGGCCTGCGGGGCCGGATTCCGGGGCGGGCGGATCTTCCCGTCCGTCTTCGTGGGGGCCGCGCTCGGGCTCGCCGTGGCCGCCCTGGTGCCCGAGGTACAGCCCCCGGTCGCGGTGACGTGCGCGGTGCTCGGCATCCTGCTGGCCGTCACGCGGCAGGGCTGGCTGAGCCTGTTCGCCGCGGCGGTCCTCGCCCCGGACCCGAATCTGCTCCCCCTGCTGTGCGTGGCCCTGCTCCCCGCCTGGCTCCTGGTCACGGGCGGCCCGCAGATGCAGCTGAACGCCTCGGGTGCGCCGTTGCGCTGACGACGGCAGCGGAGCCGACGATCCGCGGTGGTGGCCGACGGGCCGGTGCCAGGTGGCCGGTGTCACGGGCCGGGTGTCACGGGCCGGGGTCGAGGAGGTGCGGGCCGTTGTTGCGGACGCTGTTGACCGCGGTGGAGACGGCGGTCACCGCGAGGCGGCCGTCGGCGGGGGTGTGGAGGAGGGCGCGGAGGTCCGTGGTGTCGTGGTGGGAGGGGTCGAGCCAGGCCTCGTAGTCGCCCGGGTCGAGGGCCAGGGGCATCCGGGGATGGATCCGGCCGGCCGCGTCAGTGGCCTCGGTGGTGATGATCGTGGCGGTGGTGAGCCAGGCCGCGGGATCGTCGTCGTCGGTGACGGCCGGGTCGCGCCAGAACTCGTACAGACCGGCCATCGCCATCACGGTGCCGGTCTCGGGCCGGATGAAGTACGGCTGTTTGTAGGCCTTGGCCGACGCGCTGGCCGGTACGGCGACCCACTCGTAGAAGCCGTCGGCGGGCAGCAGGCAGCGGCGCTTGGCAAGGGCCCGCCGGTAGGCGGGTTTCTCGTGGACGGTCTCCACCCGCGCGTTGATCATCCGCGATCCCACCCCCGGATCCTTCGCCCAGGACGGCACCAGCCCCCATCGCACGGGGCGCAGGCGCCGCTGGACCTCTCCCGTGTCCCGGGCCGCGCGTTCCAGGACCGCCCACACCTCGTCGGTGGGCGCCACGTTCCAGGAAGGGCCGAGCGCCGGATCCGGGCCGAGGCGGGCGCCGAAGAGCCCGGCGAGGTCTTCGGGCGCCCGCGAGGAGGCGTATCGGCCGCACATGCCCTCCACTGTCCCATCCTTCGGCCGTGGGGCCGGGCGGAACGCGCCGTTCCCGGTCCGCGGCCGCGCCGCGGGGCATGGTGGTGGCCATGGACGTGGACGCGGTGATCGTCGAGTTGGCGGGGCTCAGGCCGGTGGAGTTCACCGCGGCCCGTGACGCGTACGTGGCCCGGGCCCGGCGGGAGAACGACGAGGCCGCCGCGGCCGCGGTCGGACGGCTGCGCAGACCGAGACGCGCGGTGTGGGCGGCGAACCTGGTGGCCCGGACCCATCCCGATCAGGCCGAGGCGCTGCTGCGCCTCGGCGCGGGGCTGCGCCGGGCCCATCGGGAACTGGACGGCGGGCAGCTGCGGACGCTGACGCACGAGCAGCACCGGGTGATCGGCGCGTTGGCCCGGGAGGCGGGCCAGCTGGCGGCCGACGCGGGGGAGCCGCTGGGGGCGAACGGGCTCCGGGAGCTCGAGCAGCTCTTCCACGGGGTGCTGGCCGATGAGGAAGCGGCTCTGGAGTGGGCGGCCGGCCGCATGGTGAGGGCGCCGGCTACCGCGGTCGGCTTCGACGGTCTGGAGCCGGACCCGGGCGCGGTACCTCCGCCGCCCGCTCCAGAACCCCGCACCACGACCGCAGCCGCCCCCGCAGGGGAGTACGGCGGTCACGATGACGGGCACGGGCACGGGCACGGCCACGGCCACGGCCACGACCACGGCCGCGGCGACGAGGGCGCGGGCGTCCGGCGGGCGGCGGAGAGGAGGCGGGCCCGCTTGGCCGCGGCCCGGAAGCAGGCCGCGGAGGCCTCGGCCGCGCTGCGGATGGCCGAGGAGCGGCAGGCCGAGGCGGAATCCGCCTGGGAACGGGCCGAGAGCGACCTGGCCGCGCTGCGCGACGAACTCGCCACCGTGCGGCGACGGGTGGACGGGGCCCAGCAGGCGGCACGGGAAGCGAAGCGCGTCCACGGAGAGGCCGGACGGGCGCGCGCCAGGGCCCTGCGGGCAGGGGAGAGCGCGACCCGCCGACTGGAGGAGCTGGCCGAGGCCGCGGGCGAGGCCGAGGGCGAGAGCGAGGGCGAGAGCTGAAGAGCCGGTGTGGCCGGCCGGCCCGCCAGTCGGCCAGACGGCCCGGTGCCGGGGGCCGCCCCCGGCGCGCCCCCCCCCCGCCCCCGGGGGGGGGGGGCCGGGGGGGGGGGGGGGGGGCCGGGGGGGGGGGGGGCCCCCCCCCGCCGG
>NZ_JBSGWY010000048.1:0-24328 GCF_053609145.1 Streptomyces sp. NPDC054961 | reverse complement strand
GGGGGCTGGGGGGGCGCTCTCTATCCCGCGCGGGGGGGCCCGGCCCCCCCCCCCGCGCCCCCCCCGCCGCGGCCCCGCGCGCCCCGGGGGGCCCCCCCCCCCCCCCCGGCTGGGGTGCGGGCCAGTCGGGGTGGGGGGCCGGACGGGGGCGTCGGCGCTCCCACTCGCTAAGCGGCTCGTGGCCGGCTGGACACCGTGACGTGCTCGACGCGCATCGGGTGTCCGGGTTCGGTGTCCGGGCCCGGACCGGCGCCGTCGGCGAGGGGGAGGCTGCCGCCGATGGCCACGTCGAGGATCAGGAACAGTCCGTGGTCCACCGCCCGCCGCCAGGTGTCCGGGTCCATCCGGGACGCGGCCACCCGGTGGTGCACGCGGCCGTCGAGGTACCAGCGCACCTCCTCGGCGCCGGGGGCGAGGTCCACCTCGACGGCGTACGAGTGGAATCCGGATCGGCAGCCGTCGCACGGGCGCGGGCCCGAGGTCAGGCCGGTCGGCTCCTGGCACGGGCCGCCCTGGAGGATCCCGCAGTGCAGGGTCGCGAAGACGCTGTCCCGCCCGTTGACGGACTCCATGACGTCGATCTCGCCGATGCCCGGCCAGCCCGTGTACCCGTCGCGCAGCGACGCCCCGAGCGTCCAGAACGCCGGCCAGTAGCCCGCCGCCTTCGCTCCGGCCACCTCGGGGAGGGCGATCGAGGCCTCGATGCGCAGGGCCCCGCCGGGGGGCGGGGCGAAGTCCGCGCGCCTGCTCTCGATGCGGCCCGAACTCCAGCGGCCGTCCGTGCGGGTGGGGACGATCTCCAGCACGCCCTTGCCGTCGAGGCGGACGTTGTCGGTCGAGTCGGTCATGGTCTCGACCTCGCCGGTGCCCCACTG
Source organism: Streptomyces sp. NPDC054961 (assembly GCF_053609145.1). Classification (NCBI taxonomy): domain Bacteria; kingdom Bacillati; phylum Actinomycetota; class Actinomycetes; order Kitasatosporales; family Streptomycetaceae; genus Streptomyces; species Streptomyces sp. NPDC054961. The sequence continues at coordinate 23,453 of NZ_JBSGWY010000048.1, read as the reverse complement.
GGGCGCGGGGCAGCCCGGATAGCACGTTCCGGTGTCGTGCAGCCAGTTGGTGTCGGACGGACGGCTGCCCGCGGGGCCGTCGAAGTCGTCCCGCAGCATCCGGGTCCACCCTGCGGGATCCGCCGCCCCCGGCGCGCCCGGCGGCGGGGACGAGGCCGGAGCGGGCAGCGCCCCGGATTCCGTGAGCAGGCGCTCGAGCCGGGGTGTCAGTACGACGGCCGCGACGTTGGTCAGGTGGGCGTCGTCCCGGTAGAGCAGGATGCGGTCCAGCACGGCCGGGCAGGTCGGGCCGTCCCCGGGGCACAGGACCGCGTTCACGCTGACGCCGAGCACGCCGGGCAGTGCGCCGGAGGCGATCCGTCGCGCCAGCGGATCGGGCTGCTGGGCGCTCGCCCGGCTGAACGCGCAGGCCTCGGGTGCCTCGGGGCTGCCGGAGACGCACGCCGGAACGTCCGTGCCGGGTACGGGGGTGTCCTCGATGTAGACGATCGGCGCGCCGGTCGCCCGCAGCGGTGCGAGGGTCTTCTCCCATGCCTCCGCGAGGAGTTCGGTGTCCGCGGTGTAGCGGTTGAGCGAGGAGATCACGATGAGGCGCGGCTTCGGCTGCTGCCGCAGCCGGTCCAGGGTGTCGGCCCGCCACGTGTCGCATTCCCGGTACGCGCGGCCGAGTTGGGGGCTGTCCACGGCCAGGTGTGGCAGCGGGCAGCCCTGTTTCACGAACTCCTGGAGCGCCCAGCCCCGTTGTGCGGCCATGGCCAGCACCGAGGAGAACCACTGGCCGGCGTGCGAGTCGCCGAGCAGGACGATCCGGTCCGGGCTGTCCACCGCGCCGAACAGGCAGTCCGGGCTGCGGGTCACGGCCGGGTCGACCTCGCACGCCCCGTCGGGCGGGAAGTCCTTGCGGGCCTGGGCGGGGCCGGGTACCACCGGGCCGTCCTCGAGCGGTGCCGCGCCGGTCCGGGCGAGCAGGTGGGGGCCGGAGGCGGCGCCCGGGGGCAGGCCGCCCAGCTCGACCGGTGTGGCCGGACCCAGCAGGTTCAGCGTCGTCGTGCCGACCACGAGCGCCAGTACGAGGGGCAGCACGACGGCCGTGACCCCCACCGACAGTCCGCGGCGCGGGAGTTCGGAGACGGTACGGCTGCGGCGCAGCGGCTGCTCGACCCAGCGCATGGTGGCGTAGGCGGGCAGTGCGGCGGCCAGGGTGAGCGCGGCCTTCACCGGCCAGCCCTGGGCGCCGTAGCGGGCCTCGGCGAGGACGAGCACCGGCCAGTGCCACAGGTAGAGGTTGTAGGAGAGGCGTCCCACCGCCCGGGGCGCCCGGCCCGCCAGCAGCCGGCCGACCCCGTAGGTGCCCGTCGCGCCGCGCTCGCCCCGGCCGGGTATCGCGGCGAGGATGACGGCCGCGGTGGCCAGGGTCGGCACGAGGGCCGCGTGGCCGGGGTACGGGGTGGAGGCGTCGTAGGACACCACGCACCAGACGATCGCCGCCGCCCCGGCCCAGCCGCACAGCAGCCGCAGGGGCCGGGGGCCGCGCATGAGGTGCCAGGGCAGCAGGGCGAGCAGGGCGCCGACGCCGAACTGCCAGACGCGCGAAGGCGTCGCGAGGTAGGCCAGCGAGGCCGAGTGCTCCGTCCAGCGCAGGGACAGCGCGAACGACGCGAGGACCAGCGGTACGGCGGCCAGGGCCACGGCGGAGCGCACGGCGCGGCCGCGGCGTGCCGATCGGGCGGCGCCCAGCACGATCAGGGCCAGCAGGGGTGCCCAGAGCAGGTAGAACTGCTCCTCCACGGCGAGGGACCAGAAGTGCAGGAGCGGGCTCTGGTCCTGTCCGGCGGCGAGGTAGTCGGTCTGCCGCGCCACGAAACGCCAGTTGGCGGCGGAGAGCGCCGCCGCGACGACGTCGTGCTCGAGGTCCGCGCGGCGCAGGGGGACGGTCAGCCAGGCTCCGGCCACGGCCACCGCGCCGAGCACGACGGCGGCGGACGGCAGGAGCCTGCGCGCGCGTCGGGAGAAGAAGTCCAGGAGCCGGATCCGGCCGGTGGTGACCGCCTCCCGGACGAGGAGGCCGCTGATGAGGTAGCCGGAGACGACGAAGAAGACGTCCACGCCGACGAAGCCGCCCGCGAGTCCGGGGATCTCGGCGTGGAAGGCGAGGACCGCGAGGACGGCGACGGCGCGCAGTCCCTCGATGTCGGGACGGAAGGCGGACCGGTGGGGGCTGGGACCGGACTCGCCGCCGGAGGGCGACGGGGCCTTCGGGGGGCCGGGCGGCGGGGATTCGGCGCGCCCTCGGGGCCGGCGCGGGCCGGGTGCCATGGGGTACGGCATAGCGGTGAAGCCTTTCAACTCAGCCAGGGGAGCATCGGGTCGACCCACCCGGAGGCGAGCAGGCCGGTGAGCAGGAGGACCGCCGAGGCGGCCAGGGTCTCCGGCCATCGGCGGGGCAGCAGGTCGGTGCGGGAGCGCGCGAAGGCCCGTACGCGGGTGCGGGGGCGAGCGGGGGCGGACGGTGCCGGGCGGGCGCCGGCCGCGGTGGCCCGCCGCGCGGCCACGGCGCGGAGGGCCCTCGCCGGGCGCAGCTCGGCGAGCAGGTCGCGGATGAGCGGTCCGTTGATCTGGCACTGCACCAGGAGGTAGAGGAGCAGGCCCCAGTTGGGCTCCCATCCGTTGCGGGCCACGGCCAGCGCGAGGCCCGCGGCGGCCGCCCCGTTGGAGAGGACGAGCCACAGCAGCGACACGCCCACCACCCGGCGGGCCATCCCGCCCCGGGGGGCGGAGCTCCGGGTCCCGGTGGGCACCCAGTCGGCGCTGCGGCCGCGCAGGGTGTGCAGGAAGGCCGTGGCGGCGGCGACGCTCGTCAGGACGTTCGCCCGGATGACCTCGATCCGCCAGCGGGTCCTGCTGACGCGCGGCAGCAGCACGTGCCACAGCCACAGGGGGGCGAGCAGGGGGAGGACGTGCCAGGGCCGGATGTCGTCGGGGTACCAGAACATCATCACCAGCGGTGGCAGCGGCGCCGCGAAGGTGTTCACGGCGGAGGCCAGGTATCCGACGATGCCCTCGTAGAAGCAGAGCCTCATCCGCCAGGGCGCGCCCATGCGCCGCAGTACGGGGGTGCCGAGCAGGTGGAGGTTGCCCATCGCCCACCGGTACTGCTGGTTGACGAAGGAGGCGACCTCGTCGGGGGAGGTGCCCTTGGCGACCAGCACGGGTACGTACAGGGTGCGGAACCCCCGCTCGTGCAGGGCGAGTCCGGTGTACAGGTCCTCGCTGTGGTCGAGGCGGGCGAAGCCGCCCGCCAGGTCGATGGCGCTGCGCCGGTAGACGGCGTTGCTGCCGCAGCAGATGGCGGCGTCGCTCGCGTCCCGGGACGGCTGGATCCAGCGGAAGAACCACTCCTGGGCGGAGCCCGCCGCCCGCTGGATCCAGCCCATGGTCTCGTCGGTGTCGAAGCACTGCGGGCTCTGGACGATGCCCACGGCGGGATCGGCCAGGTACGGGACGAGGTGGCGCAGGAAGTCCGCCCGGGGCGCGAAGTCGGCGTCGAGGATGGCGATGAACTCGGCGCCGCTCAGGGTCAGCGCGTGGTTGAGGTTGCCGGCCTTCTTCAGGTGGCCCCGGTCCGGTCGCACGACGTACTCGTAGCCGTACGAGGCCGCCAGCGCGGCGACTTCGGGCCGGTCGGCGTCGTCCAGGACCCATGTGGTCAGCGCGCCGGGCCAGTCGACGGCCGCGACGGCGCGGTAGGCGTTGGCCAGGACGGGGAGCGGTTCGCCGCAGGTCGGCAAGTACAGGTCCACGCCGGGCAGTCGGGCGGGCTGCCAGGCGTGGACGAGTACCTCGTGCGAGGGCCGGGTCAGCCGGCGCTGGCGCAGGCTGTTCACCGAGGAGAGGGCGAGGGCGACGACGTTCAGCCCGAGGACGGCGAGGAAGGCCCACAGGGCCGGGGTGCGCAGCGCGAAGGTGAACATGGTCGCCGCGGTGAAGACGAAGGCGAGCGAGGTGCTGATGAGGACCCAGCGGCGTTGCGGGCCGAAATACCAGTAGAGCTCGTCGTCGGAAGGAGGTTGCGGAAGGTGGTGATGAAAGGTCATAAAGCCCCCCACGGCTGTTTTGTGTGCCCGTGTCAGGTGGCCACCCTAGCGCCAAAGGTATAGACCATTTGTTGCGGGACGGCCAACAGGTGGAACGAGACACGGAATTGGCGCGTTCTGAATTGGTCCAGACCTCTGGGCTGCCCATTCGACCCGCGCCACCCCTGCCTGCCGGGAAGGTGCAGGTCACGCGGGGGTGAACAGACCTGAAAGAGTTGTGCGGCCCGGCTGCGCCGCGCGCCGTCCCCCGCCCGTGCCGGACGCCCGCCGTGCGGTGGCCGAAGATCTCCGGCCGCAACGATCACGCATGGGTATTTCCAGTGCCGTGCCCTATAGTCCGGCCGGGCCGCAGCCCGGCGCCGTAGCCGGGGCGTCACCATCAGTGAAACGGGGAGCGTGATGAGTACACAGTCGAGAATCAGGTTAGGGCTGGTCGCGATGGGCCTTGCCGCGGCGATGGGTGCGACCGTCGTACCGACGGCCACTGCCGTCGAACCCGCACCCGCCGCATCGCACGCGGCGACCCAGGCCGCGATCGACACCCTCAAGACCAGCCACGGGGCGCCCGGTTCGGGAGCCGTGGTCCGCGACGGCGACACCATGTGGAGCGTGTCCAGCGGCACTCGGGCGATCAACCAGAACCTGCCCTTCGGCCCGGACCACAAGGTGAAGGTCGGCAGCCTGACCAAGACGTTCACCGCCGCCGTCGTCATGCAGCTGGTCGCCGAGCAGAAGGTCGACCTGAACGCCTCCGTGGAGTCGTACCTCCCGGGCGTGGTGCAGGGCAACGGCTACGACGGGAACACCGTCAACGTCCGTCAGCTGCTCAACCACACCAGCGGGATCTACGACTACCTCGAGGCGAAGCAGGCCAACCTGTGGGACTTCATGGTGGTCCAGCAGAACAGGACGCACACGCTGGCCGAGCTGGCCTCGTGGGGCCTCTCGAAGCCGCCGTACTTCGCCCCGGGGGCGGGCTATCACTACTCCGGCACGAACTACATGCTGCTCGGCATGATCATCGAGAAGGTCACCGGCCACACCTACGGCCAGGAGGTCAACTCCCGCATCGTCACCCCGCTCGGCCTCACCAACACCTACCTTCCGACGCCGGGTGACCCGACCCTGCCCCCGGGGCACGTGCGCGGGAACCTCGACCTCGGCCTGGTCTGGATCGACGTCACGGACCGGGTCGAGCCGAGCATCGGCCTCTCGGGTGGCGGACTGGTGACCAGCGGAGCCGATGCCACCCGGTTCTTCCAGGCCCTCATGTCCGGCCAGGTGGTGCCGCCCGCACAGCTGGCCGAGATGATCACCCCGACCAACGCCCCGGGCAGCAGCGCCCCGGACTACGGTCTCGGCCTGGACAAGTTCACCCTCCCCTGCGGCGGTGAGGCCTGGGGCCACTACGGCATCTGGCCCGGCTACCAGACCATCGCCGCGGCCACCAAGGACGGTCGGGCGGCCTTCGTCGAGGTCAACAACCTCGGTGTGAACGACCTCGACGCCATGGCGGGCAGCGGGAGCGGCGGCGGCGTCAACCGGAGCGTCACGCTGCTCGCGGCGCTCTGCGACAAGAGCTGACCCTGGCGCACTCCGAGGCCGGCGCCACCGCGCCGGCCTCGGAGTGCGCGCCCACAGGTTTTGGGGCGCTCCCATGCGGAAAGTCGTCTCATGCGTCGTGGTTCCGTATCCGTGCGGAGGGAGACCGAGGCCGTGAGCCTTCAACGGACGGCCCGCCACGACGCACCAAAAACCACGACGCACCACGGACCACGACCCGGTGAATACCACGACCCGGCGAGGGCCCGACGTACCGAAGACGACACGGGCCGAGCCGGCCCGGTTCCGGAGTGCGCGGGAGACCCGGCCGAGGAACTCCACGACGTGGTCGACGAGGCCGTCCTGCGGGTGCGGGTGCTGGTGCTGGTGCTCTTCAGCGCCGACGGAGCGCTGCGGGGCTGGCACTCGTGTCCCCGCAGGCCCCTCCGCGTGCTGTGCGGGGCCGCTCAGGCCGTCGTGCGGCGGCGGCGGCGGCCGGTGCCGGCGACCAGGGCCGCGCCCATGGCCAGTGCCAGGCCGGCGCCCCCGAGCGCCCAACTGGTGGCCGCGTCCGCGCCGGTGGCGGCGAGCTCGCCGCCGGCCCCGGTGGTGGTGCCGGTGTGGCCGGTGCTGCCCGTGTCGCTGATCGGCGTGGTGGTGCCGCCGTTCGGGCCGGGCTGGTTGCCGGTGTTCGTGTCCGGGCGGGCGGCCAGGATCTTCAGCAGGACCGGGCGGCTGGCGCTCTCGATGTTCGAGCCGATCTCGAGGACCGTACCGGAGGCCCGGAACTGCGCGTAGCCGAGCGGGGTGTCGGCGGTGAACCGGATGCGCAGCTTGACGTCGAAGGCCTTGCCCGCGGGGATGGGGCCGCCGGCGAGGTGGTTGACGACGTAGAAGCCGTCGTTGTAGCCGAGTTCCGCGCGCTCCCAGCCGTTCTTGCCGTAGACCTCGACCTCCAGCTGCTCGCCTTCCATCGCGACCCAGTCGGGCCGGGCGAGGGTGAGGTACAGGTGGAAATCGTCCAGGGCCGGCTTGCCGGAGTTGTCGACGTGGACGGTGAGGTCCTGCCAGGCCCCGCCCACCGCGAGGCCGTCGGGCAGACCGCCGATGGTGAGGGCGGGGCCTTCGGTGACGACGGGCTGGTCGTTGTTGGGGGTCGCGCCCGTGATGCTGGTGTTGTACCAGGTCGTGGGGGAGGCGTTGATCTTGCCGTCGGTGCGGCTCGTGCCGTCGGCAGCGAGCTCGAAGGGGACGACCGGGGTGTCCGCGGCGAAGCTGACGCGTACGTCGACGATGTGGACGGCGTCGATGGCCAGCGATGCGGTCGTGCCGAGCTGGTAGACGAGCCCGGGGCCGTACTGCGGGCCGTGGACCAGCTTCGCCGGCTGCCAGGAGACGGATCCGTCCCCGGCGGTGACCCGCCGCTCGACCTTGACCTGCGAGGCCTTGATCTTGCCGTCCCACTGCATGACGGTGATCTCGGGGGTGTAGTTCGGAACCGCGACGTGGCCGGAGTTGTCGACCTGTACGGTCAGCGCCGTCCAGTTGCCGTCCGCCTTGAAACCGGTCTGCGGGATCCCCCGCACGCTGACCTCGGGGCCCATGAGGATCCCGGTGGACGGCTCCTCGTCGGGGTCCTCGGCCGGGGTGTCCGCGGCGTCCTTCGCCGGGGCCTGGACGGCCGGGGGCGCGGGTGTCTGGACGGTCGGCGCCTGCGGGGCGGCCGGCGGTGCCACCGCGGGCCCGCCGGCCGGCGGCTCGGCCGGAGTGCCGGTGGTGGCGGGCTTCTCCGCCTCCGTCGTCGGTCCGGCGGCCGGCGCCGCGTCGTCCTTCGGCTCGGCGTCCGGCACGGTCACGGCCGACTGCTCGTGCTCCTCGGCCATCGCGGGCGTGGTCAGCAGGACCGGTCCGACGACGGCCGCGGCCGCGACGGCGGCGATGCGCTTGATCTTCACTTCTGGATTCCCCCTCCATTTTGAACATGATCAGATTAGGGGATCGACGAGATGGGTGTTCGAAAATCGGATCACGGGTCGGACAAGACTTCCGGACGCCCCCGCTCCGTGCCGCCCGCCACCCCCAGCCGCCGGACGACCGCCGCGTCCCCTCCCGGCAGGTCCTCGCGAAGGCCGGTGCCGGTGTCGCCGGGCATTGTCAGTGCCCTGGGAGAGGATCATCCCCATGACGATCCTTTCCGCCGATGAGGCGCCGTTCAGCCTGCCCAGCCTGTCCAGCCGCGCCGACTACACCGCTGCCCTCCAGCAGCTGCGCGAGGCGTCCCAGGCGTATTACGGCGGCGAGGACGGACTGCTCGACGACGCCGCCTACGACGGCCTGCGCCTGTCCGTCCTCGCCTGGGAGGCGGAGCATCCGGACGAGGTCGCCCAGGATTCCCCGACCGGCCTGGTCGGGGACGGAGCCGCCCCCATAGGCGACGTGGCGCACACGACGAGGCTGCTCAGCCTCGACAACGTCTTCGACCCCGACGGCCTTCTCGCCTGGGGGGCTTCGCTCCAGCGCCGCCTGGGCCACGAGCCCGCGGGCGGGTTCACCGTCGAGCCGAAGATGGACGGCGCCGCCGTCGCCGCCCGGTACCGCGCCGGGCGGCTCGAGCAGATCATCACCCGCGGCGACGGCACGCACGGCGAGGACGTCAGCCACGTCATCGGCACCATCGACGGCCTGCCCGCGCAGCTGCCCGTGCCCGCCACGTTCGAGGTGCGCGGCGAAGTCCTCTTCACCCAGCAGCAGTTCGAGACCGCGAACGAGGTCCGTGGCGCGCACGGCGCACAGGTCTTCGCGAACCCGCGCAACGGCACGGCCGGCACCCTGCGGGCGAAGGACCGTCCGTACCGGCTCGAGATGACCTTCTGGGCGTACGGGGTGGTGGAGCTCGACGGCGTCGCATGCGCGCCCCCGGGCGCGACGCACGCGCAGGCCCTGGCCGCCGTCGCCCGGGCGGGCGTGCGGACCACGGCCGATACGCCCGCCGGTCTGCACGTGGTGGCCACCCTCGCCGAGGCGCAGCAGAAGGTCGACGGGATCGCCGCGCTGCGCGCCGGTCTGCCGTTCGGCATCGACGGGGTCGTGATCAAGGCGAACGACGCGGCCGAGCAGGCCGCGGCCGGGTTCGGAAGCAGGTTCCCGTACTGGGCGATCGCCTTCAAGCTCCCGGCCGTCGAGCGCCAGACCGTGCTGAAGGACGTGGTCTGGGACGTGGGCCGTACGGGCGTGCTCGCCCCGACGGCGATCCTCGAACCGGTCGACATCGACGGATCCACGGTCACCCGGGCCACCCTCCACAACCCCGCTGACATCCGCCGCCGTGACCTCCACCTCGGGGACACCGTGACGGTGTACAAGGCGGGCGACATCATCCCCCGTGTCCAGGCCGCCGTCATCGGCCGCCGCCCGGAGGGCGCGCCCGAGGTACCGCTGCCCACGGCCTGCCCCCAGTGCGGCGGAGAGATCGACAAGAGCCAGGAGCGGTGGAGGTGCGCGAAGGGAACGGCCTGTGCGCTGCCCGCACTGATCGAGTACGCCGCCGGCCGCGACATGCTCGACATCGACGGCCTGGGCAGGACGTACGTCAAGGCCCTGATCGAGTCGGGTGACGTCGCCGACGTCGCCGACCTGTTCACCCTCACCGAGGAGCAGCTCACCACTGCCTCCGGGAGCGCCAAGCGCGGAGCGAAGCTGGCCGAACAGATCGCCGCCGCCAAGTCCCGCCCGCTCAGCCGCGTCCTGTGCGCGTTGGGCGTGCTCGGTACCGGGCGCAGCATGTCCCGGCGCATCGCCGCCCACTTCGGCACGATGGACGCCATCCGCCAGGCCGACGCCGCCGCGATGCAGGAGGTCGAGGGCATCGGCGGGGAGAAGGCTCCGGTCATCGTCGAACAGCTCGCCTCCCTGGCCCGGGTCATCGACAAGCTGATCGCGGCCGGGGTCACCATGGAGGAACCGCGGCAGCCGGAGGCGGAGGGCGGGGGCCCGCTGGCGGGCAAGACCGTCGTCGTCACCGGCAAGATGAGCGGTCCGCTGGCGAGCGCGGGGCGCTCGGAGATGAACGCGCTGATCGAGAAGGCCGGCGGCAGGCCGGGCAGCAGCGTCAACTCCAAGACCGCCTACCTGGTCTGCGCCCCGTCCGCGAGCGGAAAGCCGAGCTCCAAGGCCGTCAAGGCCACGGAGCTGGGCGTCACGGTCCTCACCCCGGAGGCCTTCGCCGAACTCGTCACGGACTACTTGGGCTGACCGCTGACCGCTGACCGCTGACCGCTGGTTCGACGGTGAGCGGCCCCGCCGTGGGCGCTCGGCCGGGCGAGGGACCTTGCTCGTGCGGCCGGACGGGGGAACGGGCGGCGCCCGGCGGGCGCGGGCCGGTGTCGTGGTCGGGAGGTGTGGCCGGGGCGATGAGGATCGGGGCGTGGGCTTCCTCCTGCCGGTCCTCTTCGCGCTGTTCGCGGCGCTCAGCAACGCCCTGGCGACCGTGCTCCAGCGGCGCGCCGCGCTCACCGTGCCGCAGAGCGACGGCTTCCGCATCGGACTGGTCCTCGACCTGTTGCGGCGGCCGCTCTGGCTGGGCGGGATCCTGGCGGTGATCGCGGCCGGCGTCGGGCAGGCCGTGGCGCTGGCGACGGGCGCGCTGGCCCTCGTCCAGCCCCTGTTCGTCCTGGAGCTGCCGCTCGCGCTCCTGATCGCCTCACTGGTGGGGCGGAGCCGGATGCCGGGGCCGATGTGGCTCGCCGTCGGGGGAGTGGTGGCCGGGCTCGGCATCGTGCTGGTGGCCGCGTCACCGGAGGGGAACCGTACGTACGTTCCGGCCGACCGGTGGGTCCTGGCCCTGGTGGCGTGCGCGGCCGCGGTGGCCGTGCTGGGCGTCATCGGACTGCGGCGGCGGCCCGGCCGGATGCGGGCCGGATGTCTCGGCGCGGCCACCGCCGTCTGCTACGCGCTGACCGCCGCCCTGATGAAGTCGGCCATGCACGTGCTCGACGAGGGCGGCATCGGTGCCTTCCTGAGCACCTGGGAGACCTACGCCTTCGCCGCGAGCGGCATCTGCGCCCTCCTGTTCCTGGAACACGCCATGCAGGGCGGCCCGCTGGTCGCCTCCCAGCCCGCGCTGACCCTCGGCGACGCGGGTGTGAGCGTCGCGCTGGGCGTGCTGTTGTACGAGGAACACCTGCGGACCCACTGGTGGCTGCTGCCACAGCTGCTGGGCCTGTCCCTGATCTGCGCCGGCGTACTCGCCTTGGCCCGGGCAGGCGCGGCGGCCGGTGGCGACGCACCGTAGGTACGGCTCCGACGCCGGCCGCGGAGGCGTCGTTGTCCGTGCCCGGACATGCTGCCGCTATCAAGGACACGATCGCCCGGCCCTCCCCGGGCCACGCTCCCCGCGTCGCCCAGGACCCCCTCGTCGGCGGCGCGCGCGGACGCCCGCCACGGAGCCGGCGACGCGGCGTACGGGTCCCGCGAGCGCACGTACACTCGGCCTATGAACCGCACGCGCATCACGGGGGAGTGCCTGCCGCAGGCCGCCCCTGCCACGCGCGCGGCCTGCGCGGTCCGGGCGGGCGTGAGCCCCCGGACCGCCGCCGACGGCCAGGCCCCCACGGTCGGCCGCGGCGTCCTGCACGGCCACGGCTAGCGATTCCCCGCCGCGCCCAGGGCCCGGCCCCTCCAGCACCAACTTCCTGCACCACCTCTCGCGACTGCCGCCCGCTCCGGCGGCCCGGCCCGGTTTCCTCGCCGAGTCCGGCCCGATCCATCGAGCCCGGCCCGATCACCGAGCCCGGCGCCGTCGCCCCCGGGGGCAAGGCACCGCCCCCACACCACCACCGCGGTCCGACGCTCCGTCGGCGCCGCTGCCAGGCGAGGGCCGCACGCAGGGCCGTAGCCGCCTTTGAAGGGACCACCGTGAAACTGAGCGGTTTGCTGACCGGCCATGAGCACCACGTCATCCAGGGCGACGCCGAATCCACGGGGATCACCGCGGGAACCACCTTCGACGTCGACCGGGTGGTGCCGGGCTCACTCTTCATCGCGGTGCCCGGCCACCGCGGAGGCGGCCCCGCCTCCATCGGTGCGGCGCTCGCGCGCGGAGCCGCCGCGGTGCTCGTCGACGCGGCGGGAGCCGCCGCCGCGCCCCCAGGGCGGGAGCTGGTGCCCGAGGTGTGCGTCGTCCAGGTGTCCGACACCCGCAAGGCGGCCGCGGTCGTCTCCTCGCGCTACTTCGGCGAACCGGGCCGCCACATGGACATGGTGGCCATCACCGGGACCAACGGGAAGACCTCCATCTCCGCCATGGTCGAGTCCCTGCTGAGGATCTCCGAGGGCGCCTCGGTGGGCGTGATCGGAACGGCGGGCAGCCGGATCGGCGACGAGATGATCCCGATGCCGCCCTCGGCGCTGACCACACCGGAGTCGCCCGACCTGCAGTACCTCCTGGGCCGGATGCGGGACCGGGGCACCGGCAGCGTGGTGCTGGAGGCCACCTCGATGGCCCTGCAGACGTACCGGATGGACAGGACGTTCGTCGATGTCGGCGTCTTCACCAACCTGACCCAGGACCACCTGGACGACCACGGCACGATGGCCCGCTACACGGACGCCAAACTGCGGCTGTTCCAGGGGCTGTGCCGGTACGCCGTGGTCAACGTGGACGACGCCGTGGGCGCCGGGATCCGGACGATGATGCCGGGAGCGGTGACGACCTACGGCCTCGACGAAGTGGCCGACTTCCGGGCCACGGACCTCATCGCCGACGCCTCGGGCACGCGGTTCACGCTCCACCACGCGGGCCGGGACTACCCCGCGTCGATACCGGTCCCGGGCCGCTTCTCCGTGTCCAACGCGCTGGCGGCCGTGGCGGCCTGCCGGGTTCTGGGGCACGACCTGGACGGACTGGTCTCCGCGCTCGCGAAGATGCCGCTCGTACCGGGCCGCTTCGAGCGCTTCGCGACCCCCGGCGGCACGTCGGTGATCGTGGACTACGCGCACTCGCCCGACTCCCTCGACAAGGTCCTCACCGCCATCCGCGGCTTCGCCCGCGGCCGCGTCATCACCGTCTTCGGCTGCGGAGGCGACCGGGACACCACCAAGCGCGCCGAAATGGGCCGGATCGCCGGAACCCACTCCGACCTGTGCGTCCTGACCTCGGACAACCCCCGCACCGAGGACCCCGAGGCGATCCTGGACCAGATCGCCCCCGCCATCGAGGCCACCGGCACGCCGTACGAGCGCTCCGCCGACCGGCGGCGGGCCATCGAGATCGCGCTGGCCGAGGCCCGGCCCGAGGACATCGTCCTGATCGCCGGCAAGGGCAGCGAGCCGCACCAGATCGTGGGCGAGGAACTGCTCCCCTTCAGCGACATGGCGACCGTACGCGATCTCGTCGCCAGGCCGGCTTCTTCCTGAGGACGGAGCCGCAGGACGGCTGACCCGAGCGGGGCGTGATCCGCCCCCGTGCCCCGGCCGCTCTGGGATGCTGAACCCGGCGGGGAGACGTTGCGGGGCCGAGGTGCGCCGATTCCCCGGAGCGACCGGGGCGGCGCCGGACGCCCGTCGCCACGGGAGGGAGAGGGATATGCCGGTGTTCGGGAGCACGGGTGTGGCCGGTCAGGGGGTCGAGGCGACCCGGCTGGGTGGCCGGTGGCGCGTGACCCGGCCGTGGCCGGCGCAGCTGCGTCCGTTCGTGCACAGCTACGCCGGCTACTGGGAGGCTGCGGCCTCGCCCTACCGGGTGCGGCTGATCCCCACCGGCCGGGCCGTCGTGGTGATCAGCCTGGGTGAGCCGTTCGCCCGGATCCGCCGCCTGGGGGACCGGGGCCCGGACAGTGCGGTGACCGGATCGCTGGCCGGGGGGCTGGAGGACGGGTACCGGGTGTGTGACCATCCCGGCGGCCAGGAGGCGATCCGGCTCGAGCTGACCCCCCTGGGTGCCTTCCGGCTGTTCGCCGTACCGATGAGCGAGTTGACCAACCGGGTGGTCGAGCTCGGCGACGTCCTCGGACCGGAGGCCGCGGTACTGGTGGAGCGGCTGGAAGCCACCCGCGACTGGGGAGCCCGGTTCGACCTGCTGGACCTCGCGCTGACCGCCCGTCTGGAGCGCGGCCCCCTTCCCGCGCCCGAGGTGAGCCACGCCTGGAGCCTGCTGTCCCGCGCCGACGGGGCGATCCCGGTCGGCCGGCTCGCGGCCGAAGTGGGCTGGAGCCAGGGCCACCTGGTCCGCAGGTTCACCGAACAGGTCGGTCTGACGCCCAAGATGTCCGCCCGGGTACTGCGCTTCCACCGGGCCGTCAGACTGCTCACCCGCGAGGGCGCGAACCCCACCGACGTGGCCGCCGCCTGCGGGTTCTACGACCAGGCGCACCTCAACCGGGAGTTCCGCGCCCTGGGCGGGACCACCCCCGGGCAGATGGCCGCCGCCCGCGTGGCGGAGGGAGCGCTCGCCCTGTGAAGGCCGAGGTCAAATTTGTCCAAGCCAGGGATTCCGCACGCCGATAGTGTCCCCGTTCGGAGTCGATCAGGCACCCGAGCACGGGGGGACGCCCCGGCCGCGAGAAGAGAGATCTTCGACCGGCCGGGGCGGACCGGGCGACGGCGGACCTGACCTGGACCTGACCCGGACCTGATCCGGAGAGGAGTGTTCGATGGAAGAGCTGCTGCGCATCCTCGTAGGCGGAGCGATCACAGGCGGACTGATCGGTCTCGCGGGGGCCTTCGGCCGTCGCAACCGCAGGCGGCGCGAGGGCGGCGACGCGAACGGCCGCTGACGTCCCGCGCACCGCGCCGACTGACGTCCCGCATGTCGGCTGACGTCCCGCACACCCGCTGACGTGCCCCGCGCCCGTTGACGTCCCGCGCACCCGCGGCGGGTCAGGACGCGGGGCGGCGCGCGCGAACGGGGTGGGTCAGGTCCTGCTGGCCCCCCGAGGGCAGCATCCGGAGCTCGCCCTGGTCGCTGATCTCGGCGCGGATGATCCCGGTGTCGTCCACGTAGACCGGGTGGCCGCCCGGGCCCGTCTGCGGGGTGCGGGTGACGACGACGACGTCCGTGCCCTCGGGAGCGGTCCCGTTCCTGTCGAACACCAGCTCGTAGCGGTCCTCTCGGCCCTCCCGGTCATCGCCCACCGTGCACCTCCACGTTCCGCTGTCGCACGGCGCGCCCACGGCGCGCCGCGTACCAACCTGCCCCATGAGTCCTGTCGCCGGGACGCACCACGCGGTACCGGGGCCCCGACGGGTGAACGGTCCGCGCCGTGCCCGGCTCAGGGGCGCGAGCGCAGCGGGTGGTCGGCCGGCACCTCCACCACGGCGATGCGCACGCCGTCCGGGTCCGCGATCCACATCTCGATCAGGCCCCAGGGCTCGCGCAGCGGAGGCCGCAGCACCTCCGCACCCCGGTCGCGCAGTTCCTCGTACGCGGCCCGGACGTCGGCGACCTGGAGCCACAACCGCAGTCCGGGCGCGGGGGGCTCCTCGGCGCGTCCGGACACCTCGAGGAAGCCGCCGCCGAGGAAGTAGACGGTGCCGCGCTCGGGGCCCGTTCCGAACTCCCGGTAGACGGCGAGACCCAGGACCTCGCCGTAGAAGGCGCGCGAGCGCTCGGGATCGGTGGGACGGAGCAGGATCCGGCTGCCCAGTACGTGCGTCATGGCCCCACCTTCCCCCACGCGGGGCGCGGCGACCATCTGGATCAGGCGTCGAGGGCCGCCAGGACGCGGTCCGGGGTGAGGGGCAGTTCGCGGATCCGGCGGCCGCTCGCGTGGTGGAAGGCATTGCCGATGGCGGCCGCCGTACCGACGATGCCGATCTCGCCGATGCCCTTGCTTCCCATCGGGTTGAGGTGCTTGTCGTGTTCGTCCAGCCAGTGCACCTCGATGTCCGGGACATCGGCGTGCGAGGGGACGTGGTAGGAGGCGAGGTCGTTCTCGGCGAAGTCACCGAAGGCGGGGTCCAGGGTGCTGTGTTCGGTGAGGGCCATGCCCAGCCCCATGACCATGCCCCCGACGAGCTGGGAGCGGGCGGTGACCGGGTTGAGGACGCGGCCCGCGGCGAAGACGCCGAGGAGCCGCCGGACCCGGACCTCGCCGGTGACGGTGTCGGCCTGCACCTGCGCGAAGTGCGCGCCGAACGCGTGCCGCGCGTACGGGGACTTCTGCTTGGCGGAGGCCGTCGTATCGGCCGGGACGGACACCCCGGCCTCCGGGATCGGTCCGGTCCGGCGGTCGAGGAGGCTGACGAGGCTCGTGCAGGCGTCGTGGACCGCCCAGCCCCAGGAAGCGGTGCCCGCGGAGCCTCCGGCCACCGAGCCCGGCGGCAGCGCGGAGTGTCCGATCTCCACCGCCACCCGGTCCAGGGGGACCCCCAGCGCGTCGGCGGCGATCTGCGCCAGGACGGTGCGGGCGCCGGTGCCGAGGTCGGTGGCATTGGTCTGCACGAGGTACGTGCCGTCGGGGAGGGCGTGCGCCCGCGCCGAGGAGGGGGCGGCGTACACCGGGTACGTGGCGGCGGCCACCCCGGTGCCGATCAGCAGCGGGCCCTCCCGGCGGGGTGTGCGCTGCGCTGCCCAGCCGAACCGGGTGGCGCCCTCGCGCAGGCATTCCACCAGGTGGCGGCTGCTGAACGGGCGGCCGCTGTCGGGCTCGGCGCCGGGTTCGTTGCGCACGCGCAGCTCGACGGGGTCGATGCCGAGGGCTTCGGCCAGCTCGTCCATCGCCGATTCCAGGGCGTACATGCCGGGGCACTCGCCGGGAGCCCGCATCCAGGAGGGCGTGGGCACGTCGAGGGGGACGACCCGGTGCGTGGTGAGGAGGGCGGGCGCGGCGTACATGACGCGGGCGGGGACGGCGGCCTGTTCGACGAACTCGCGGACGCGGGAGGTGTGGGTGGTGACCTCGTGGGCCACCGCGGTGAGCGTGCCGTCGGTACGGGCGCCCAGGCGCACGCGGTGCAGGGTGGGCGCGCGGTGGCCGACGACGGCCGCGAGGTGGCGCCGGGGCAGGGCGACGGTGACGGGCCGGCCGGTGTGCCGTGCGGCCATCACGGCGAGGACCACGTGCGGGCGGGGGGTGCCCTTGCAGCCGAAGGCGCCGCCGACGTGTTCGGACACCACCGTCACGCGGTCCTCGGGCAGGGCGAAGAGGGAGGCCAGGGTGGAGCGTACGATGCCGGACCCCTGGCTGGAGTCGTACACGGTGAGGGTGCCGGGACCGGCGCCGCCGCCGGACTCCCACAGGGCGGTGGCGGCGTGCGGCTCCATGGGGTGGTTGTGCAGCGGCGGTACGGCGTACGCGCAGTCCACCCGGACCGGCGCCCCGGCGAACGCGGCGGCCGCGTCGCCCTGTTCGCGGTGGGCCGGGTAGCCGCCGTTGGCCTGCTCGGGGGTGTAGACGGCCGGATGGCCCGCGTGCAGGACGGCGTCGTGGGGTTCGGTGTCGTAGGTGACGCGCACGGCCGCGGCCGCCTCCCGTGCGGTCTCCAGGGTCTCGGCCACGGGCAGGGCCACGTACCAGCCGCGGTGGGGCACTTCGGCGTTCTGGAGCACGAGGAGGGTGGGGTCGTCGGCGGGGCCCAGCCGGGGCGCGTCAAACGGGGTGAGGACGGCGAGGACCCCGGGCAGGGCCAGGGCGTCGGCGGTGTCGACGGCGGTGACGCGGCCGCGGGCCACGGTGGCGGGCACCGGCCATCCGTACACCCGCCCCGCCGGGGCGTGCTCGGCCGCGTAGAGCGCCCTTCCGGTGACCTTCTCCGGTCCCTCGCGGCGGGTGGCGGGGCGGCCGAGGGCGGGCGCCGGGGCGGCGGGGCTGGAGTCCATGGCGGGTCCTCGCGATCCGGGACGGGGGTGGGCGGAGGGGGAGGCGGACGGTCGCTCAGGAGCGGGCGCCGGGTGCACCGGTTGCGCCGGGGGACCCGGGGGTGTCGCGGGCGTCGGGGGCCGGGCCGCGCGCCGCCAGGGAGTTCAGCACGTCGCAGGCGAGATTGCGGGCGAGGGGCACCTTGAAGGCGTTGTCGCGCAGCGGCTCCGCCCGGTCGAGCTCGGCCTCGACCGCCGCGCGTACGGCGCTCTCCGTGGGGGCGGAACCCAGCAGCCGCTCCTCGGCGGTGGTGGCGCGCCAGGGCCGGTGGGCGAGACCGCCGAAGGCGAGCGCGACGTGGCGCACGCGGCCGTCGGCGATGTCGAGGACGGCGGCGACGGAGGCGAGCGCGAAGGCGTACGAGGCGCGGTCGCGGGCCTTGCGGTAGTGCGAGGGGAGCCCGGCGCACTCCGGCGGGAGCGTGACCGCCGTGACGATCTCGCCGGGCTCCACGACGGTGTCCCGTTCGGGGTGGTCGCCCGGCAGCCGGTGGAACGCCGTCAGCGGCAGCGTGCGGGCGCCGTTCGGGCCCTGGAGCTCCACGGCCGCGTCGAACGCGGCGAGGGCCACGGCCATGTCGGACGGATGGGTGGCGATGCAGTGCGCGGAGTGGCCGAGGACGGCGTGGTCGCGGTGGACTCCTTCGCGGGCGCCGCAGCCGGTGCCGGGCTCCCGCTTGTTGCAGGGTTTGGACGTGTCCTGGAAGGAGGGGCACCGGGTGCGCTGGAGGAGGTTGCCGCCGGTGGTGGCGGCATTGCGCAGCTGGGCCGAGGCGCCCGCCAGGAGAGCCTGGGACAGGGCGGGATAGCGCGCGCGGACGAGGGGGTGGAGCGCGAGGTCGCTGTTGCGGACCCCGGATCCGACGCGCAGGCCCCCGGTCGCGGTCTCCTCGACGGAGGCGAGCGGCAGCCCGGTGAGGTCGACGAGGGTGTCGGGGGTGTCGACCCCGAGCTTCATGAGGTCCACGAGGTTGGTGCCGCCGCCGAGGTAGCGGGAGCCGGGCCGCGCGCCGTGGGCGGCGACGGCCTCCGGGACGCTGGTGGGGCGTACGTACGCGAACGGCTTCACGCGATCGCCTGCCCGGCCGCGGGGGCCCCGGACCCGGTGGCGCCCGTGGCAGGGCCGGGAGCGGGAGCCGGGACGGAGCCGGCGTCCGGGTCCGCGTCAGGGTCCGCGTCCCGAGAGGCCGCGGCGACGTCCCGGACGGCGTCCACGATGCGGGGGTAGGCGCCGCAGCGGCACAGGTTGCCGCTCATCGCCTCGGAGATGCCGGTGCGGCTGAGGTCCGCGGCCCCCGGGTCGGCGGCGGCCTCGGCGAGCAGGCCGGCGGCGGAGCAGAGCTGGCCCGGCGTGCAGTAGCCGCACTGGAGGGCGTCCCGGTGCACGAAGGCCTCCTGCAGGGGGTGCGCTCCCCGGGCGTCATCCGCCAGCCCTTCGACGGTGGTGACCCGGGTGCCGTCCTGGGCGACCGCGAGCAGCAGGCAGCTGTTGACCCGTCGCCCGTCGACCAGGACGGTGCAGGCCCCGCACTGGCCGTGGTCGCAGCCCTTCTTGGCGCCGGTCAGACCGAGGTGCTCCCGCAGCAGGTCCAGGAGCGTGACGCGGTGGTCCACGTCGCGTTCGTGCGGCCGGCCGTTCACGTGCAGAGCGACGCGGGATCTGGTCTCCCGGCTTGGATGCGGCACGGCTTCCCCTTTGTCCTGAAGTGTGGAGGTCCCTCCCTCCCTTCGGATAACCGGTCGGAGCGGATCTCACACCTGGGGTGCGGGCAAGCGGGTGCGCCGCCCCCGCGGTGCGCCGGCCCGCGGGTGGGCCGCCACTGCGGGGGCCGTCCGGGCATCGTGGGCGGAGCGCTCGGTGGCGGTGTCAGTGGTGCGCCGTACGATCCGGGGATGCGAGCCTCAGGAATCTTCGGAGTCGCCGGCTTCAGCCCGGCACCGGTGCAGGGCACCGAGATCGGGACGGCGCTGCCCGTCGGTGTCGCCACGATGGACAAGACCTACGAGGGGGAGGTCGCCGGGCGCTCCGCCACCGTGTTCACCGCCGCCTTCGACCAGTCCACCGGCGTGGGGACATACGTCGCGATGGAGTCGTTCGAGGGGACGCTCCACGGGCGGGCGGGCGCCTTCAACTTCGCGCACTCCGCGACGACCCGGGGCGAGAGCAGGGAACGGGAGTTCTTCGTCATCGTGCCGAGCAGCGGAACGGGTGCGCTGGCCGGGATCACGGGCGCCGGCGGCCTCGCGGTCGACGCGGACGGCACCCATCGGATCTGGTTCGACTACGAGCTGGGCGAGTAGCCCGGCGGGTCAGGGGCGGAGCGGCTGCCGGAGCGCGCCTGCCGCCGGGCGGCCGCGGGAGCTACGGCCCCGGCCGGATCAGGCGGCGGACGGACTCGACCACCGTCTCGCGGTGGCGCGCCAGTCGCTCCGCGGGCCAGGCGGCCTCCGGGCCGCCCGCCGCCACGCCGCCGATGGTGCCCGTCCACGCCTGGGCCAGGCCCATCACCAGGGTGAGCAGGTCCGCCGGATCGAGTCCGGGATCGATCAGGCCCGCCCCCTGGGCCCGCCGCACCGCCGCGAGCTTGCCCCGGTAGGACTCGGCCTCCGCGTCGGTGGTGCCGGGCCGCTCCAGCTGCTTCCACTGCACGAGCCGCATCAGGTCCGGCCGCGCCACCAGGTGGTCGAAGATCGCCGCCGCGTATCCGGGAAGGTCCTCCGCGTCGAAGGGGACCGACTCCGACCCCGTCTCCAGGGCGCGCTGGAGCACGGCGTCGAAGAGCTGCTCCTTGTTGCCGTAGTAGACGTAGATGAGCCGCTTGTTCGCCTGGGCGGTCTCCGCGATGCGGTCGACCCGCGCGCCGGCGATGCCGTACGCGGCGAACTCGGAGAAGGCGGCGTCGAGGAGCCGTGCCTTCGTTGCGCTGGAATCCCGTGCCATGACGAGCAGCCTAGCAAGTAACTATCTAGTTATTGACATCTGCCGCACTCATGTCGCAGACTCGAACTATCCAGTTAGTTACTAACGACGGACTGGCACACCACCTCACCCCACGGAGGGCATCATGGAGATCCGCGCACTGGGCGGCCAAGGACTGCAGGTCGGCGCCGAGGGCCTCGGCCTGATGGGCATGAGTGCCCACTACGGAGCCACCGACGAGACCGAATCGCTCGCCACCATCGACCGCGCCCTCGAGCTGGGCGTGACCCTCCTCGACACCGCGGAGGGCTATGGTCCCTTCCGCAACGAGCAGCTCCTCGGCAAGGCGCTCGCCGGTCGCCGCGACGCCGCCGTCATCGCCACGAAGACCGGCATCGAGTTCACCGACGAGGGCGCCCTCCTGGGCCACAACGGCACCCCCGAGTACATCCGCCGCGCCGCCGACCGCTCGCTGCGCCACCTGGGCACCGACCGCATCGACCTCTACTACCTCCACCGCGTCGACCCGAACGTGCCGATCGAGGAGAGCATCGGCGCCATGGCCGAGCTCGTCGCCGCCGGCAAGGTCGGTCACCTCGGCATCTGCGAGGCCGCCGCGTCCACCATCGCCCGCGCCCACGCCGTCCATCCGCTGGCCGCCGTACAGACCGAGTACAGCCTCTTCGAGCGCGGGATCGAGCATGACGGAGTCATGGACACCCTGCGCGAGCTCGGGATCGGCCTCGTCGCCTACTCCCCGCTCGGCCGCGGCTTCCTCTCCGGAGCCGTGACCAGCCCGGACGACTTCGCCGCCGACGACTTCCGCCGCACGGACCCCCGTTTCCAGGGCGAGAACTTCGACCGCAACCTGGCCGTCGTCGACCGGGTCCGCCGCCTCGCCGCCGAGAAGGGGGTCACCCCCTCGCAGCTGGCGCTCGCCTGGACGCTGCGCAAGGGCGCCGTACCGATCCCCGGGACCAAGCGCCGCCATTACCTGGAGGAGAACGTCGCCGCGACCGCGGTCACGCTCACGGACGCCGACCTGGCCTCCATCGACGCCGTCGCCCCGCACGGAGTGGTCTCGGGGGACCGGTACGCGCCCGAGCTCATGACCTCGCTGAACGGCTGACGCGGCCGGGCCCTTCACCGGGCCCTTCGCCGGGGCCCGCGCGCCGCGGCCGGTGGCCGGCTCCGGGTCCCTCCACCAGGTCCCTCCGCCGGAGATTTCCGGAGCCGGCCACCGGCCGCGGCGCGCGTGATGCAGAGTGGTCGTCCGTACCGCCCTCGCGTCCGACAGCACCACTGGACCTGGACCCCTGGAGTTCCGCTGTGGCCACGACCTCAGAGACGCCGGGGGCGACGCCCGTCGGCCCGCCCGCCGTCCGGATCGAACGCGAGGGGCCCGTCCGCACGGTGATCCTGAGCCGCCCGGCCGTCCGCAATGCGGTGGACGGTCCGACGGCAGCCCAACTGGCGGACGCCTTCCGCGTGTTCGAGGAGGACGAGGACGCGTCCGTCGCCGTCCTGTGGGGCGAGGGCGGTACGTTCTGCGCGGGCGCGGACCTCAAGGCCGTCGGCGGCGAGCGGGGCAACCGGGTGGCGGCCGACGGAGACGGCCCGATGGGCCCCACGCGGATGCGCCTGACCAAACCGGTGATCGCCGCGATCAGCGGCCACGCGGTGGCGGGCGGACTCGAACTGGCCCTGTGGTGCGACCTGCGGGTGGCCGAGGAGGACGCGACGCTCGGCGTGTTCTGCCGTCGCTGGGGCGTGCCGTTGATCGACGGCGGTACGGTGCGGCTGCCCCGCCTGATCGGTGAGAGCCGCGCGATGGACCTGATCCTCACCGGCCGGCCCGTGACCGCCGCCGAGGCGTACGCGATCGGCCTCGTCAACCGCCTCGTCCCGCCCGGTGAAGCCCGCCGGGCGGCGGAGCGGCTCGCGCACGAGATCGCCGGGTTCCCGCAGCTGTGTCTGCGGCACGACCGGCTCTCGGTCAGGGAACAGCACGGTCTCGACGAACGGGAGGCCCTGGCCGCGGAGTACCGGCATGGTCTCGTCCCGCTCACCGCGGGGGAGACCCGAGCCGGAGCCGAGCGGTTCGCGGGCGGCGCCGGCCGTCACGGCGCCTTCACCGGCTGAGCCGCACACCCGCGCGGGGTCCCGGCCGACTCAGGACGCGCCGGCGCGGAAGGGCGTGGCGTGCACGCTGGTGCCGCAGAGCGCGAACCGACCGCCGTCGTCGGGCGCCAGCTGGAGACCGCCCCCGCCCACGCCCAGCACGATCGAGGGTGCGGCGGTCGGCTGGGCGCCGGAGGCGCAGTACCCGTCGGCCTCGCCGAGCACCGGGGTGAAGGTGAGCTGGGTCGAGGCCCGGTCGCCGACCTCCAGGCGCACGGCGCGCGGGTGGCCCTGCCGGATGACGTCGAGGGGCTTGTTGCGGTCCGGGGAGCCCTGCCCGGCGAGCGCCACCGTGGGGTATCCGTTCAGGACGCACGCCCTCGGGCCGTCGTTGATCACGGTGATCCGGACCTGGGCGAAGCCCGTCCGCTCCGCGCTGTTCGCGATGAGCTGCTTGCTCGCGCAGGGCGCGGCGGCCGCCCGCAGCCCGCCGGTCTCCTGCGCGGAGGCAGCCGGAGCGGCGGCCAGGAAGAGGCCACAGGCCAGGGCGCCCGCCGGGAGCCAGAGGGAGCGGGCCCCCGGGCGTTCCTTGGCCGTGCCGTCCCGCTTCGTGCGCCGCATGCGCTTCGTGCGCTTCATGGGGTCTCCTCGTGGTGGGCCGGGCTTCCGCGCCCCGGCCGCTCACTCACCGTGCTCCCCGCCGCCGTCGGCGTCCTCCCCTCAGCGTGGCACCACCCCGGGCCGACGGCATGCGTACCGCTCTGACGTGCCGGTTCGCGGCCGCACCGGGCGAAAACGGGGGGCTTTTACGTGGGGTTTACGGGTGTGTCAAGTCCCGAGTTTCCGGAACGTGACCGGGGTGGGGGCCCCGGGGCTTACTGGTGATGCGGGCCTCACCGAACAGGAAACGAGGCACCACGGT
>NZ_JBSGWY010000047.1:55282-62700 GCF_053609145.1 Streptomyces sp. NPDC054961 | reverse complement strand
GCCGGCCTCCCGGTCCTCGGCAAGAACGGCGCCCACTACCCGCTCTCCGCCCCCGAGCTCGCCGACGCCCAGGAATCCTTCGTCCGCGAGTACGGGCTCTCGCTCGTCGGCGGCTGCTGCGGCACCACCCCCGAACACCTGCGCCAGGTCGTCGAACGGGTCCGCGGCCTGGATCCGACCGTGCGCGAGCCGAACCCCGAGCCCGGCGCCTCCTCGCTCTACCAGACGGTCCCCTTCCGCCAGGACATCTCCTACATGGCGATCGGCGAGCGGACGAACGCCAACGGCTCGAAGAAGTTCCGCGACGCCATGCTGGAGGCCCGCTGGGACGACTGCGTGGAGATGGTCCGCGACCAGATCCGCGAGGGCGCGCACATGCTCGACCTGTGCGTGGACTACGTGGGCCGCGACGGCGTCGCCGACATGAAGGAACTCGCCGGCCGCTTCGCGACCGCCTCCACCCTGCCCATCGTCCTGGACTCCACCGAGGTCCCGGTCCTGCGGGCCGGCCTGGAGAAGCTCGGCGGCCGCGCCGTCATCAACTCCGTGAACTACGAGGACGGCGACGGACCCGAGTCCCGCTTCGCGCAGGTCACCCGCCTCGCGCAGGAGCACGGCGCGGCGCTGATCGCGCTGACCATCGACGAGGAGGGCCAGGCCCGCACCGCCGAGCACAAGGTCGCCATCGCCGAGCGGCTCATCGACAACCTGACGGGGAACTGGGGGGTGCACGAGTCGGACATCCTCATCGACACGCTGACGTTCACCATCTGCACCGGCCAGGAGGAGTCCCGCGGCGACGGCATCGCCACCATCGAGGCCATCCGCGAGCTCAAGCGCCGCCGCCCGGACGTGCAGACCACCCTCGGCCTGTCGAACATCTCCTTCGGCCTCAACCCGGCCGCCCGCGTCCTGCTCAACTCGGTGTTCCTCGACGAGTGCGTCAAGGCGGGCCTGGACTCGGCGATCGTCCACGCGAGCAAGATCCTGCCGATCGCCCGGTTCAACGAGGAGCAGGTCACCACCGCCCTCGACCTGGTCTACGACCGGCGCGCGGAGGGGTACGACCCGCTGCAAAAGCTCATGGCCCTCTTCGAGGGCGTCAACACGAAGTCGATGAAGGACGGCCGGGCCGAGGAACTCCTCGCCCTGCCGCTCGACGAGCGGCTGCAGCGCCGGATCATCGACGGTGAGAAGAACGGCCTGGGCGCCGACCTCGACGAGGCCCTGCTGACCCGCCCGGCCCTGGACATCGTCAACGACACCCTCCTGGAGGGCATGAAGGTCGTCGGTGAACTCTTCGGATCCGGCCAGATGCAGCTCCCCTTCGTGCTGCAGTCCGCCGAGGTCATGAAGAGCGCCGTGGCCCACCTCGAGCCGCACATGGAGAAGAGCGACGACGACGGCAAGGGCACCATCGTCCTCGCCACCGTCCGCGGCGACGTCCACGACATCGGCAAGAACCTCGTCGACATCATCCTGACCAACAACGGCTACAACGTCGTCAACATCGGCATCAAGCAGCCGGTCTCCGCGATCCTCGAAGCCGCGCAGGAACACAAGGCCGACGTCATCGGCATGTCCGGCCTCCTCGTGAAATCCACCGTGATCATGAAGGAGAACCTCGAGGAGCTCAACCAGCGCAAGCTGGCCGCCGACTACCCCGTCATCCTCGGCGGCGCCGCCCTCACCCGCGCCTACGTCGAACAGGACCTCCACGAGATCTACGAGGGCGAAGTCCGCTACGCCCGCGACGCCTTCGAAGGCCTGCGCCTCATGGACGCCCTCATCGCCGTCAAGCGCGGGGTCCCCGGAGCCAGCCTCCCCGAACTCAAGCAGCGCCGCGTGGCCAAGCGGGACACCCCCGTCCTCGAGGTCGAGGAGCCGCAGGAGCCCGGCGGCCGCTCCGACACCTCCATCGACAATCCGGTCCCCACCCCGCCGTTCTGGGGCACCCGCGTCGTCAAGGGCATCCCGCTCAAGGACTACGCCTCCTGGCTGGACGAGGGCGCCCTCTTCAAGGGCCAGTGGGGCCTCAAGCAGGCCCGCGCCGGGGGAGCGACGTACGAGGAACTCGTGGAGTCCGAGGGCCGGCCCCGCCTGCGCGGCCTCCTCGACAAGCTCCACACCGAGAACCTCCTCGAGGCCGCCGTCGTCTACGGCTACTTCCCCTGCGTGTCCAAGGGCGAGGACCTGATCATCCTCGACGACGCCGGCAACGAGCGGACCCGCTTCACCTTCCCCCGCCAGCGCCGCGGCCGCCGCCTGTGCCTCGCCGACTTCTTCCGCCCCGAGGAATCCGGCGAGACCGACGTCGTCGGCCTCCAGGTCGTCACCGTCGGCTCGAAGATCGGCGAGGCCACGGCCAAGCTGTTCGCCTCCGACTCCTACCGCGACTACCTCGAACTCCACGGCCTGTCCGTCCAGCTCGCCGAGGCCATGGCCGAGTACTGGCACGCCCGGGTCCGCGCCGAACTCGGATTCGGCGGCGAGGACCCCTCCAAGGTCGAGGACATGTTCGACCTCAAGTACCGCGGCGCCCGCTTCTCCCTGGGCTACGGCGCCTGCCCCGACCTGGAGGACCGCGCCAAGATCGCCGACCTCCTCCAGCCCGAGCGGATCGGCGTCCACCTCTCCGAGGAGTTCCAGCTCCACCCGGAGCAGTCCACGGACGCCATCGTCATCCACCACCCCGAAGCGAAGTATTTCAACGCACGATGAGACGGACCGGCGTACACTAGTCGGTCCCATACAGGCCGGTCACCTGTTCCCCCGGGCACGCCCCCGGAGGTGAGGTGACCGGCCTTCTCGTCCCCCCCGGGACCACCAGAGAGGTGCGCGCATGACGAGCACAGTCCCCGCCCCCGTCGCCCGTACGGCCGACGGACACGCCCTGCAGGCGGTGCTGCTCGACATGGACGGCACCCTCGTCGACACCGAGGGATTCTGGTGGGAGATCGAGGTCGACGTCTTCGCCGCGCTCGGCCACCGCCTCGACGAATCCTGGCGGGACGTCGTGGTCGGCGGCCCCATGACCCGCAGCGCCGGATTCCTCATCGCCTCCACCGGCGCCTCCATCGGCCTCGCCGAACTCAGCGTCCTGCTCAACGAACGCTTCGAGGCCCGCATCGCCGACCGCGTCCCCCTCATGCCCGGCGCCGAACGGCTGCTCACCGAGCTCGCCCGGCACAACGTGCCCACCGCCCTCGTCTCCGCCTCCCACCGGCGCATCATCGACCAGGTGCTGCTCACCCTCGGCCGCGACCGCTTCCACCTCACCGTCGCGGGCGACGACGTCCCCCGGACCAAGCCGCACCCCGACCCCTACCTCCTGGCCGCCCGCACCCTCGGCGCGCACCCCTCGCGCTGCGCCGTCATCGAGGACACCGCCACCGGCGTGGCCGCCGCCGAGGCCGCCGGCTGCCGCGTCGTCGCCGTGCCCTCGGTCGGCCACATCGAGCCCGCTCCCGGCCGGACCGTCGTGCGCTCCCTCGAGGACGTGGACCTGCCCTTCCTGCGCTCCCTCATCACTCCGCTGAACTGACCGCGCACGCTGCGTACCGGGCGATCCGCCCGTGGGACCCCGGTCCCGCGGACGGATCTTTCGCGCAATTCCCCGGAGGCCGAAATTCCATCCCTCCCGGGGCAGTTGTCCCGGGTGACCTTTGTCACCCACAAGGCCCCGTTCGCACCACTCCGGCCCCCCGTCGGCCACCCCTTGTGTCCGCATTGATCAGCACCTGACCGAATCTGCGAACGGCCCGGCGCTCACCCCCCGTCCGCTCCCATAACGGTGCGATGACGCCCCCGCTCCGACCGGTTCAAGCCAACCCTGCTCAGGCCACTAATGTCGATCCGGGCATAGCGCCGCACCTCAGCCGTCCCGGACACACACCCCTGTTCCGGAACCGCGTGGACCGATCGTCACACCACCGGCCCGATCGTTCCGCCCAGAACGGGCGACCGTCGCACATGCCCTCCACGCCGCTTTGAACAAGTGCCGGGTCGAGGGAGTACTTCCAGCATGAACCGCAAGACCATGGTGCTGACGGCCGCCGCCGCACTGCTCACCCCCGCGCTGACCGCATGCGGCAGCACCAGCGGAGGAGCAGCGGGAACCGGGGCGATCATCGTCGGAACCACCGACCGGTTCGAGGCAGCCGACTTCGCCCCCGCCCCGCTCGACCCCGCCTACGCCTATGACGCCGGCAGCTGGAACATCCTCCGCCAGACCGTCCAGACGCTGATGCACACCCCCCGCGGCGGCGGCCAGCCCGTCCCCGAAGCGGCCTCCGACTGCCGCTTCACCGACACCGGCAACGAGAGCTACCGCTGCACCCTGCGCCCCGGCCTCACGTTCGCCGACGGAGACCCGCTCACCGCCCAGGACGTCAAGTTCTCCATCGACCGGGTCCGCGCCATCAAGGACGAGAACGGCCCCTCCTCGCTGCTCTCCACCATCGACACCGTCGAGGCCAAGAGCCCCGACACCGTCGTCTTCCACCTCAAGACCCCCGACGCCACCTTCCCGCACAAGCTCTCCACCCCCGCCGCGGGCATCGTCAGCGCCAAGAAGTACGACGCCAAGAAGCTCCGCGCCGGCTTCTCCGTCGACGGCTCGGGCCCGTACACGATGAAGGCCGAAGTCAAGGACAACCGGCTCGTCCGCGCCGTCTTCAGCAAGAACCCCCACTACAAGGGTGACCTCAAGCTGCAGAACGACAAGGCCGAACTGCGCGCCTTCGAAGACTCCGACGCCATGGGCAAGGCCCTGGAAAGCGGAACCATCCACGTGGTCTCCCGCACCCTGTCGCCCGCCCGGATCGCCGAGCTCTCCGCCAAGCCCCCCAAGGGCGTCAAGCTCTTCCCGATGCCCGGCCTGGAAATCCGCTACCTCGCCTTCAACACGGACGCCCCCACCGTCAAGGACAAGGCCGTCCGCCAGGCCCTCGCGGCCGCCGTCGACCGCAACGCCGTCATCGCCAAGGTCTACGGGAAGTCCGCGCAGCCCCTGTACTCGCTGGTCCCCACCACCCTGACCGGCCACGTCAACTCGTTCTTCAACAAGTACGGCGAAGCCAACACCGCCAAGGCCGCCGACCTCCTGAAGAACGCCGGGATCAAGACCCCGGTCAAGCTGACCCTCAACTACACCAACGACCACTACGGCGACGGCACCGCGGCCGAGTTCGAAGCCCTCAAGGCCCAGCTGAACTCGACCCAGCTCTTCGACATCACCGTCCAGGGCGCCGACTGGGCCGACTTCCGGCCCGCGCAGAAGAAGGGCGACTACGCGGCCTACGGGCTCGGCTGGTTCCCCGACTATCCCGACGCCGACAACTTCCTCGCCCCGTTCCTGGAGCAGGACAACTTCCTGGGCACGCCCTACGCCAACACCTCGGTGCGCACCAGGCTCATCCCCGAGTCCCGCCGGGCCGTCGACCGAAGCGTCGCCGTCCCCGCGATCACGGAGATGCAGGACATCGTCGCCGACGACGTCCCCGTCCTGCCCCTGTGGCAGGGCAAGCAGTACGTCGCCGCACGCGACGGGATCACCGGGGTGGAGTGGTCCGTCAATGCCATCTCCGACCTCCAGCTGTGGGAACTCGGCCGCGGCGTCAGCGGCTGACCAGCACGACGCCCGGCAGCGGACACCGTGGGCCGGAACCAGAAACCAAACGAGCCAGTAAGACTGTGAAGGACGTTCGCGTGATGAGACGTAACCAGTGGTTGGCAGCCCCGCTCGGTGCGGCCACCGCCGCCGCGCTGCTCAGCGGTTGCGGGTCGACGGATGGCTCGAACGCCGGCAGCGGCAAGGGCGTCATCATGGGCATATCCGACAAGGTGAAGTCCACCGACCCCGCCTCGGGCTACGACTCCGGCTCGTGGCTGCTCTTCAACAACGTCTTCCAGTCCCTGCTCGCCTTCCCCAAGGGCGGCACCACTCCCGAGCCCGACGCCGCGCAGTCCTGCGGCTTCGAGGGCGCGGACAGCAAGGTGTTCAAGTGCACCCTGCGCGGCGGCCTGAAGTTCAGCAACGGCAACAGCCTGACCTCGAAGGACGTCAAGTACTCCTTCGAGCGGACCCTGAAGATCAACGACGAGAACGGCCCCGCCGTCATGCTCGCGTCGATCGGCTCCATCGACGCCCCCGACGACAAGACGGTCATCTTCCACCTCAAGTACTCCGACGCGACGTTCCCGAGCAAGATCGCTTCGGGCGCCGGCTCCATCGTCGACCACGCCGAGTACCCCGCCGACAAGCTCCGCACGGACGGCAAGGCCATCGGCTCGGGCGTCTACAAGCTGGACTCCATCAACGAGAAGAGCGCCGGCTTCTCCGTCAACGAGTCCTACAACGGCAAGGCGAAGCCGAAGAACAGCGGCGTCACCATGAAGTTCTTCGACCAGGACCAGGCCGCCCTCAGGAAGGTCCTCGAAAGCGGAGACGTCGACTTCGCCTTCCGCGGCCTCGCCGCCAAGGACATCGCCGGCCTCGCCTCCAAGACCGGCGACCAGAAGGTCGAGGTCGTCCAGGGCTCCGGCGCCGAAGTCGAACACCTCGTCTTCAACATGAACGACCCGGTCGTGGGGAAGCTCCCCGTCCGCAAGGCCATCGCCTACCTCGTCGACCGCGAAGCCCTCGTCAAGGAGGTCTACGACGGCACGGCCACCTCGCTGTACTCGATCGTCCCGGCCGGCATCGCCTCGCACACCACCGCCTTCTTCGACCGCTACGGCGGCAGCCCCCAGCCCGCGAAGGCCAAGGCCGTCCTGCACGCCGCCGGCATCAAGGACAAGGTCAAGATCACCTTGTACTCGACGCCCTCGCGCTTCGGCCCGTCCACGGAGCAGGAATTCCAGCTGATCGCCAAGCAGCTCAACGACAGCGGCCTCTTCGAGGCCGACGTCAAGTCCGTCGAGTCCGATCAGTACGAGAAGGACGTCGCCGACGGCAAGTACGGCGTCTACGTGAAGGGCTGGGTGCCCGACTACCCGGACGCCGACAACTTCACCCAGCCGTTCTTCGGCCCGGACAACGTCCTGCACAACAACTACGACAACAAGGAGATCACCGGGACGATCATCCCGGCGACCTCCGCGAAGGCCGACCGCAGCGCCGCCGCCACCGACTACGGCCGCCTGCAGGACATCGTCGCCGACGAGGTCCCGATCCTCCCGCTCTGGCAGAGCAAGCAGTACGCCGTCACCCGCCGAAACGTGACCGGCCTGCAGTGGTCCCTGGACCCCTCGACCGTCTTCCGCTTCTGGGAGATCAGCAAGGGCTGAACCGGCACCCACGGACGAGGGGGGGGGGGGGGGCCCGCCCCCGCCGGGGGGGGCGCGGGGGGGGGGGGGGGGGGGGCGCGGGGGGGGCGGGGGGCGCGCGCGCCCGCGCGCGCGCGCGCGCGCGCGCG
>NZ_JBSGWY010000047.1:47650-55273 GCF_053609145.1 Streptomyces sp. NPDC054961 | reverse complement strand
CTCCTCCCGGGACACCACGCCCCCCACCGCCCGCGCCCCCGACCCCCCCCCCGGGGTCCCGGGGCCCGCGACGTCCCGCGGTCCCGGGGCGACGGGGCCGGACCGCCCGGCGCCGCGGCAGTGCCGCGCGCGGGACGCCCGCCGCTACTGGCCGGCGCCCGGCCGCACCAGACCGCTCTCGTACGCGTACACCGCGGCCTGCACCCGGTCCCGCAGACCCAGCTTCGTCAGCACGTGGCCCACGTGCGTCTTCACCGTCGTCTCCGACACGAACAGGTCCGCCGCGATCTCCGCGTTGGACAGCCCCCGGGCCACCAGCTTCAACACCTCGACCTCGCGCTCGGTCAGCGTCCCCAGCGCGTGCGGAACGCTGTCCTCGCCCGACGGCAGATGACCCGCGTACTTGTCCAGCAGCCGCCGCGTGATGCTCGGCGCGAGCATCGCCTCGCCGCCCGCCACCACCCGGATCGCCTGCACCAGCTCGACGGCCGGCGCGTCCTTCAGCAGGAACCCGCTCGCCCCCGCCCGCAAGGCCTCCACCACGTACTCGTCCAGATCGAAGGTCGTCAGCACGAGCACCCGCGCCGGACCGTCCCGGCCCGGACCCGTGATCTGCCGGGTCGCCTCCACCCCGTCCATCCGCGGCATCCGGATGTCCATCAGCACCACATCGGGCTGCAGCGCCCGCACCTGGTCCAGCGCCTGCAGGCCGTCCCCGGCCTCGCCGACCACCGCGAGGTCCTCTTCGGCCTCCAGGATCATCCGGAAACCGGTGCGCAGGAGCGGCTGGTCGTCGACCAGCAGTACGCGGATCGCCACGGGGTCTACCTCGTATTCGTCGGACGCGGTCGGGGGACGCCGCCCATTCTGCCCTGACCCGCACACCCGAACTGCCCCGGTCCGGCAAGATCCGCGACGGGCGGACGGCCTACGGCAGCGCGGAACCCCCGGCCGCGGTGCGCGGCGCGACGGTCAGCGGATAAACCGGGGGAGTCCCCCCGAACTCGGGACACACCGACTGATGATCACACCAGCCGCACAGCTTCGTCGCCCGCGGCCGCCAGTCACCCGTCAGCGTCGCCTCCCGGATCGCGTCCCACAGCGCCAGCAGCTTGCGCTCCATCCGCTCCAGGTCCTCGACGACCGGGTCGTACGTCACCACGTCCCCGCTGCCCAGGTACACCAGCTGGAGCCGCCGCGGCAGCACCCGCTTCAGCCGCCAGACCACCAGCGCGTAGAACTTCATCTGGAACAGCGCGCCCTCGGCGTACTCCGGCCGCGGCGCCTTGCCCGTCTTGTAGTCGACGATCCGCACCTCGCCCGTCGGCGCCACGTCCACCCGGTCGATGATCCCGCGCAGCCGCAGCCCCGACTCCAGCTCCGTCTCCACGAAGAACTCCCGCTCCACCGGCTCCAGCCGCGTCGGGTCCTCCAGCGTGAACCACCGGTCCACCAGCGCCTCGGCCTCCGTCAGCCACCGCGCCAGCCCCGCCCCCTCGTCACCCTCCGGGAACAGCTCCGCCAGCTCCGGCTTCGACTCCAGCAGCCGGTCCCACTGCCCCGGGATCAGCGCCTTGGCCCGCGGCGCCGTCCGCTCCTGCGCCGGATGGTCGAAGAGCCGCTCCAGCACCGCGTGCACCAGCGTGCCCCGGGTCGCCGCCGCACTGGGCTTCTCCGGCAGCTTGTCGATCACCCGGAACCGGTACAGCAGCGGACACCGCATGAAATCACTCGCCCGGGACGGGGACAGCGACGTCGGCGCCACGGCCACGGCCCCCGCACCGCCCTCCGGGCCACCCGCGGTCCCGCCCGCGGTCCCGCCCTCCACCCCGCCCGGTACGGAGCCCGGCGCAGGGCTGGGCGGCGCAGGAGTGGGCACACTGCTGGGCACGGCATCGGGCGCCGCGTCGTCCGGACCGTTGCCAGGGCTCGTCGTCATACGCAAAACCCTACGACCCGCCACCGTCAGCACGCGCATACCATCGACTCCGAGACCCCTCGCACTGCATGATCAGAGCATCACACCGCGCTACGGCGCACCCGCGACATCATGGGAAGAAGCAGGAAGAACCGCCGGCGCCCCCACTGCGCCGGACAGCAGCGAACGAAGGACAACCGTGGCAGACACCGACGAAACCGGCGAGCGCGCGGGCCGGCGCTCAGGACCGGGCGGCGGACTCCTCATGGGCCGCCCCTTCGGCGTACCCGTCTACGTCTCGCCCAGCTGGTTCCTCGTCGCCGCCCTCATCACCTGGGTCTTCGGCGACCAGCTCGACCGGATCCTCCCCGACCTCGGCCCCGCCCGCTACCTGGTCGCCCTCTTCTTCGCCGTCGCCTTCTACGCCTCGGTGCTCGTCCACGAACTCGCCCACACCGTCGCCGCCCTGCGCTTCAAACTCCCCGTACGCCGCATCCAGCTCCAGTTCTTCGGCGGCGTCTCCGAGATCGAGAAGGAATCCGAGACCCCCGGCCGCGAATTCGTCCTCGCCTTCGTCGGCCCCCTGCTCTCCCTCCTCCTCGCCGGCGCCTTCTACCTCGGCATGGACGCCGTCGAACCCGCCAGCGTCCCCGGCGTCCTCCTCGCCGGCCTGATGATCTCCAACCTCCTCGTCGCCGCCTTCAACCTCCTCCCCGGACTGCCCCTCGACGGCGGCCGCATGCTCCGCGCCGTCATCTGGGGCATCACCGGCAAACCCATGGCCGGCACCATCGCCGCCGCCTGGGTCGGCCGCGGCCTCGCCGTCGCCGTCCTCCTCGGCCTGCCGCTCCTCACGCACACCGGAGTCCTCGGCAGCCCCGTCCAGGAGATCGGCGGCATGGACACCGTCATGGACGCCCTGCTCGCCGCGATCCTCGCCGCCATCATCTGGACCGGCGCCGGCAACAGCCTGCGCATGGCCCGCCTGCGCGAACACCTCCCGGAACTCCACGCCCGCAAACTCACCCGCCGCGCCATCCCCGTGGAGAACGCCACCCCCCTCTCCGAAGCCCTGCGCCGCGCCAACGAAGCCGGCGCCCGCGCCCTCGTCGTCGTCGACGGACTCGGCGACCCCACCGGCATCGTCCGCGAAACCGCCATCGCCTCCGTCCCCGAACACCGACGCCCCTGGATCGCCGTCAGCACCCTCTCCCAGGACCTCACCGACGGCATGAAGGTTTCCGCGGAACTCACCGGCGAAGAACTCCTCGACCACCTGCGCACCACCCCCGCCACCGAATACCTCGTCCTCGAACCCGGCGGCGAGATCTACGGAGTGCTCTCCACCCAGGACGTCGAGAGGGCCTTCGTGAAGGCCATGGCGCGGCCCCAGTCCTGAAGCCAATACACTGGTCACATGTCCGAACCGACCGGTGCCGCCCGCCGACGCGGGCCCTTCGAGGTCGGGGACCAGGTTCAGCTCACCGACCCCAAGGGCCGCCACTACACGTTCACGCTCGAAGCCGGGAAGAATTTCCACACCCACAAGGGTTCCTTCCCGCACGACGAGCTGATCGGCTCTCCCGAGGGCAGCGTTGTCCGTACCACGGGCAACGTCGCCTACCTCGCGCTGCGTCCCCTGCTCCCCGACTATGTCCTGTCCATGCCCCGCGGCGCCGCCGTGGTCTACCCCAAGGACGCGGGCCAGATCCTGGCCTTCGCCGACATCTTCCCCGGCGCCCGCGTCGTGGAGGCAGGTGTGGGCTCCGGCTCCCTGAGCAGCTTCCTGCTGCGCGCCATCGGCGACCAGGGCATGCTCCACAGCTACGAGCGCCGCCCGGACTTCGCCGAGATCGCCACGGCCAACGTCGAGCGCTACTTCGGCGGCCCGCACCCCGCGTGGCAGCTGACCGTGGGCGACCTCCAGGACAACCTGTCCGACACGGACGTCGACCGCGTGATCCTCGACATGCTCGCCCCCTGGGAGTGCCTGGAGGCCGTCTCCAAGGCGCTGGTCCCCGGCGGCATCCTCTGCTGCTACGTGGCCACCACCACCCAGCTCTCCCGGACCGTCGAATCCATCCGCGAGTTCGGCTGCTACGCCGAACCGCAGCCCTGGGAATCGATGATCCGCAACTGGCACGTGGAGGGCCTCGCCGTCCGCCCGGACCACCGGATGATCGGCCACACCGGCTTCCTCGTCACCGCCCGCCGCCTCGCGGACGGCGTCGAGCCGCCCATGCGCCGCCGCCGCCCCTCCAAGGGCGCCTACGGCGAGGACTACGAGGGCCCCGGCAGCCAGTCCGGCTCCAAGTCCGCCGCCCCCGCGGCCCCCGCCGACGGCGACCGCGACTGAGCCACCGGGCGACCGGCCCGCACGGGCCACCCAACACACGGACGCCGTGGCGCAGTTCCCCGTACGATCCGGGAACTGCGCCACGGCGTCTTTTCGTTGCCCGGACACCGGCCCGGCCGGCCAGCCGGCCAACCCGGCCGGCCGGCCCGGACCCGCCCGTTCCACTCCGATGTGAGGTGTGGCACGATGCTGGCTCCCCGTCACCCTTCGCACAGGAGACACCCCGCGTGCCGCACAGCACCGCCGAGTCGGCGCCGACACCGCACACCCCGGCGCACCACCGGGCCCGGCCCGTCCACTGGCTCGTCACCGCCTCGGCCCTGGCCGCCGTCATCGCCGGCGCGGGATTCCTCCAGCCGAGCCAGGCCACCGAAGCCACCGCGGGTCCGGCGGGTCCCGCGTCCCCCACGGCTCCCGCCCGGCCCGCGAACGGCCCCCAGGCGGCCGCTCCCGACGCGCACGCGGTCGCGTACCCCCTGGACTGCAAAGGGGCCCCGCAGGCCGTCACGGCCACCGCCGAAGGCGACCTCGACGGCGACGGCCGACCCGAGACCGTGGCCGCCGTCCGCTGCGACGCCGGCTCGGGGACCCCGCCGCACGCCCTCTACGTACTCGCCCAGGACGCCGCCGAGGACGCGAAGCCCCGCGTCGTCGCCACCCTGCTCGAAGCGGGCCGCAAGCAGACCGCCACGGAGGTCACCGTGCGCGGCGGACTCGTCACCGCGACGCTCCTCGGGTACTCGTCGCCCGAAGTGCCCCGCTACAGCCCCGACACCAAGCAGCTCGCCAAGTGGCGCTGGACCGGCGGAAAATTCCGCCAGGAGCTTACGGACTCGTCCGCCACAGGTGTTTGAACCCTCACTGCGCGTCGGGACCGAAGACTTCCACCCTGTCCGAAACCCGCCTCACGTGGATGCAGTCACCGGGACATTCCTTCGCGGAATCCACCACGTCCTGGAGCAGGACCAGCGGAACCGGAGTCGTCGCCCCCGCCTCCACGAGCAGCTCGTCCTCGGGGCTCTTCACGTACGCCAGACCGTCGATGTCCAGCTCGAAGACCTCTGGGGCGTACTGAACGCAGATCCCGTCGCCCGTACAGAGGTCCTGGTCGATCCAGACTTCGAGCGGCTCTCCAGCCTCGCCCGAGCCGATGGTCTGGTCGCTGGGTGCCCCCTGCTGCACGGTCATATCTCCTGCCGTTCCCTGCGGTGAGTGATCCATCCCGGACACAACTCGCGACAAGTCGCACGAGCTCTGACGGGTGTTGAACACTTCGACCTTACAACCGGCTGCTTTCCGATGTTGATGGGTGGGTATTTCCTTGGGGTGAGGGAGTACGCAAGGGTGAAGATCGGACACACCCCTACCGTCTTTGTGATCTAGGGGTTTCAATCACCACCAGCCCAGGTAGGGTCAGAAAGCGTCCAGCTCCCCTTGGAGGAGGTGAGGACCGTGGCAGCCCACGACGACGACATCAACCGCGGCATCCGGCCCGGGCGAGGGTCTGAGGACCCCGCCGGCCAGGTTGCCTATCTCGAGCAGGAAATCGCCGTCCTGCGACGTAAGCTCGCCGACTCTCCGCGACACACGAGGATTCTCGAAGAGCGGATCGTCGAGCTCCAGACAAACCTGGCAGGCGTATCCGCCCAGAACGAGCGTCTGGCGAATACCCTGCGCGAGGCCCGAGACCAGATCGTGGCCCTCAAGGAAGAAGTCGACCGGCTCGCACAGCCGCCGGCCGGCTTCGGAGTCTTCCTGCAGTCCAACGAAGACGGAACCGTCGACATCTTCACCGGCGGCCGGAAGCTCCGGGTGAACGTGAGCCCCAGCGTCGAACCGGAAGACCTCCGGCGCGGCCAGGAGGTCATGCTCAACGAAGCCCTCAACGTGGTCGAAGCCATGGCGTACGAGCGGGCCGGGGACATCGTCACCCTCAAGGAAATCCTCGAGGACGGCGAGCGCGCCCTGGTGGTCGGGCACACCGACGAGGAAAGGGTGGTGAGGCTCGCCGAGCCGCTCCTGGACGTCACCATCCGCCCCGGCGACTCCCTGCTGCTCGAACCCCGCTCCGGCTACGTCTACGAGATCGTGCCCAAGAGCGAAGTCGAAGACCTCGTCCTCGAAGAGGTCCCGGACATCGACTACGACAAGATCGGCGGCCTGGGCGACCAGATCGAACTGATCCGCGACGCCGTCGAGCTCCCCTACCTCTACCCGGACCTCTTCAAGGAACACGAACTGCGGCCCCCGAAGGGCATCCTGCTCTACGGCCCCCCCGGCTGTGGCAAGACGCTCATCGCCAAGGCCGTGGCCAACTCCCTTGCCAAGAAGGTCGCCGAAGTCACCGGCCAGCCCGCCGGGAAGTCCTACTTCCTGAACATCAAGGGCCCCGAACTCCTCAACAAGTACGTCGGCGAGACCGAGCGGCACATCCGCCTCGTCTTCCAGCGTGCGAGGGAGAAGGCGAGCGAGGGCACCCCCGTCATCGTCTTCTTCGACGAGATGGAATCCCTCTTCCGCACCCGTGGATCAGGCGTCAGCTCGGACGTGGAGAACACCATCGTCCCCCAGCTGCTCGCCGAGATCGACGGCGTGGAAGGCCTGGAGAACGTCATCGTCATCGGCGCCTCCAACCGTGAGGACATGATCGACCCGGCCATCCTGCGACCCGGCCGGCTCGACGTGAAGATCAAGATCGAGCGTCCGGGTGCCGAGGCGGCGAAGGACATCTTCGCGAAGTACCTCAAGGCCACGCTGCCCCTCCACTCGGACGACCTGTCCGAGCACCAGGGCTCCACGGCCGACACCGTCCACAGCATGATCCAGACCGTCGTCGAGCAGATGTACGCCGAAACCGAGGAGAACCGCTTCCTCGAGGTCACGTACGCCAACGGCGACAAGGAAGTCCTCTACTTCAAGGACTTCAACTCGGGCGCGATGATCCAGAACATCGTGGACCGTGCGAAGAAGATGGCCATCAAGGCCTTCCTCGAGCACAAACAGCGGGGCCTTCGCGTCGCCCACCTCCTCCAGGCCTGCGTGGACGAGTTCAAGGAGAACGAGGACCTCCCCAACACCACCAACCCCGACGACTGGGCCCGGATCTCCGGAAAGAAGGGCGAGCGGATCGTATTCATCCGCACGCTCGTCACCGGAAAACAAGGCGCGGACACCGGACGCTCCATCGACACGGTGGCCAACACCGGTCAGTACCTCTAAACGAAGCGGGCCGGGGGGGGGGGGGGGGCCCCGCCCCCCCCCCCCCCCCCGGGGAGACTTATAGTGTTGTTTTCAGGGGGGGGCGGACTGTCTAAATCAAAAAATAAATAACAACAACACCACCGGCTGG
>NZ_JBSGWY010000047.1:0-47640 GCF_053609145.1 Streptomyces sp. NPDC054961 | reverse complement strand
GCCCCCACCCGTCACACACAAGCCCCCGGGGCCCAACACCCTGAATTAACCACAACCCCCGGGGGGGGGGGGGGGGCCCCCCCCCGGCCCCCCCCCCCCCGCCTGTTTTACCGACTGCTCTTTTCAGCCGGTGACCGGTCGAATTCAATGACCGAAATGATCTCCCCACCAGCGCGGAGTGGTTCTAGGCTCTTCCGTACCGCAGGTCGCGCAGTGCGGGGACGGGCACCGCACACGACGCATCGGAGCACCAGCGGTACTTGAGCGCCGCTCCCGCACGGGAGCGCCGCCGGGCAAGGAGGGCCGCATGACCGTACGGCGAGTAATGGGGATCGAGACGGAGTACGGGATCTCCGTCCCGGGGCACCCGAACGCCAATGCCATGCTCACCTCGTCCCAGATCGTCAACGCCTACGCGGCGGCGATGCACCGGGCGCGACGCGCCCGCTGGGACTTCGAGGAGGAGAACCCGCTGCGGGACGCCCGCGGCTTCGACCTCGCCCGCGAGGCCGCCGACAACAGCCAGCTCACCGACGAGGACATCGGCCTCGCCAACGTCATCCTCACCAACGGCGCACGCCTCTACGTGGACCACGCCCACCCCGAATACAGCTCGCCGGAGATCACCAACCCGCTCGACGCCGTCCTCTGGGACAAGGCCGGCGAGCGGATCATGGCGGAGGCGGCCGTCCGGGCCGCCCAGCTCCCCGGGGCCCAGCCCATCCACCTCTACAAGAACAACACCGACAACAAGGGCGCCTCCTACGGCACGCACGAGAACTACCTGATGAAGCGGGAGACCCCCTTCTCGGACATCGTGCGCCACCTCACCCCCTTCTTCGTCTCGCGCATCGTCTTCACCGGCGCCGGCCGCGTCGGCATCGGCCAGGACGGCCGCGAACACGGCTTCCAGATCAGCCAGCGCGCCGACTACTTCGAAGTCGAGGTCGGCCTCGAGACCACCCTCAAGCGCCCCATCATCAACACCCGCGACGAACCCCACTCGGACGCCGAGAAGTACCGCCGGCTCCACGTGATCATCGGCGACGCCAACCTCTCCGAGATCTCCACCTACCTCAAGCTCGGCACGACCGCACTCGTCCTGTCCATGATCGAAGACGGCTACATCAACGTCGACCTCGCCGTGGACCAGCCCGTGCGCACCCTGCACCAGGTTTCCCACGACCCCGACCTGCACCACCTGATCACGCTGCGCAGCGGCCGCACGCTGACCGCCGTACAACTCCAGATGGAGTACTTCGAGCTGGCCAGGAAGTACGTGGAGGAGCGTTTCGGCTCCGACGCGGACGAGCAGACCAAGGACGTACTGGCCCGCTGGGAGGACGTACTGGGCCGGCTGGAGACCGACCCGATGGGCCTGTCCGGGGAGCTCGACTGGATCGCGAAGCGGGAGATCCTGGAGGGCTACCGGCGCCGGGACGGACTGGGCTGGGACGCGGCGCGGCTGCACCTGGTGGACCTGCAGTACGCGGACGTACGGCCTGACAAGGGGCTGTACAACCGCCTGGTGGCCCGCGGCAAGATGAAGCGGCTGCTGGACGAGACCGCGGTGGAACGGGCGCAGGGCAAGCCCCCGGAGGACACCCGGGCGTACTTCCGGGGCCGCTGCCTGGAGCAGTACGCGGACGACGTGGCCGCGGCCTCCTGGGACTCGGTGATCTTCGACCTGCCCGGCCACGACTCGCTCCAGCGGGTCCCGACGCTGGAACCGCTCCGGGGGACGAGGGCCCACGTGAAGGAGCTCCTGGACCGGTGCCGGACGGCGCAGGACCTGGTGCGGGTGCTTTCGGGGCGCTGAGCCCCTTCGATCGATCGCCCGTCGGGGGCTGAAAGGCCCCCGACCTGGGAATCATGAAGACACCCGGGCGTTCCGCGGGATTTTCTGAACAAGTACGGCGACGAATGTCGGAGCCTCCTTGTAGGGTCCGACGTAGGGTCTGATCTTGAGGGATCCCGAATTCCCGGGGTCTCTCCGTGTGAGCGTGCGAACCGAGCGGGGTGAGCTAGACATGGCGACCAAGGACACCGGCGGCGGACAGCAGAAGGCGCAGCGCTCGACCGAGGAGGTCGAGGAGGCCGCGGTCGAAGAATCGACCGACCTCAAGGAGCGACAGGAAAAGCTCTCGGACGACGTCGACTCGGTACTCGACGAAATCGATGATGTGCTCGAGGAGAATGCCGAGGACTTCGTGCGGTCGTTCGTGCAAAAAGGTGGCCAGTAGGGCCATTTGACCTTCGAATCGAAGGCGGGGGCGGGGTTGTTCTCCGAGGGTACGAAGCGGTGTTCTCGATGCAAGCAGGACAGACCGCGAGCGGAATTCCAGAGCAACCGCTCGTCACCTGATGGATTACAGGCCTATTGCCGCACGTGCTCGGCGGAGTACTACAAGGAGCGCCAAGAGGCGAAGGGGCGGACGGTGCGGCAGAAGGTTGCCGTCCCGTCCGGCCGCAAGCGGTGTCCCCGGTGTGAGGAGATTAAGCCGCACTCGGAATGGGAAGCGAACAAGACCACATCGGATGGGTGGTCTAGTTACTGCCGCACATGCAGGGCGAAGCGGAACCGAGCGAGCTACTTCATGCGTAAATACGGCATCACCGAAGCCGAACGCGACGAGATGATCGCGGCTCAGGGTGGAGTGTGCGTGATCTGCCAGGAGGGTCCGGCAGAACATGTGGATCACGATCACCAGACGGGTAGGGTCCGGGGCGTGCTGTGCTTTGCCTGCAACGCAGCACTGGGGCAACTCAAGGATCGGCCGGACGTCATACGGCGTGCAGCCGCTTATGTGGAAGGAAACCTGTGGAACCCAACACTCGTAGCACAGGGCGTCTACCGGCAGCCTTCCTGACGCCGGGGTCCTCGTCCTTCATGGACTTCCTGGGCGCGCACCAGCCCGAGATGCTGCCGGGCAACCGGAGGCTCCCGGAGGGGATCGTCGAGGCGCCGCACGGGA
This sequence comes from Streptomyces sp. NPDC054961, assembly GCF_053609145.1. Classification (NCBI taxonomy): domain Bacteria; kingdom Bacillati; phylum Actinomycetota; class Actinomycetes; order Kitasatosporales; family Streptomycetaceae; genus Streptomyces; species Streptomyces sp. NPDC054961. Next base: position 44,665 of record NZ_JBSGWY010000047.1, on the reverse strand, counting down.
CGACCATCGTGGCCGCCACCTTCCCCGGCGGGGTCGTCCTCGCCGGTGACCGGCGGGCGACCATGGGGAACATGATCGCGCAGCGGGACATCGAGAAGGTGTTCCCGGCGGACGAGTACTCCGCCGTCGGGATCGCCGGTACGGCCGGTCTGGCCGTGGAGATGGTGAAGCTGTTCCAGCTGGAGCTGGAGCACTTCGAGAAGGTGGAGGGGGCGACCCTGAGCCTGGAGGGCAAGGCGAACCGTCTCTCCACCATGATCCGGAGCAATCTGGGAATGGCGATGCAGGGCCTCGCGGTCGTACCGCTCTTCGCCGGGTACGACGAGGCCAAGGAGAAGGGCCGGATCTTCTCCTACGACGTGACCGGCGGCCGCTCCGAGGAGCACGGGTACGCCGCGACCGGTTCCGGCTCGATCTTCGCGCGCGGCTCCATGAAGAAGCTGTACCACTCGAAGCTGACGGAGGAAGAGGCGACGACGCTCGTCATCCAGGCGTTGTACGACGCCGCCGACGACGACTCGGCGACCGGTGGTCCGGACCTGTACCGCCACATCTACCCCATCGTCACCGTCATGACCGATGAGGGATTCCGCAGGCTGACCGACGAGGAGTCGTCGGAGCTGGCCCGTAAGATCACGAATCGTCGGCTGGAGCAGCCCGACGGCCCGCGCGCCGCCCTGCTCTGACCATCCGTCGCCCCGTAGGAGCCCAGAAGAAAGGGACGGACAGCCGGTGTCGACTCCGTTCTACGTTTCACCGCAGCAGGCGATGGCCGACCGGGCGGAGTACGCCCGCAAGGGCATCGCGCGCGGTCGCAGCCTCGTCGTGATCCAGTACGCCGACGGCATCGTGTTCGTCGGGGAGAACCCCTCTCGCGCGCTGCACAAGTTCAGCGAGATCTACGACCGGATCGGCTTCGCGGCCGCCGGCAAGTACAACGAGTACGAGAACCTGCGGATCGGGGGCGTGCGCTACGCCGATCTGCGCGGATACACCTACGACCGTGACGACGTGACGGCCCGTGGGCTGGCGAACGTCTACGCGCAGACGCTGGGAACGATCTTCTCCAGCGCCGGCGAGAAGCCGTACGAGGTGGAGCTGGTGGTGGCCGAGGTCGGTGCCACGGCCGCGGGCGACCAGATCTACCGGCTGCCGCACGACGGGTCGATCGTGGACGAGCACGGTTCGGTCGCGGTCGGCGGCAACGCCGAGCAGATCAGTACGTTCCTCGATCAGCGGCACCAGGACGGGATGACCCTGTCCGAGGCCCTGAAGCTGGCGGTGCAGGCGCTGTCCAGCCAGGCGAACGGTACGGACAAGACGATTCCGGCCGAGCGGCTGGAGGTGGCGGTGCTGGACCGTACGCGGGGCCAGCAGCGCAAGTTCAAGCGGATCCGGGGACGGCAGCTGTCGCGGCTGCTGGAGGCGGACGTTCCGGCGGCCGTCCAGGCGGACGCCGTCTCGAACGACGAGGCTCCCGACGAGGAAGCCGAGTAGGGATCAGGCGTGTGCAAGCGCCCCCGGCCTCGCGGCCGGGGGCGCTTTCGCGCGTCACGGGGCCGGGGCGGGGCCCGAGGAGTCGCGGACGACGAGTTCGACGGGGAGGTCGGCGGCGGTCCAGGGGGTGCCTTCGAGGACGGCGAGGAGGGCGGTCATGCCCTGTTCGCCGATGCGTTCGGCGGGGAGCCGGACGGTGGTGAGTTCGGGTTCGACGGCGGTGGCGAGGGCGAGGTCGTCGAAGCCGGTGACGGAGAGGTCCTCGGGGACGCGCAGGCCGAGGCGCCGGGCGGCCTTGCAGGCTCCGGCGGCGAGGATGTCGTCGTCGCAGACGATGGCGGTGGGGCGGGCCCCGGGGGCGGCCAGGGCGGCCTCGGTGGCCGTACGGGCGCCGTCCACGGTGAGCGGGGACCGTACGGTGCGCAGTTCGGCGGAGGGGCTCAGGAGGGCGCTCAGGGCTGCGGCGCGGATGTCGAAGGTCCAGGAGTCGACGGCGGAGGCGAGGTGGAGGAAGCGGCGGTGGCCGTGGGCGAGGAGGTGCGCGGTGACCTGGCGCATGCCGTCGGCGATGGCGAGGTTGACATGGGCGGCGGCGGTGCCGGCGGTGGGGTCGCTGTCGAGCATGACGAGGGGGAGTCCGTCGCCGCCCAGGGCTTCGAGGGCGTCGGCGGCCATGGAGGAGGCGATGACTCCGTCGAGGGCGGCGGCGGCGGAGGCGAAGGGGTCGCGGGCGGGGCCGGTGCCGTCGGGGGAGGGGTAGAGGACGACGCCGAAGCCGTGTCGTGCGGCGACGCGGGCGGCGCCGGTGTAGACGCGGGCGAAGAACTCGTTGGTGAGGGCGGGGACGACGAGGAGGGCGGTGCGGGTGGAGCCGAGGCGGAGGTTGCGGGCGGCGAGGTTGGGGCGGTAGCCGAGTTCGGTGGCGGTCCGGCGGACGGTGTCCGCGGTGCGTTCGGAGACGCGGCCGCGCCATTTGTCGCCGAGGACGAGGGAGACGGTGGCCTGGGAGACCCCGGCGGCGGTGGCCACGTCGCGGCTGGTGGGTCTCGTCACACGGTGCTCCTGGAGTGCGAGGTCAGGGGGGTTCGGGGGGTCCGGCGGGGTGGTGGCGTGTGGACCGCCGGGATGGGGCCATGGTACGTATGACGCGTCGCGTTATACGTATTACCCCGGTCGGAACCGGGCAGAAGGGGGGCGGACATGGCCGCGGGGTACGCGGAGCTGCTCAGGACCCGGCACGCCGCGAGGCTGCTGGTGGGCACGCTCATAGGCCGGCTGCCGAACGGCACGGGGCCGATCGCGATCGTGCTGTTCACCCGGGCCGAGGGGGGCAGTTACAGCCTGGCGGGCGCGCTGGCGGCGGTGTACGGGGTGGCCAACGCCGTCGGGCAGCCGCTGCTGGGCCGGGCGGTGGACCTGTACGGGCAGCCGCGGGTGCAGCTGCCGGCTGCGGTCCTCTCGGCGCTGGGCATGGTGTGGCTGGCGGTCGCGGGGACCGGGTCGGCGGTCGCGGCGTACGGGGCGGTCGTGGTCGCGGGGCTGTTTACGCCGCCGCTGGAGGGCGGGCTGCGCGCCTTGTGGCCGAGCGTGCTCGGCGGCAAGGAGGAGCGGGTGCACACGGCGTACGCGATGGACGCGGTGGCGCAGGAGGTCATGTTCACGGTGGGGCCGCTGCTGGTGACCCTGTTCGTGGCGCTGTGGGATCCGGCGGCCGCGCTGCTGGCCATCAACGCGATCGGGGTGCTCGGGGCGCTGTCGGTCGTGGTGTCCGAGCCCTCCCGTACGTGGCGTTCGGCGCCGCGCGAGGCCCACTGGCTGGGGGCCCTGCGGTCGCGGGGGCTGCTGGCGCTGCTGGGCGCCTTCTTCTTCGTGGGGACGGCGCTGGGGTCGATCACGGTGGCGGGCGTGGCGTACGCCGACGGGCACGGGGGCCAGGCGGTCTACGGCTGGCTGATGGCGGCGCTGGGCCTGGGCGCGCTGGTGGGCGGGGTGTTCTACGGGTCCCGGCAGTGGCCGGGGGCGGCGGAGCGGCGGCTGCGGCTGCTCGTGGGGCTGCTGGCGGTCTGTTACCTGCCGCTGATGCTGGTGCCGGGTCCGGTGGCGATGACGGCGCTGACGGCGCTGGCGGGGGTGTTCCTGGCGCCGGCGATCGCGTGCGCGTTCATCGTGGTGGACCGGCACGCTCCGGCGGGGACGGTGACGGAGGCGTTCTCGTGGCTGGTGACGTTCTTCGGCGTGGGGGCGGCGATCGGTACGGCGGCGGCCGGTCCGTCGGTGGAGGCGGGCGGTACGGCGGCCGGTTTCGCGGTGGCGAGCGTGGCCGGGGCCGCGGCGCTGGTGGTGCTGATGGCCACTCAGCGGGTGCTGGGGCGCCCGGCCGCGGGCGGTGCGGTGGCCGGTTCCCGGGAAAATGATCGGAACGACGCTCGCGAACTCGGTTTCAGAACAGAGCAGAAGGCGTAATGTTCAGTCATGGACCGCCGCATTTTCGGGCTGGAGAACGAGTACGGCGTCACGTGCACGTTCAGGGGACAGCGCCGACTGTCTCCTGACGAAGTGGCGCGCTACCTCTTCCGCCGTGTTGTGTCATGGGGCCGCAGCAGCAATGTCTTCCTGCGGAACGGCGCCCGCCTCTACCTCGACGTGGGTTCGCATCCGGAGTATGCAACTCCCGAATGCGACAACCTGATCGAACTGGTCACCCACGACAAGGCCGGCGAGCGCATTCTCGAAGGCCTGCTCGTCGACGCCGAACGCCGCTTGCACGAGGAGGGAATCGCGGGCGACGTCTATCTGTTCAAGAACAACACCGACTCGGCGGGCAACTCGTACGGGTGCCACGAGAACTATCTGGTGGCCCGGCACGGGGAATTCTCGCGGCTCGCGGACATTCTCATCCCGTTCCTCGTCACGCGTCAGCTGATCTGCGGCGCGGGCAAGGTGCTGCAGACGCCCCGGGGCGCGGTCTACTGCGTGAGCCAGCGGGCCGAGCACATCTGGGAGGGCGTCAGCTCGGCCACGACCCGCTCGCGGCCGATCATCAACACGCGGGACGAGCCGCACGCGGACGCCGAGCGCTACCGCCGTCTGCACGTGATCGTGGGCGACTCGAACATGTCCGAGACGACCATGCTGCTCAAGGTCGGGGCGACCGATCTGGTGCTGCGCATGATCGAGGCGGGCACGGTGATGCGGGACCTGACGCTGGAGAACCCGATCCGGGCGATCCGCGAGGTCAGTCACGACATCACCGGTCAGCGCAAGGTGCGGCTGGCGAGCGGCCGGGAGGCCTCCGCGCTGGAGATCCAGCGGGAGTACTACGACAAGGCGGTGGACTTCGCCGAGCGCCGGGGCATCCGTACCGGTGTCGTCGACCAGGTGCTGGAGCTGTGGGGCCGGACCCTCGACGCGATCGAGGCGGAGGACCTGGACCGGATCGGGACCGAGATCGACTGGGTCATGAAGTACCAGCTGATCGAGCGGTACCGGGCCAAGCACAACATGACCATGTCGAATCCGCGCGTGGCTCAGATAGACCTCGCGTACCACGACATCCATCGTCGGCGCGGGCTGTACTACCTGCTGGAGCGCAAGGGGCAGGCGGCGCGGATCTGCAACGACCTCAAGATCTTCGAGGGCAAGTCGGTGCCTCCGCAGACGACGAGGGCGCGGCTGCGCGGTGACTTCATCCGCCGTGCGCAGGAGCAGCGGCGGGACTTCACGGTCGACTGGGTGCATCTGAAGCTCAATGACCAGGCGCAGCGGACGGTGCTGTGCAAGGACCCGTTCCGGTCGGTGGACGACCGGGTGGAGAAGCTGATCGCGGGGATGTAGGAGCCGCCTTCGGCCGCTGTCGCGGTGTGTGACGTGGCACTGATCTGAGACGGGGCCCCGTACGAATCTCGTACGGGGCCCTGTGCACGCCTTAGAGTGGCGGCGACCTATGTGCCGTCTGAGATCTGAGGAACACGTGCGCCGACTTGCCGGCCTGCTAGTCGTACCCCTTCTGCTGCTTTCGACAGCGGCCTGTGGTGACAGCGGCTCCGAGATGAAGAACGGGGTGCCCGCGATCACGAAGGGCGCCAAGTTCGGGGAGACTCCCACCCTGTCGAAGGGGTCGGGCACCCCGCCGAAGGAACTGAAGGTGGTGACCCTCAGCGAGGGCGACGGCCCGGTGCTGAAGAAGGGCGATGTCGCCCAGGTCAACTACGTCGGCCAGGTCTGGGACGGCAAGGAGCCGTTCGACCAGAGCTTCGGCAAGGGCAAGCCGTTCGACGTGACCATCGGGGCGGGCCAGGTCATCAAGGGCTGGGACCAGGGCCTCGAGGGCAAGAAGGTCGGCAGCCGTCTGGAGCTGGTGATTCCGCCGGACCTGGGCTACGGCGAGCAGGGCTCGCCCCCGAAGATCAAGCCGAACGCCACGCTGGTCTTCGTCGTGGACATCGTCAAGGGCACCTCCATCCCGCCGTCGGCCACGGGCAAGGAGGTCGCGCAGGACAACAAGGACCTCCCCAAGGTCGGTACGAACACGGACGGCAAGGAAGTGGCCGTGACCGTCCCGAAGGACGTCGCGCCGCCGGCCAAGCTCGTCTCGAACTACGTGCTCGAGGGTGACGGCGCGGCCGTCAAGGACACCGACAACGTCGTGGTCAAGTTCAACGGCAAGACGTGGAAGGACGACAAGACCTTCGAGAGCACGTACGCCACCGACCAGTCGGTGACGTGGCCGATGGAGCAGCTTTCGGTCAAGGGTCTGAAGGAAGGCCTGATCGGCAAGAAGGCCGGCAGCCGTGTCCTGCTGGTCATCCCGCCGGACATGGGCTTCGGGGACAAGGAGCAGGGCACCATCCCGGCGAACTCGACGCTGGTCTTCAGCCTCGACATCCTCGCGGTGATGTAAGACTGTCCAGGTTGTCCCCCTGTTCGTACGTTTGAGGAGCAGTACCGTGAGCGACAAGCTCGAGAAGCCCGAGATCGACTTCCCCGACGGCCCGGTCCCCGCCGACCTCGTCATCGAGGACATCTGGGAGGGCGAGGGCGCCGAGGCCAAGGCCGGTTCCCTCGTCTCCGTCCACTACGTGGGCGTGGCCTTCTCCACCGGTGAGGAATTCGACGCGTCCTGGAACCGCGGCACCCCGCTGCAGTTCAAGCTCGGTGTCGGCCAGGTCATCTCCGGCTGGGACCAGGGCGTCCAGGGCATGAAGGTCGGCGGCCGTCGCAAGCTGACGATCCCGGCCCACCTCGCGTACGGCGACCGTGGCGCCGGCGGCGCCATCAAGCCGGGTGAGACGCTGATCTTCGTGTGCGACCTGGTCAACGCCTGATCGCCACGCCGTGAAGCCGCTGGGCCCCCGCCGGACGGCGGGGGCCCTCGCTTTTGCCCTGGACCGACGGGGCGGTACGGTCACGGTCACGAGGGTGCACGCGGGTGCACGCGCGCGCGTGGCGGTATTGCGCGTGCGGGGGCGAGAAGGGCGGATGGGCGTCGATGGCGATTGCCAAGGCCGAGCGGCTGATGAATCTGGCGCTGTGTCTGCTGGGGACCCGTCGGCCGCTGAGCAAGCGCGAACTGCGGGGCTCCATCGAGGCGTACATGGAAGCCGGGAACGACGAGTCCTTCAACCGGATGTTCGAGCGGGACAAGGACGACCTGCGGGAGCTCGGCCTCGTCATCGAGACCGTGGAGAACCTGGAGGGCGACACCGGCTACCTGGCCCGCCGTGACAGCAACAGGCTCCCGCCCGTCGCCCTCGACGCGGAGGAGGCCGCCGCCCTCGGGCTCGCCGCGAAGGTCTGGCAGCAGGCCCGCCTCGCCGGGGCCGCGAGCGGCGCCCTGCAGAAGCTGCGCGCCGGGGGCATGCCGGAGGCCGGGGATCCCTACGAGGGCCAGCACAGTGCCATCGAACCGCGGATCCCGGTGCACGAGGCGGCTTTCGAGCCGCTGATGCTGGCCTGCCGCGACCGTCGCCCGGTGGTCTTCGACTACCGCCGGTCCAATGCCGCCCGGCCCGAGAGCCGTCAGGTCGAGCCCTGGGCCCTGGAGTGCTGGCGGGGCCACTGGTACCTGGCCGGGTTCGACCGTGACCGCGGGGCGGAGCGGGTGTTCCGGCTCTCGCGCATCACGGGGAAGGTCCGTTCGCGCGCGGCCGTGTACACCGCCGAGGTCCCGGACGTGGTGACCGTGCGGGAGACCGTGGCGAGCTGGGCCGGGGAGGGCGCGAAGCGCTCCGCGCTGATCCGGCTGCGGGCCGGGGCGGGTTATCCGCTGCGGGCCAAGGCCACCGCCCTGCGCGAGAGCGCGGGCGGGGAGGGCTGGGACGAGCTGGAGATCCCGTACGGGCACGGGCTCGACGCCTGGCTGGTGGAGTTCGGCCCCGACGTGGTCGTGATGGAGCCCGCCGATCTGCGGGCCGACGTGGTCGACCGGCTGCGTGCCGTCGCCCAGGGCTGACCGGCCCCGTCCATTCCCGTAGACGGTCCATTCCCGTAGAACGTGCCCTGAGGGGGAGACGTACCAGCATGGCTGCCAACGCCATCGACCAGACGCGCCGGATGCTTTCGCTGGTGACGTACTTGCGCGAGCGTCCCGGGGCGCACGTCGCCGACGTCGCCCGCGCCTTCGGGATCACCGAGGACGAGCTGATCTCGGACCTCGACGTGCTTCCCATGTGCGGGACCAGTTTCCGCGGCGGGGACCTGCTCGACATCGACACCGACGGGGAGCGGATCTGGTGGCGCAATCCCGACGCTTCGGGGGAGTCCACCGCCGAGCCGCTGCGGCTGGCCGCCGACGAGGCGACCGCGCTGCTGGTCGCGGCGCGCGCGGTGGCCACGCTGCCCGGGCTGCGCGAGAGCGACCGGGACGCCCTCCTGCGGGCGACCGCGAAGCTGGAGGCGGCCGCCGGTGAGGCGGCCGGGGCCAGTGCGCGGCTCTCGGTGACCTTCGAGGCCGAGGGCGGGGTCTTCGCCGACGTGGACCGGGCCATCGCCGAGCGGCGGCGGCTGTGGCTGCGGTACTACTCGCCCGCGCGCGACGAGCTCACCGAGCGCGAGGTGGACCCGATCCGCCTCTTCGCCGTGGGGCACACGTACATGGAGGGGTGGTGCCACCTCTCGGAGGCGCGGCGCACCTTCCGCCTGGACCGGGTGGCCGAGATCCGTCTGCTCGACGAGCGGGCGGACCCGCCGGCCATCGAGCCCCGGGACCTGTCGGTGGGCCTGGTCCAGCCGGCCGCCGAGGACCCGGAGGTGGTGGTCGAGGTCGGTCCGGGCGGGCGCTGGGTCGCCGAGTACTACCCGCACGACAGCGCCGAGGAGCTGGCGGACGGGGGCCTGCGGATCACGTTGCGCAGTCCCGATCCGGCCTCGCTGCGCCGGCTCGCGCTGCGGCTGGGGCGCGAGGGGCGGATCGTGGCCCCCGTGGAGCTCGCCGACAGTGCGCGGCGGGCCGCCCGCGAGGCGCTCGCGGCGTACGAGGACACGGCTGCCGGGGAACGGGTCTGAGGGGGCTCGGAGCGATGTCGCCGATGTCAGGGCCGGGGTCGCCGGGCGCGGGGGGCGGCCCGCAGGCGCGGGGTGTGCCGGGCTCGCCCGGTGTGCGGGATGTTGCGGTCGTTTCCGGTGCTCCGGTCGTCTCCGACGCTCCGGTCTCCTTCAAGGCGGCCTGTACCGAGTGCCGTGCCCGCTTCGAGCTGGACGCGGGGGACCTGCGGCTGGCCATCGGCGGCAGCCGGCGGACCACCTTCTACTCCTTCACCTGCCCGGAGTGCGGGATCCAGGTCCGTAAGCCGGCCGGTGAGCGCATCGTGGAGCTGCTGACGGGGGGCGGCGTGAGCACCCTGCGCAGCCTGTGACATGTGCGGTGGCCTAGGCTCTTCCCATGCTGTGGCCGATGATCGCAATCGCTCTGGGCTTCCTCGGGCTCGCCGTCCTCGCCGTCCTCGCGGTGCGCGTCTTCGTGGAGGTGCGCAGGCTCTCGGGCCAGGTGGCGGACGCCGGGCGCCGGATCGCGGACGCGTCGGGCGACCTGGAGCGGGCCGCGGCAGACCTGGCCCGGGCCGGACGGGCCGTTCGGCCATAGTAATGGTGGGACAACCGTCGTACTGTCTGACCACGCAAGCGGGGATACCCCGGGGGATTGCCTGGCGTTTACCCCCGGGGGTTACGATCCATGTCAGAGCGGTCGACGGATTTAGGTCCGGGCCGTCTGGCCACCACAACCAGCCGTTTCGGTGAGAAGGAAGACACACATGATCGGCAACCTGAAGCCCCTCGAGATCCTCCTTATCGTCGCCGTGATCTTCCTGCTGTTCGGTGCCAAGAAGCTTCCCGACATGGCCCGCTCGCTCGGCAAGTCCGCCCGCATCCTCAAGAGCGAGGCGAAGGCGATGAAGAAGGAGGGAGAGGCGGAGGACGCTTCCACCGCCGCTTCCGTCGCCGACCAGGCCGGCCAGCAGCAGCCCGCGGCCCCGCGCACGATCCAGGCCTCGCCCGGTGACGTCACCAGCGCCCGGCCCGTGAACGAGCCCAACCACACCACTCAGGGCTGACTCCCGCCCGTCGCGGTCGCGCCAGTCATCTGCAACGAGACAAGGGACGTGGGTTGCTCAAGTCTGCCCGCAAGCAGGAGAACAAGGACCAGAAGGCAAAGGACGCCGAAGGGCGCATGCCTCTCGTCGAGCACCTGCGTGAGCTGAGAAACCGGCTGCTGAAGTCGGTCCTTGCGGTCCTCGCGATCACCATCGTGGCCGCGTTCTTCTACAAGGACCTCATCGACTTCATCATGAAGCCGATGCTGGACTCGGTCGGCTGCACCAACGGCGTGGTCGAGCAGCGCAACGGGCGTCCCTGCGCCGACATGACGGTCAACGGCCTCATCGCGCCGTTCTCCATCGCCCTGAAGGTCTCGCTGACCGCCGGTGTGGTGCTCGCCGCCCCGGTGTGGCTCTACCAGCTGTGGGGCTTCGTGGCCCCGGGGCTGCACAACCACGAGAAGAAGTACGCCGTCGGGTTCGTGGCGGTCGGCGCGCCGCTGTTCGCCGCCGGTGGGATCCTCGCGTACAAGATCCTTCCGCAGACCGCGGTGATCCTGCTCGAGTTCACCCCGGACAACGCGCGCAACCTGCTGCCGGTCGACGACTACCTCGACCTGATCACGCGCATGATCGTCGTCTTCGGCCTGGCCTTCGAGCTGCCGCTGCTGCTGATCCTGCTCAACATCACCGGGGCGCTGACCGCGAAGCGGCTCGGGAGCTGGTGGCGGGCGATGGTGCTGGGCATCACGATCTTCGCCGCGTTCGCGACGCCGACCGGCGACCCGCTGACCATGCTGTCGCTGGCCGCGCCGATCGTCACCCTGTACTTCCTCGCGCTCTTCGTCTGCTTCCTCAACGACCGCAGGCGGGCTCGGAACAACCCCGACGCGGCCCTGGACGACGACGAGGCCTCCGAGCTGGACCTGACGCCCGCGGAGCTCGGCGAGATCGAGTCCGTGTCGGCCGCGGGCTCGCTGCCCGAGCAGACCGACGGCGGACGCCAGCGGATCAACGGCTACGACGACGCCACCTGATCGACGCGGGCGGATCCCGGCAGGTACATTCCCGCGGGTGAGTGCTGAGATCACCCTCTTCGTCAATCCCACCGCCGGACGCGGCCGGGGCGCGCACGCCGCGCAGCCGGCCGCTTCCGCGCTCCGGGACGCAGGCTTCTCCGTGCGGACCGTCGTCGGGGCCGACGCCGCGGACGCGCTGGTCCGCTTGCGCGCCGCCGTCCGCGAGGGCACCGGCGCGGTCGTCGCCGTCGGCGGGGACGGCATGGTCTCCCTCGCGCTCCAGGCGGTGGCGGGCACCCTGGTCCCGCTCGGAGTGGTCGCGGTGGGCACCGGGAACGACTTCGCGCGGGCGACGGGTCTGCCCGTACGGGATCCCGCGGGGGCGGGCCGGCTGGCCGCCGAGGCCCTCAAAGGGGGCCGGATCCGGGACATCGACCTCGGCCGGGTCGACGGGGGCACCTGGTACGGGACCGTGCTGTGCTCCGGCTTCGACTCGCGGGTCAACGACCGCGGCAACCGGATGCGGCTGCCGGCCGGCAGGTTCAAGTACGACCTGGCGATGATCGCGGAGCTGGCCGCCTTCCGGCCCTTCCGCTACCGGATCACCCTCGACGACGGACCGGCCTTCGAGACCGAGGCCACGCTGGTGGCCGTGGGCAACGGTTCCTCCTACGGCGGCGGCATGCGCATCTGCGCGGACGCCGAGCCGGACGACGGGCTCTTCGACGTCACCGTGGTCGGCGACTGCAGCCGCACCACCCTGCTGAAGGTCTTCCCGCGCGTGTACCGGGGAACGCACCTGTCGCACCCGAAGGTCACCGTCCACCGGGCCGCGAAGGTGACCCTGGAGGCGGCCGGCAGCACCGCCTACGCGGACGGCGAGCCGCTCGGCGCGCTCCCGGTGACCGCCGTGTGCGTACCGTCCGCGCTGCGTCTGCTGGGGTAGCCGCGGGGGGCCCGGGGGGCGCAGGCGGGCGCTCCGAGCTCCTGATAAAGATCGCGACTGTTGTCAGGGGTGGCGGGTAGGCTCGAGGACAAGATGACCGAAGAACTCTCACCCGCCGAGCGGTACGCCGCTGCCCGGATCCGCGCCGCCGAAGAGGCCACCGCTCTGGCGCCCTTCCGCGAGATGTACGAATTCGACCTGGATCCGTACCAGATCGAGGCCTGCAAGGCACTGGAGGCCGGCAAGGGCGTCCTCGTCGCCGCCCCGACCGGCTCGGGCAAGACGATCGTCGGCGAGTTCGCCGTGCACCTCGCCCTGCAACAGGGCCGCAAGTGCTTCTACACGACGCCCATCAAGGCCTTGTCGAACCAGAAGTACGCCGACCTCGCCCGGCGCTACGGCGCCGACAAGGTCGGCCTGCTCACCGGTGACAACAGCGTCAACTCCGAGGCTCCCGTGGTCGTCATGACCACCGAGGTGCTCCGCAACATGCTGTACGCGGGCTCGCAGTCGCTGACCGGGCTCGGCTACGTCGTGATGGACGAGGTCCACTACCTCTCCGACCGGTTCCGCGGGGCCGTCTGGGAGGAAGTGATCATCCACCTCCCGGAGTCGGTGACCCTGGTCTCCCTCTCGGCGACCGTCTCCAACGCCGAGGAGTTCGGCGACTGGCTCGACACCGTGCGCGGCGACACCGAGGTGATCGTCTCCGAGGAGCGGCCCGTACCGCTGTGGCAGCACGTCATGGCCGGCCGCCGGATCTACGACCTCTTCGAGGAGGAGTCCGACCACGGCGGCCGCGGCTCCGCGCGCCGCGAGGTCAATCCGGACCTCCTGCGGATGGCGCGCGAGGAGAACACCAGCCGGTACAACCCCAAGGACCGGCGGCGCGGAAAGATGGTCCGCGAGGCCGACCGCGAGCGCGAACGGCGCTCCCGCGGCCGGATCTGGACCCCTTCGCGCCCCGAGGTCATCGCCCGCCTGGACGGCGACGGGCTGCTGCCAGCCATCAACTTCATCTTCAGCCGGGCCGGTTGCGAGGCCGCCGTACAGCAGTGCCTGTACGCGGGGCTGCGGCTCAACGACGACGCCGCGCGGGTCAGGGTCCGCGAGATCGTCGAGGAGCGCACCGCGGCGATCCCGACCGAGGACCTGCACGTCCTCGGGTACTACGAATGGCTCGAAGGCCTGGAGCGGGGCATCGCCGCGCACCACGCGGGCATGCTGCCCACGTTCAAGGAGGTCGTAGAGGAGCTGTTCGTACGGGGCCTGGTGAAGGCCGTCTTCGCCACCGAGACCCTGGCGCTGGGCATCAACATGCCCGCGCGCACGGTGATCCTGGAGAAGCTGGTCAAGTGGAACGGTGAGCAGCACGCCGACATCACCCCCGGCGAGTACACGCAGCTCACCGGCCGGGCCGGGCGGCGCGGGATCGACGTCGAGGGCCACGCGGTGGTGCTGTGGCAGCGGGGCATGGACCCGGCGGCCCTGGCCGGGCTCGCCGGTACCCGTACGTATCCGCTGCGTTCCAGCTTCAGGCCCTCGTACAACATGGCCGTCAACCTGGTCCAGCAGTTCGGGCGGCACCGCTCGCGCGAGCTGCTGGAGACCTCCTTCGCGCAGTTCCAGGCGGACCGCTCGGTCGTCGGGATCTCCCGGCAGGTGCAGCGCAACGAGGAGGGCCTGGAGGGCTACCGGGAGGGCATGACCTGTCACCTCGGAGACTTCGGGGAGTACGCGCGGCTGCGCCGCGACCTCAAGGACCGCGAGACGGAGCTGGCCAAGCAGGGCGCGGCGCAGCGCCGGGCGCAGGCCGCCGGTTCGCTGGAGAAGCTGAAGCCGGGCGACATCATCCACGTCCCGACGGGCAAGTTCGCCGGTCTGGCCCTGGTGCTGGAGCCGGGCGTGCCGCCCGGCCGGTCCAACGGGCACCGCGGGCACGAGTACACCGAGGGCCCGCGTCCGCTGGTGCTGACGGCGGAGCGGCAGGTCAAGCGGCTCGCCGCGATCGACTTCCCGGTTCCGGTGGAGCCCATCGACCGGATGCGGATCCCCAAGACCTTCAACGCGAAGTCCCCGCACTCGCGCCGGGACCTGGCGTCGCAGCTGCGCGTCAAGGCCGGGCACATCCCGGTGGAGCGGCACAGCCGCGGCCGGGCGGCGGCGGCCGACGACCGGGAGATCGCGCGGCTGCGCACCGAGTTGCGGGCGCACGCGTGCCACGGCTGTGACGAGCGCGAGGACCATGCGCGCTGGGCGGAGCGCTACCACCGGCTGCAGCGGGACACGCAGCAGCTGGAGCGGCGCATCGAGGGCCGGACGAACACCATCGCCCGTACCTTCGACCGGATCCACGCGCTGTTGACCGATCTGGACTATCTGCGCGAGGACGAGGTCACCCCGCACGGCCGGCGGCTCGCCCGGCTCTACGGCGAGCTCGACCTGCTGGCGTCGGAGTGCCTGCGGGCCGGGATCTGGGAGGGGCTCAGCCCGGCCGAACTGGCCGCCTGCGTCTCGGCGCTGGTCTTCGAGGCGCGGCAGTCCGACGACGCGGTCGCGCCGAAGGTGCCGGGCGGCGCGGCGAAGGCGGCGCTGGGCGAGATGGTCCGCATCTGGGGCCGGCTCGACGCGCTGGAGGAGGAGCACGGCATCAACCAGACGGAGGGCGTGGGCCAGCGCGAGCCGGACCTCGGTTTCGCGTGGGCCGTCTACCAGTGGGCTTCGGACAAGAGCCTGGACGAGGTGCTGCGCGAGGCGGAGATGCCGGCCGGTGACTTCGTGCGCTGGTGCAAGCAGGTCATCGACGTGCTGGGGCAGGTCGCGGCCGCCGCGCCGTCCTCCACGGCCCCGCCGTCCTCGCAGGGCGGCAGCACGGTGGCGCGCAATGCGCGCAAGGCCGTGGACGCGCTGCTGCGGGGTGTGGTGGCCTACAGCTCGGTGGGCTAAGAGGATTCGTCGCTTCCTCCAAAAGTGGTCATGGCTGGATCTGATCTCTTGCCATGATCGATCCGGCGTGTGCTGTGCGACGATCGGGCCATGACTGGGGGAACGGGAGAAGGTCCGAGACGGGTCGGTCGGCCGCGCGCCGACCAGCTGCGAGCGGACAGTGGCCGGCCGCCGCGTGAGGAACTCCTCTACGCGGCGGCCGAGTTGTTCACGGTCAGGGGGTACGCGGCCACCACCACGCGGGCGGTGGCCGAGCGGGCCGGAATGCGCCAGGCCACGATGTACCACTACTTCGGCGGCAAGGAGGAACTCCTCGCCGAACTCCTGGAGTCCACGGTCGCGCCCTCGCTGGATCTGGCCCGGCGGCTGCTCGGCGAACCGGACCGGCCGGCCGGCCGGCGGCTGTGGGAGCTGTGCCGTTCGGACGTGCTGCTGCTGTGCGGCGGACCCTACAACCTCGGCGCGCTCTACCTGCTGCCCGAGGTGGGCGGATCGCGGTTCAGCCGCTTCCTGCGGATGCGCCTGGAACTCAAGGACGCCTACCAGGAGTTGCTCGACCGCGCCTGCGCCGCATCCGGACTGGCCGGAGACCGGGCCGCGCTGGTGCTCCGGGGCGACCTCGTCTTCGGTCTCATCGAAGGCGTCATGCTCGTCCACCGCGCCGATCCGGCGCGCCCCGTCTCCGCCTTCGCGGAGGCCACCGCCGACGCGGCGCTGCGGATCGCGGGCGTCGGCGGCTAGGCCGTCTCCTCCGGATCGTGCCGGGCCCGCGCCGTGCCGGTACCGGTGCCCGCCCCGTCGTCCCGTTCCCAGCCGGCCCGGTCCTCCCAGGCCCGCAGGGTGAGGCCGCTCTCGATCCGGTGCGCGGTCCCGGTGACGGGATCGGTGAACTCCAGCGTGCGGGCGAGGAGTTGCAGCGGCCGGCGGTAGTCGTCCGGCGCCGGGTCGCGGACCACCGGATAGACCGGGTCGCCCAGGATCGGCAGGCCGAGGCTGTTCATGTGCACCCGCAGCTGGTGGGTGCGCCCGGTGTGCGGAGTCAGCCGGTAGCGGCCCAGGTCGCCTCTGACCTCGACGAGCTCGGCCAGGGTCTCGGCGTTCGGCTCGGCGTCCTCGACCTCCACCGCCGCCATCACCCCGCGCACCTTCTCGATGTGGCTGCGCAGGGTCCGGGGGAACTCCACCGCCGGGTCGTGGGGCGCGAGCGCCTCGTACTCCTTGCGGATCCGCCGCTCCTGGAAGAGCAGCTGGTAGGCGCCCCGGTCCTCGGGGCGGATGCTGAACAGCACCAGCCCGGCGGTCATCCGGTCCAGGCGGTGCGCCGGGCTGAGCGCGGGCAGGCCGAGCTCCACCCGGAGCCGGGCCAGGGCCGTCTGGAAGACGTGGCTGCCGCGCGGGGTGGTGGCCAGGAAGTGCGGTTTGTCGGCCACTAGCAGGTGTTCGTCCCGGTACACGACCCCGATCGGGAAGGGCACCACCGGCTCGGGCGGCATGTCCCGGTGGAACCAGAGGAAGGCCCCCGGCTCGTAGGGGTCCCCGGGTCCCAGGACCCGTCCGCCGACGCCCCGTACCCGGCCGTCCCGGAGCAGCCGGGCCATGGACTCCTCGCCGCGGGTGCCCTCGTAGCGCGCCGCGAGGTAGGAGCCGAGGTCCGGCCACGTGCCCTGCGGGTCGGGGGGCAGGCGCATGCGGACCGGGTCGATGCCGTCGATCTGGGGCAGGGGCGGGTCGGGGATGTGGGATCTGCGTTTCATCGGGGTACAGGCTATGCGGCCGGGGGCTCGCGCGAGTTCAGCTCACCGGGGGGCGTCCGCCGGCTCGTACCAGAGGCTCGTCATCGGGGAGCGCGTGGTCCAGCCCAGCGAGGCGTAGAGCGCCTGGCCCTCCGGCGTGCCGACCAGGAGGCCGGTCCGTGCGCCGGTCTCGTACGCGGCGCCCTGCAGCGCGCGCATCACCAGGCCGCCGAGGCCCTTGCGCCGGTGCTCGGTGGCGGTCTCGACCTGGTCGGCCACGGCATGGGTGCCTGCCCGGGCGATCTGTCCACGGGCGGCGAAGTGCCCGGCGTGCGTGCGGACCAGCACCCGGCTGACGCCGCCCCGGGTCCAGTGGGTGAGCGTGTAGCCGGCGGGCGCCTCGGCGTGCTCCGGTGCGAGGGGGCGGGTCATCAGGAAGCCGGGGAGGTCGCGCCGCCAGCCCGGCCCGACCCAGGGCAGGACCTCGTGGTCCTCGGCGAACAGCTTCAGCCACGTCCCGGGCGCGCTCGTCGCGGCGACGATCTTGCGCACATCTGCCTCGGAGGGCTCCGGCAGCACGTGCCGGGCGACGTGCCGGGGCTGCCCGACGTCGATCGTCCACCCCCACGGCTCGCCGATCGGGTCCGAGGTGCCGCGGGAGGCGACCCAGCCGTCGATCCACATCCGTACGAGTTCGCTGGTCCCGGTGTCCGGCATCGCGGTCCGCCCCCTGAATGTAATAGGTGCCCCTCAGGAGGGAAGCTTACGCGATCGGGGCGTGAAGGGGCCATGACGACGCAGGCCTCCGCGTGATCGGGACGCGGAACGGCCGGTCGCCCGGCTGTGGTTGAAGGTGCCCTGGTGGTCGGCGCCCAGGTGTGCGACGCCGACCGTGCGGCCGGAGGGGGAGAAGCTCACCCGGAGGGGGAGGGGGTCATCCGGAGGGGGACGAGGTCACCCCCGGAGGGGCGGGGACCCCCTTCCGCATGGGCTCAGCGGGCCGCCGCGAGTTGTTCCTGTTCGGCCTCGACCGCGGCGTTCCAGTCACGCTTGATCGAGCGCCAGCCCTCGTCCGTCTCGCCCAGGCGCCAGTAGCCCGAGATCGACAGGCGTTCGCGCGGGATGCCGCGCTCCAGACGCAGGTGGCGGCGCAGCGTCTTGACGAAGCCCGCCTCGCCGTGCACGAAGGCGTGGACGTCCGGGGAGGGGAAGGACAGGGCGCGGACGGCCTCCGTCAGGGCCTCGCCGACCGGGCGCGAGCCCCGGTGGATCCACAAGGGGGTGACCCCGTCCGGGGTGGCGATCCGCAGCTCGTCGGCCGGTCCCTCGACCTCCACCAGCGCGTGGACCACGGCCCCCGCCGGCATCCGCTCCATCGCGGCGCCGATCGCGGGCAGGGCGCTCTCGTCGCCGACGAGGAGGTGCCAGCCCGCCGCCGGGTCCGGGGCGTAGGCCCCGCCCGGCCCGAGGAAACGGACGAGTTCACCCGGCTGGACGCGGGCCGCCCAGGGGCCGGCCAGGCCCTCGTCGCCGTGGACCACGAAATCGAGGGCCAGTTCCCGCAGGACGGGATCCCAGGAGCGCACCGTGTACGCCCGCTGCCGCGGCCACTGCGCGCGCGGATAGTCCGCCCGGATCTGGTCCAGGTCCCACGGGCTGGCGTAGGTGACGCCCTCCGCGGGGAACAAGATCTTCACGTAGTGGTCGGTGTACGCGCCCGCGCCGAATCCGGCCAGCCCGTCACCGCCCAGCACCACCCGCACCATGTGCGGGCTCAACCGCTCGGTGCGCACGACGACCGCGGTGCCGACCGTGCGGACGCGTCCTTCTGCCACGACGATTCCCCTGACCTTCCGACCCTGCCATCCGTGAAGCTTAGGATTACCTAAGTTAGCACCTCACGGGCGCAGTGCGCTGCTCAGTCGTTCCACTGCTCCTCCCAGGCCCCACCGGTGGGCCAGTGCGGCGACCAGGTCCGGCTGGGCGGGGACCGCCGGGAGCGTGGGATCGAAGGCCGGAAGCGGAACGTCCGCGGCGACCCGGACGACCTTCGGGGCCACCGCCAGATAGGGCCGGGACTCGTCCAGCCGCTTGCGCTGCGCGGGGGTCAGCTTCGACGCGGGGTCGTCGATCGCGGCGATGATTCCGGCCAGGTCCCCGTAGGCGTCCAGCAGCTTCGCCGCCGTCTTCTCGCCGACGCCCGGTACGCCCGGCAGGCCGTCGCTCGGGTCGCCGCGCAGCAGCGCCAGGTCCGCGTAGCCCGGGCCGTCCACGCCGTACTTCTCGCGCAGCCACGCCTCGTCGGTCACCTGGAGGCTGCCGACCCCCTTCAGCGGGTACAGCACGCGCCGCCGCTTCGCGTCGTCGACCAGCTGGTAGAGGTCCCGGTCGCCCGTGACGATGTCCACCGGGCCGGTGGCGCGCAGGGTGAGCGTGCCGATCACGTCGTCCGCCTCGTACCCGGCGACGCCCACCCGGGCGATCCCGAAGGCGTCCAGGGCGGCCTCGATGATCGGCACCTGCGGGGCCAGGGTGTCGGGGGTCTCCTCGAGGTCCGGGCCGCTCGCGGACTCCTCGGCGACCCGGTGGGCCTTGTAGGAGGGGATCAGCTCCACCCGCCAGTGCGGCCGCCAGTCGGCGTCCATGCAGGCCACCAGGTCGTCGGGCCGGTGGTCCTGCACGAGGCGGCCGATGAAGTCGAGCAGGCCGCGCACGGCGTTGACCGGGGTGCCGTCGGGGGCCTTCACCGAATCCGGCACGCCGAAGTACGCGCGGTAGTAGAGGGAGGCGGTGTCCAGGAGCATCAAGCGTCGTGTCGTCGTCACGATCACGATGATGCCTTGAGGCCCGGTGGAAAGTACCGGAGGTCGGCCCTCCTCGGCTCTTGAGCGCGAAACGCGGGCCGGTTGCTGCGTAAGGTGCTTGCAGCACGCCGATGTGCGGCGTGTGGTGTGCGACGGACCAGGACAAGGGGAGGGCAGCCCCACCATGGACGACAGGGATGGCACCGACGGTACGGACGGCAGGAGCGCCGCGAGCGCGTCGAGCGGCACGGACGACAAGCAACGGGACAAGGACAAGGACGCCAAGGAACCGCTCCGGGTGGGCGTGGCCGTGCGCAAGAGACGCCGGGCACTGCACCTCACCCTCGCCGCCGTATCGGCGCGCAGCGGCCTGTCGGTCCCGTTCCTGAGCCAGATAGAGAACGAGCGGGCCCGGCCCAGCATGCGGTCCCTGGAGCGGGTCGCCGACGCGCTGGAGACCACGGCCGTGGAGCTGCTGGCCGCCTCGGACACCGCGCGCACCGTGGACCTCGTACGGGCCGGTGACGGCGCGGAGCTCACCCCCGTTCCCGGCGTACGGCCCCTCGTGCGCGGGCACCACCAGCTGCACGCGCTGGAGTTCACCGGGGACCAGGACGCCGGCCGCGAGTACCAGCACCGCAACGACGAACTGATGTACGTGATCTCGGGCGCCTGCCAGGTGGAGGCCGAGGGACGGGCCTACCGGCTGGAGAACGGCGACGCGCTGTTCCTCTCCGGCGGGGTGCGCCACCGGTGGCGGGCCGTCACCGAGGACACCCGGATCCTGATCGTCGCGGTCGGCGACCACATCCACGCCACCTCCGAGCCGCCCTCGCCGGGGCACTGAGCCGCCGGATGCGGACACCGAAGCGGGTCGTCTCGCTCGTGCCGTCCCTGACCGAGGCGGTGGCCGTGAGCGCGCCCGGAGCGCTGGTCGGGGTGACCGACTGGTGCACGCATCCCGCCGGCCTGGGGGACGCGGTGCGCGTCGGGGGCACCAAGAACCCCGACGTGCGCGCGATCGCGGCGCTGCGCCCGGACCTGGTCGTCGC
The DNA here is from genome assembly GCF_053609145.1 of Streptomyces sp. NPDC054961. NCBI lineage: Bacteria > Bacillati > Actinomycetota > Actinomycetes > Kitasatosporales > Streptomycetaceae > Streptomyces > Streptomyces sp. NPDC054961. The sequence goes on along the minus strand of NZ_JBSGWY010000047.1, from coordinate 24,137 downwards.
CAACGAGGAGGAGAACCGCGCCCCGGACCTGGACGCGTTGCGGGCGGCCGGGCTGGAGGTGCTGGTCACCGAGGTACGGGACCTCCCACAGGCGCTGAGCGAGCTGGAGCGGGTGCTGGTGGGGGCGCTGGGTCTGGAGCGGCCCGGGTGGCTGGCGGACGCCGAGGCCGCGTGGGCCCGGGCGGAGCCGCTCCCGCCGGCCCTGGCCTTCGTACCGATCTGGCGGCGGCCGTGGATGGTGCTCGGCCGGGACACCTTCGCGGGGGACCTGCTGGCCCGCCTCGGCGTGCGCAACGCCTACGCCGCTCACGCGGAGCGCTACCCCCGGATCCCGGCGGCCGAGCTGGCCGCGGCGGGCTGTGACCTCGTCGTGCTGCCGGACGAGCCGTACCGGTTCACCGCCGGCGACGGACCCGAGGCCTTCCCGCGGATCCCGGCCGCGCTCGTCAGCGGACGGCACCTGACCTGGTACGGGCCCTCGCTGGCCGAGGCGCCGGCGGTGCTGGCGCGGGCCCTGCGCGCGGCGCTCGGGCAGGGCGTTCGCGCGGTGCGGGAAGGCCGGCCGCCGACGGCCTAGCGGGGCGCGGCGAGCAGACGGCCGTTCAGCAGGCCGCGCAGGGTGTTCGCGGCGGCCAGCAGCCAGGCGGTCAGCAGGGCCAGGAACAGGGCCGCGGCCAGCCAGGAGAAGGCGGTGAGGCCGGTGTGGCGGGCGAGCCCGGCGGCGCCGGTGACGCAGGTGCCGATGGGGAAGGTCAGCGCCCACCAGGTCATGGCGAACCCCATGCCGTCGCGGGCGGCCCGCAGCAGCATCGCCGAGGCCAGCGCCAGCCAGAGGAGGGCGAATCCCATCACGGGCACCCCGTAGACCACCGCGAAGGCGGCGAAGGCGCCGGAGTACGCGGCGGATATCGACTGGGGGGCCATGTCGGCGAGGGAGTTCACCGCGGTGGTGGACTGGCCGAGGGGGCCCAGGACCAGGAACAGGGCCGGGGTGAGCGCCAGGGGGAGGGGACCGCTCACGATCAGCCGGCCGAACACCAGGGGGAGCATCAGCAGGGTGGCGAGCAGGCTGATCCCGAACATGGCGTAGCAGGCGAGCAGCATGGCCTCGCGGCCCTGGCCGGCGGGCAGGTGGGGGATCAGCAGGGGGCCCAGGGCGGCGGACACCATCGGGGCGACCACGGGGAGCAGCCACACGGGGGTGGCCTGGTGGGCCTCGACCTTGTGGCGGACCACCATCAGGTAGGGCACGGCGACGGCCGCGAGCAGCCCGATCGCGGTGCCGGCGGTGAAGAGGACCGTGTCCACGGCGACGGCGGCGGGAACGCCGATGAGGTCCTTGCCGACGATGAGGGTGCCGCCGCCGACGGCCAGCAAGGCCATCGCGAGGCAGCCGTAGAACGGGGCGACGGCCGGGTCGAGCAGGTGGGCCCGGGCCTGGTCGCGGTGGTGGATCCAGTGGCCGGCGCGGGCGGTCAGCAGCACGGCGAGGGCGGTGGCGGACAGGACCCAGAAAATCTGACAGGCCACGCGCTGGCCCGGGACCTGGTAGGGGAGGGTGGCGCCGGCATTGGCGATGATCGCCGTGCCCATGACCGAGGCGTACCAGTTGGGGCCGAGGTGGCGCAGCGAGGGGACCTTGTGGATCCGCTGGGTCCCGGGGGTGGTGGGACGGGGGCGTACGAGGGTGGTGGCCATGGGTCCAGCGTCCCGTCGGGCGGGGCCGGACGGCAGAGGGCTTGTTCCTATGAGGGCATAAACTGAAGTTATGGGCATCGAGGACTGGGCTGAGCCGCAGGTACCGCTGGCGCACCGGGTTCCGGACCTGGGCGCCATGGAGCTGCTGCTCGCCGTCGCCCGGGTGGGGAGCCTGAGCGGGGCCGCCCGGCGGCTCGGGATCACCCAGCCCGCCGCGAGCAGCCGGATCCGGGCGATGGAGACCCGGCTCGGCGTGGCCCTCGTGGACCGGTCCCCGCGGGGCTCGACCCTGACCCGGGAGGGCGCCCTGGTCACGGACTGGGCGCGGCGGGTGGTGGAGGCGGCCGAGGCCTTCGATGCGGGCGCGCAGGCGCTACGGGGCCGTCGCGACTCCCGGCTGCGGGTCGCGGCCAGCATGACCATCGCGGAGTACCTGCTGCCCGGCTGGCTCATCGCGCTGCGCGGGCAGCGCCCCGGCACGGCGGTGTCGCTGCACGCGGGGAACTCGGCCGCCGTCGCCGAACGGGTCCTCGCGCACGAGGCCGACCTCGGCTTCGTCGAGGGGCTCAGCGTGCCCGAAGGACTCGACGCGGTGGTGATCGCGCAGGACCGCCTGGTGGTGGCGGTGGCCCCCGGACACCCGTGGGCCCGGCGGTCGAGGGGAGTGGAAGCCGCGGAGCTGGCGGCGACGCCGCTGATCCTGCGGGAGCGGGGCTCGGGCACCCGGCAGGTCCTGGACGCGGCCCTGGCCGGTATGGGCGGCCTGGCGGAGCCGCTGCTCGAACTGGCCTCCACCACGGCGGTGAAGGCCGCGGCGCTGAGCGGAGCCGGGCCGTGCGTGCTGTCGGAGCTGGCGCTCGGCGACGAACTGGCGGCCCGCCGCCTGGTGTCGGTCCCGGTCCTCGACACCCCGCTCGACCGGGCGCTGCGCGCGGTCTGGCCCGCGGGCTCCCGTCCGGCGGGCCCGGCCCGGGACCTGCTGTCGCTGACGCGGCACTGACCCTCCTCCGCCGGCCCGGGGGGCCGGACGGGACCCGGGGCCGGGGTCCGTCGGCCGGGGTCCGTCGGCCGGGATCCGGGGGCGGCCCGTCAGGCGGGAGTGGTGCAGAGCGCCGCGGCGGACGCCGCCGCGACGAGGGCGGACATCACGCGGGTGTCCTCGTCGCGTTCCGGGTGCCACTGGACGCCCAGGACCCAGTGGGAGGGGTCGGCGAGTTCGACCGACTCCACCGTGCCGTCCACCGCGTGCGACGAGGCGACCAGGCCGCGGCCCAGGCGGTCGACGGCCTGGTGGTGGTAGGTCGGGACCTGCGACTCCTCGGGCACCAGGGCCGCGTACAGGGTGCCCGGGACCGGGCGGACCGGGTGCCGGCCGACGACGCCCTCCGTCTCGAAGTGCCCGTCGATGTGCTGGATCAGCGTCCCGCCCAGGGCCACGTTCAGCGCCTGCATGCCCCGGCAGATCCCGAGCACGGGGGTCCGGGAGGCGAGCGCCGCGGCGATGAGCGCGAGCTCCCAGGCGTCCCGCTGGGTCGCCGCCGCGCCCGTACGGGGGTCCCGGGCGGCCCCGTAGCGGACCGGGTCCACGTCGGGGCCGCCCGCGACGACCAGGCCGTCCAGCCGGCTCAGCACCTCCGCCGCCGCCTCCGGGTCGTCCGGCGGCAGCAGCACGGCCGTGCCGCCCGAGGCCTGGACGAGTTCGTAGTACCCGGTGGGGACGAGGGCCGTCGGGACGTTCCACACGCCGTAGCGGGTGACGGCCTCGATGTAGGTGGTGATGCCGATGAGCGGCCTGGGCACGGTGGTTACCTCCAGGGGAAGGGTGCGGGTGGTCAGTCGCGGGACAGTTCGGCCTCGGCCGCGGCCAGCGCCGCGAACTCCTCCTCCGGCGCGGACGCCACCAGGTGGTGCCGACTGTAGAACGCGAAGTAGGCGAGGGCGACGGCGTACACGGCCAGGGCGATGAACGCCGCGTCCTTGTCCACCAGGAAGGTGGCGACCAGGGCCGAGAGGGCGAGCACGAAGGCCACCGAGGAGGTGACGACGCCGCCGGGGGTGCGGTACGGGCGCTCCAGGCCGGGCTCGCGGCGCCGCAGCACCATGTGGGAAAGGGCCATCAGGGCGTACGAGATGGTCGCTCCGAACACCGCGATGTTCAGCATGCGGGGGCCGTTGCCGGTGGCGGCGGCCAGCGCGAAGCCGATGGCTCCGGGGATGAGCAGGCCGAGGTACGGGGCCTTGCGCTTCGAGGTCAGGGACAGGAAGCGCGGCAGGTATCCGGCCCGCGAGAGGGCGAAGAGCTGGCGCGAGCCGGCGTAGATGAGGGAGAAGAAGGAGGCCACCAGGCCCGCGAGACCGGCGTAGTTGACGAAGGTCTTGAGCCAGGAGAGCCCGGAGTCGCCCTCGAGGGCGACGACCAGCGGGTTGCCCGCGTCCTTGAGGGCGTCGGCTCCGCGCGCCCCCGTCGAGGCGAGGAAGGTGACCAGCGCGAGCAGGACCAGGATGCCCATGGAGATGGACAGGGCGCGCGGCACGGAGCGGACCGGGTCCTTGGCCTCCTCGGCGGCCAGCGGCACGCCCTCGACGCCGAGGAAGAACCACATGCCGAAGGGGAACGCGGCCCAGATGCCGAGGAAGCCCAGCGGCAGCCACGAACTCGCGCCGGCGGCGGTGGTGTCGACGGCGATGTCGTCGAGGCGGGAGGCGTCGAACTGGGTGAACGCGCCGACGGCGAAGACGACCAGCGCGATCACGGCGATGGCGGTGACGACGAGCGAGAAGCTCAGGGCCTCGCCGACGCCCCACAGGTGGATGCCGATGAAGACCGCGAAGCAGGCGAGGTAGACCGGCCAGCCGGAGGTGAGGCCGAAGAGCTTCAGGGACTCGACGTAGTCGCCGATGAAGATGGCGATGGCGGCGGGGGCGAGGATGTACTCGATCAGGATCGCGGTACCGGTGAGGAAGCCGCCCCAGGTGCCCAGCGCCCGGCGCGCGAATCCGTAGCCGCCGCCCGCGGTGGGCAGGATCGCCGACAGCTCGGCGAGGGAGAAGACGAGGCACGCGTACATCGCGCCCATCAGGACGGTGGCGATGGCCAGGCCGCCGAAACCGCCCTGGGCGAGGCCGACGTTCCAGCCGGAGAAGTCGCCGGAGACGACGTACGCGACGCCGAGACCGGTCAGCAGCAGCCAGCCGGCGCTGCCGCGGCGCAGGGTACGGCGTTCCAGGTAGGCGTCGCCGCCGCTCTCGGGGGACGTGGTGGGTTCGGGCACGGCTGCCAGCCGTGCGCCGGTGTCGTCGGCCATGTGCGCTCCTGCCTAGGGCAATGGTTGTGGGGCGTACCTTTGCCGTTCCGGAGTGGCGGGCGCAAGACCTGTGCGTTAAACGGAGGTTACGAAAAGCTCCCGGACGCCGCCGGCCCCGCTCAGGCCAGGAATCCCCGCAGCAGCGCCGCCGTGCCGCAGCAGTGCTCGCGCATCACCTCGCGCGCCGCGTCCGCGTCCCGCTCCAGCACCGCCTCCACCAGCGCGGTGTGCTGCTGCTGCGAGTGCTCGAGGTTGCGCACCAGCAGCGGGATGCAGTCCAGCAGGTCGTTCACGGTGGCCCGGACAGCCGCGTACTGGGCCGTCAGGGTGGCGGATCCGGCGAGCTCGCACAGGGTGAGGTGGAAGAGCGTGTCCTGGCGGCGGTATGCGGTCAGCGGGGCGTCGTGGGTGGCGGCCAGCGCGCCGAGCAGCCGGTCCGCGTCCTTCTCCGACAGGCCCTGGGAGGCGCACAGGCCGGCCGCGCCCACCTCCAGGACCTCGCGGAAGCGCAGGGCGTCCTCGATGTCCACGCCCGCGACCCGCCGGCGCAGCTCCTCCTCGGCGCCGCCGGCGGGGGTGTCGGGGCGGTGCAGCACAAACGTTCCGCCGTACCGCCCGCGCCGGGCCTCCACCAGGCCCTGGTCCTGGAGTACTTTCAGCACCTCGCGCAGCGTCACCCGGCTGATCCCCATCCGCTCGGCCAGCTCGCGCTCGGCCGGGAGGCGTTCCCCGCCCGGGACCAGGCCGAGCCGGACCACCTGGAGGATCTGCTCCAGCGCCTCCTCGAACCCGTTGCCGGCCCGCACCTGCCGCAGCACCGGATTGAGCCGCGTGATCGCGTCCCCTTCGCTCGCCGTACCGGTCATCTCGGCTCCTCCCCTTCCCAAGCAATGGTTCTATTCAATACCTTAGGCCCCCTCGGCTCACCGAAGGAGAGATTCCCGTGGTAGACCGCAAGCCGCCGCTTTCGCCCGAAGAGCTCCGCGTTCTCGTGGCCAGCGGTGAGATCGACACAGTGGTCCTGGCCTTCCCCGACATGCAGGGGCGCCTCCAGGGCAAGCGGTTCGCCGCACCGTTCTTCCTCGACGAGGTCCTCGCGCACGGCACCGAGGGCTGCAACTACCTCCTCGCCGTCGACACGGACATGAACACCGTCGACGGGTACGAGATGTCCTCCTGGGACCGCGGCTACGGCGACTTCGCCATGCACCCCGACCTGGCCACCCTGCGCCGGATCCCGTGGAACCCGGGCAGCGCCTTCGTCCTCGCCGACCTCGCCTGGAACGACGGCTCGCCCGTCGTCGCCGCGCCCCGGCAGATCCTGCGCCGCCAGCTGGAGCGCCTCGCCGAACACGGCTACACCGCGATGGTGGGCACCGAGCTGGAGTTCATGGTCTTCCGGGACACCTACGAGCAGGCCTGGGACGCGGGCTACCGCGGTCTGACCCCCGCCAACCAGTACAACATCGACTACTCCGTCCTCGGGACCGGCCGCGTCGAACCCCTGCTGCGCCGCATCCGCAACGAGATGCAGGCCGCCGGCCTGGTCGTGGAGTCGGCCAAGGGCGAGTGCAACCTCGGCCAGCACGAGATCGTCTTCCGCTACGACGAGGCCCTGAAGACCTGCGACCAGCACGCCCTCTACAAGACAGGGGCGAAGGAGATCGCGGCCCAGGAAGGCGTCTCGCTCACCTTCATGGCCAAGTACGACGAGCGCGAGGGCAACTCCTGTCACATCCACCTCTCGCTCACCGACGCCGACGGACGCAGCGCGATGGCCGCGGACGGCCCGGACGCGCACGCGCACGGCGGCATGTCACCCGTGATGCGCCACTTCCTGGCCGGCCAGCTCGCCGCGCTGCGCGACTTCTCCCTTCTCTACGCCCCCAACATCAACTCGTACAAGCGTTTCCGGCCAGGATCCTTCGCGCCGACCGCCGTCGCCTGGGGCGTCGACAACCGGACCTGCGCCCTGCGCGTCGTCGGCCACGGCCGCTCCATGCGCTTCGAGAACCGCCTCCCCGGCGGTGACGTCAACCCGCACCTCGCCGTGGCCGGCCTGGTCGCGGCCGGGCTGTACGGCATCGAGCACCGGCTGGAACTGCCCGAGCCCTGCGCCGGCAACGCCTACACGGCCGACTTCGCGCACGTCCCCACCACCCTGCGCGAGGCCGCCGAACTCTGGGAGAACAGCGAGATCGCCAAGGCCGCCTTCGGCCCCGAGGTCGTCGCCCACTACCGGAACATGGCCCGCGTGGAACTGGACGCGTACGACTCCGCGGTCACCGACTGGGAGCTGCGCCGCTCCTTCGAACGCCTGTAGAGCCGCGCCCGCCGCACCGCACCGGATGACCGGCGGCGCCGCATTACCGCACCCACCGCACCCTCCGCACCCGAACGTCTGAAAGGCCACCACGTGTCCGATGCGCTGGAAGTCTTGAATCCGGCCACCGAGGAAGTCGTCGCCATCGTCCCGGCCGCCACACGGGACGATGTCGACGCCGCCGTCGCGCGGGCCGCCGCGGCCCAGCGGACCTGGGCGGCCGCCGCGCCCGCCGACCGGGCCCGGCTGCTGCGCCGGTTCGCCGCCGTGGTCGACGGGCACATCGAGGAACTCGCGCAGCTGGAGGTCCTCGAGGCGGGCCACACGATCGGCAACGCCCGCTGGGAAGCCGGCAACGTGCGCGACGTGCTCGACTTCGCCGCCGGGGGAGTCGAGCGGCTCTCCGGCCGCCAGATCCCCGTCGCCGGGGGCATCGACGTCACCTTCCTCGAACCCCTCGGCGTCATCGGCGTGATCGCCCCGTGGAACTTCCCGATGCCGATCGCCGCCTGGGGCCTGGCCCCGGCACTCGCCGCCGGCAACGCGGTCATCCTCAAGCCCGCCGAGACCACCCCGCTGACCGCGCTGCGCCTGGCCGAACTCGCCCTGGAGGCCGGACTCCCCGCACACCTGCTGCAGGTGCTGCCCGGCCGCGGGGCGGTCGCGGGCGCCGCCCTCGTCGAGCACCCGGGCGTGGCCAAGATCGTCTTCACCGGCTCCACCCGGGTCGGCAAGCAGATCATGGCCTCGTGCGCCGGCCAGGTGAAGAGGGTCACCCTCGAACTCGGTGGCAAGAACCCCAACATCGTCTTCGCCGACGCGGACCTGGAGGCGGCCGCGGCCGCCGCTCCGATGTCCTTCCTGGACAACACCGGGCAGGACTGCTGCGCCCGCACCCGGATCCTCGTCCAGCGGTCCGCCTACGACCGCTTCATGGAACTGCTGGTCCCCGCGGTCGAGAGCGTGGTCGTCGGGGACCCGAACGACGAGAAGACGCAGATGGGGCCGCTCATCTCGCGGGTGCAGCTGGACCGCGTACGGTCCTACGTCACCGACGACCTGACGGTCGTCCGCGGCGCCGCCCCCGAGGGCCCCGGCTTCTGGTACCCGCCGACCCTCGTCACCGGCGTGGACCCGGGCGCGCCCGTGGCCGCCGAGGAGGTGTTCGGACCCGTCGCCGTCGTCCTGCCCTTCGAGGACGAGGAGGACGCCGTGCGCCTGGCCAACGCCACCGAGTACGGCCTCGCCGGCTCCCTGTGGACCCGCGACGTGGGCCGCGCGCTGCGCGTCTCGCGCGCCGTCGCCGCGGGCAACCTGTCGGTCAACTCCCACAGCAGCGTCCGCTACTGGACCCCCTTCGGCGGTTACAAGCAGTCCGGGCTCGGCCGCGAGCTCGGACCCGACTCCCTCGCCGCTTTCACCGAGACCAAGAACGTCTTCATCAGCACGGAGGCCTGAAAACATGTCCACTGAGTCCACCGAAGAGATCGTCTGCCGCCGCCTGGTCGGCCGTACCGCCGTCATCACCGGAGCCGGCAGCGGCATCGGCCTGGCCACCGCCCGCCGACTGGCCTCCGAAGGCGCCCACATCGTCTGCGGCGACATCGACGAGACCGCCGGCAAGGCCGCGGCCGAAGAGGTCGGCGGCACCTTCGTGAAGGTCGACGTCACCAGCCCGGAGGAGGTCGAGGCCCTCTTCAAGACCGCCTTCGACACCTACGGTTCCGTGGACATCGCCTTCAACAACGCCGGCATCTCGCCCCCGGACGACGACTCGATCCTCACCACCGGCCTGGAGGCCTGGAAGCGGGTCCAGGACGTCAACCTCACCTCCGTCTACCTGTGCTGCAAGGCCGCGCTGCCCTACATGCAGCGCCAGGGCCGCGGCTCCATCATCAACACCGCCTCCTTCGTCGCCGTCATGGGCGCCGCCACCTCGCAGATCTCGTACACCGCCTCCAAGGGCGGCGTGCTCGCCATGTCCCGCGAGCTCGGCGTGCAGTTCGCCCGGGAGGGCATCCGCGTCAACGCGCTGTGCCCGGGGCCCGTCAACACCCCGCTCCTGCAGGAGCTCTTCGCCAAGGACCCGGAGCGCGCCGCCCGCCGGCTCGTGCACATCCCGCTGGGCCGGTTCGCCGAGCCCACCGAGATCGCCGCCGCCGTCGCCTTCCTCGCGAGCGACGACTCCTCCTTCATCAACGCCACCGACTTCCTGGTCGACGGCGGCATCTCCGGGGCGTACGTCACCCCCCTGTAGGCCGCGGAAGGGCCCGACGCCAAGGGTTCACCCGTACTGCACCTCCCCGACCGCCGGGCGTCGCACGCCGCCCGGCTGTCGTGCTCTACCGTCCCGGACGATCTTGCAGAAGAATCAGGAGAGTTCACCCCAGTGACCCGTTCCCCCTCCGTACGGCGGCTCCAGGCCGCCGGCGCCGCCGTGGCGATAGCCGCCGGAACCCTCGTGGCCGCCGCTCCCGCCGCCCAGGCGGCCCGCCCCGGCGCCCACTGCACCACCGCGAAGCTCGCCGGCGGCTGGTACGGCGACAACCAGGCCCGCCTCCAGCAGCTCATCGACACCTACGGCACGTGCAGTCCGTACCGGCCCAGCCGTACCAAGCCCGTCGCCGTCTTCGACTGGGACAACACCGTCGTCAAGAACGACGTGGGCGACGCGCAGATGTTCTGGCTGCTGCGCAACGGCAAGATCCGTCAGCCGGCCAAGGGCGACTGGACCACCACCAGCCGCTACCTGACCCCGGCCGCGGCCAGGGCCCTGGCCGACGCCTGCGGCGCCCTCGCGAAGCCCGGCGCCCCGCTGCCCACCGGCACCCCCGAGGGCGTCGGCTGCGCCGACGAGCTGAACGCCGTCTACGGCACCGCCGCGACCCGCGCGGGCGCCCCCGCGTTCGCCGGCTGGGACCACCGGACGATCGAGCCCGCCTACGCCTGGCTGCCGCAGCTCATGCAGGGCTGGACCGCCCGCGAGATCCGCGCCTTCGCGGCCGCCGCGAAGGCCGAGAACCTGGCCGCGCCCATCGACGCCAAGCAGCAGGTCGGCAGCGGCACCGCCACCGGCTGGGTGCGCTACTACGACCAGCAGAAGGACCTCGTCAAGAGCCTGCAGAAGGCCGGCTTCGACGTCTGGATCAGCTCGGCCTCGCCGCAGCCGGTCGTCGAGGTGTGGGCCCAGGGCGTGGGCATCGACGCGTCGCACGTCATCGGCATCCGCAACACCACGACCGCGGGCGGCAGGTTCACCTCCCACCTGCAGGGCTGCGGATCCGTCGCGGACGGCGCCGACACGATGATCACGTACGTCGACGGGAAGCGCTGCTGGATCAACAAGGAGGTCTTCGGGGTCCGCGGCGCCGCGGCCGAGAAGGTCCAGCCGGCCGCCCGCCGCCAGGTGTTCGCCGCGGGCGACTCCGACACCGACGTCACGTTCCTGCGGGACGCGACCGCCCTGCGGCTCGTCGTCAACCGCAACAAGAACGAGCTGATGTGCCGCGCCTACGACGACAGCGACGGCAAGTGGATCGTGAACCCGATGTTCATCCAGCCGAAGAAGCAGAAGGCCGCGCCGTACCCGTGCGCGACCACCGGCTTCACCGGCCGCGACGGCACCCCGGGGCCCGTCCTGCGGGGCGACACCAGCGTCATCCCCGACCAGACGGACTCCGTGTTCCAGTAGGCCCCGTCACCCCTCAGAGGAAGGTGTGGCCCTCGCCCCGGTAGGTCGGGGCGGTGGCCGTCACCCGGTCGCCCTCGACGAGGTGCAACGCGTCGAACCGCTCGCACAGTTCGCCGGCCTTCGCGTGCCGGAACCAGACCCGGTCGCCGATCAGCAGATCGTCGGCCGGGCTGCCGAGCAGCGGGGTCTGCACCTCGCCGGCCCCCTCCTGCGGGTCGTAGCGCAGGCCCTGGGGCAGGTACGGAACCGGCAGCCGGTCCGGGCCGGGCGCGCCGGAGGCCGGATATCCGCCGCCGAGCACCGTGACCACCCCGACGCCGGGCCGGCGCACCACCGGCAGGGCGAACAGCGCCGCGGGACGGCCGCTGAACGAGGTGTAGTTGTCGAAGAGCCGCGGCACGTACAGCCCCGAACCGGCGGCGATCTCCGTGACCGCGTCCTCGGCGGCCGTCTGCTGGACGCTGCCGGTGCCGCCGCCGTTGACGAACTCCAGGTCCGGCACCACCGCGCGCACGGCCCGTACGGCCTCGGCCCGGCGGGCGGCCAGCTCCTTGCGGGCCGCGCCCTGCATCAGCCGGATCATCCGCGACCTCACCGGACGCCCGGCGAGCGAGTCGCCGACCCCGGCCACGTGGCCCTCGTAGCCCATCAGGCCGACGACGCGGAAGCCCGGCCGGGAGCTCACCGCACGGGCCAGCTCGGCGAGCTGGGCCGGCTCGCGCAGCGGGGAGCGGCGGGCGCCGACGCGGACCTTGCCGCCGAAGAGGTGCAGGGCGGTGTCCAGTTCCAGGCAGACCCGGATCTCCTGGGTGCCTCCGTCACGGGCCCGGTCGATCAGCTCCAGCTGCGCGACGTCATCGACCATCACGGTCACCGCCCCGGCCAGCTTCGGGTCGCCGGCCAGCTCGGCGAAGCCGGCCCGGTCGGCCGACGGGTAGGCGAGCAGCACGTCCTCGAAACCGGAGCGGGCCAGCCAGATCGACTCGCCGAGGGTGTACGACATGATCCCGGCGAACCCGGGCCGGGCGAGGACCCGTTCGAGCAGCACGCGGCACCGGACGGACTTGCTGGCCACCCGGACCGGCTTCCCGCCGGCGCGCCGTACGAGGTCGTCGGCGTTGGCGTCGAACGCTTCGAGATCCACAAGGGCGAGCGGGGCGTCGAGGTGCGCGGTGGCCCGGTCGTAGCGGGCCCGGTCGGCGGCGGGGGAGTTCATGGGCGGCAGCCTGCCAGATGGGTGTACTCGTGGGTAGGGGGTCCTCGGGGCTTCCCGGCTCCCGGCCGGCCCGCGGGGCTTCCCGGCTCCCGGCCGGGCCGGGGCCCGTGGCTGCGGGCCGGCCGGCACGGGCCCCGGCCGCCGGATGCCCGTCGTGGCCGTGGGGGCGACTCCGTGCGACTCCGTGCGGCTCCGCGCGACGCCGCGCGGCCCGGCGGTCCGCGCCGGTCCCGGCCGACGGCGGGTCAGGGGCGGGCAACCGCCGGGCGGGTGGCCGGGGGCGCGTAAAGTGGGGGCAGGCAGCCGTACGGAACGGGGGGCGGAGCCGCCGGATGAGCACGTCCACACCGCACGGCGAGGTCCTGACCGCGCCCGACCGGCCCCCCGCTCCGCCCCGACGCCGCCCCGGCAGGGTGTTCGCCGCCGTCCTGTGCGGCCTCCTCGGCTTCGGCCTGAGCGGCGCCGCGGGCTACACGGCCTTCACCCAACACCGCGCCGGACACCGGGCACCGACCGCCGGCGCCGCCTACCGCGAGGCGGCCTCCCTCTGGCGGGCCACCCCCGTCGACACCCTCTTCCCGCCCGTCCTCGACGGGGACGACGCCGGCCCGGGCGGCGCCGACCGCACGTGGACCCGCGTCGCGCTCGCCCCCGACGCCGCGTGCTCCGCCGCGCTCGCCGCCGACTGGCAGGCGCTGCTCGCCGGAGCGGGCTGCACCCGCGTGCTCCGCGCCACCTACACCGACGCCACCCGCAGTTCGCTCGTCACCGTCGGCATGGTGTTCACCCCCGCCGAGGCCCCCGCCATGAACGCGCTGCGCGGCCGGCTGACCGTCCCGCCCGGCTACGGCTTCCCCGACGACCGGCGCGCCGCCTGGACCGCCTCCGTGCTCCCCGAGGCCCCCGTCGTCGTCTACACCGTGTCCGCCTTCGCCGACGGCCGGATCCTGGACGGTCCCCGCCCCGCCGAGGAGGCGATGGCCAAGGGCGCCACCGGAGCCGTGGCCCAGGCGGGCCTCGGCCACGAGGCCAGGGCCGTCGCCGACCGTGTGGAACGCGCCGTACGGGCCCTCGCGGCGCCGCCCGCTCCGGCGGCCGGCCGATGAGCGGCTCGGTGAGCCGTCCGACGGATCCGGTGACCCCGCGGCGCGGCCGGGCCGCCGCCGCGGGCGTCGCCCTGGGCGCCCTCCTGGCCGTCGTCGCCGCGCCGCCGGCCGCCGCCGACGCCATCCGCGACCGCCAGTGGGGCCTCATCGCCCTGCGCGCCGAGGAGGCCTGGGGCACCACCCGGGGCGACGGGGTCACCGTCGCCGTCCTCGACACCGGCGTGGACGGGGCCCACCCCGACCTGGCCGGCCAGGTCCTCGAGGGCACCGACCTCGTCGGGATGGGCGCGGGCCGCGGCGACCGCGCCTGGGCCCGGCACGGCACGGCCATGGCCGGGATCATCGCCGGCCACGGGCACGGACCCAGCCGCGGGCAGGGCGTCCTCGGCGTCGCCCCCCAGGCGAAGATCCTTCCCGTCCGCGTGATCCTCGAGGAGGGCGACCCCGGCCGGAGCAAGGCCCGCGACAGCAAGGGCGGCGCGCTCTCCGAGGGCATCCGCTGGGCCGCCGACCACGGGGCCGACGTGATCAACCTGTCCCTCGGCGACGACAGCAGCTCCGCCCACCACGAGGCCGGCGAGGACGAGGCCGTGCAGTACGCCCTGGCCAAGGGCGTGGTCGTCGTCGCCTCCGCCGGCAACGGCGGCGAACAGGGGGACCACGCCTCCTACCCGGCCGCGTACCCCGGGGTCATCGCCGTCACGGCCGTCGACCGCAAGGGCAAGAAGGCCGCCTTCTCCACCCGCAACTGGTACGCCACCGTCAGCGCCCCCGGCGTGGACGTGGTCATCGCCGACCCCGACCGCTCCTACTACGAGGGCTGGGGCACCAGCGCCGCGTCCGCCTTCGTCTCCGGCGCCGTCGCCCTGGTCAAGGCCGCCCACCCGGGCCTGTCCCCGGCGCAGATCAAGAAGCTGCTGGAGGACACCGCCTCCGGTGCCCCGGCCGGCGGCCGCGACGACTCCCGCGGATTCGGCCTGGTGGACCCGGTCGCCGCCCTCCAGGTCGCCGAGGCGATGACCGGCGAGCCGCCGCTGCCCCGGCCCGCCGCGGCCGCGGGCCCCTACTTCGGCCCCGGCCCCGAGCAGCCGGCGAACCCCGAGCGCCGGGCCCGCCTCGGCGCCCCGGCGGGCGCCGCCGCGGGGCTGGCGCTGCTCGCGCTGGCCGGCGTACTGGCCCGGCGCCCGAAGCCGGCGCGGGGGGATAGGGTCGGGTAACTGTGGCGAACAAGACCGTTTCCAACAAGAACATCCCCGACCCCGGCTTCTCCGACGACGACGGCACCGCCGACCCGCGGCTGAGCGCGGCCCTGGCCGCCTGGGCCGAGGACCGGAGCAGGGAGCCGGAGGTGCTGGCCGCGCTCCGGGGCACCCGGCTGCTGGTTCCCGTCGTCGCGGTCCTCGGCGAGGTCGAGACCGACCCCGAGACCGGGCTCAGGCGCGAGAAGACCAGCGACATGGCCGTCCCCACGCTGCGGGCGGGGGACCGGCGGGCCCTGCCCGCCTTCACCTCCACCGCCTCGCTGGCCCGGTGGGACCCGGCCGCCCGCCCCGTGGCGGTCCCGCTGCACCAGGCCCTGGCCGCCGCCGCGCACGAGAAGGCCGACACCGTCGTCATCGACCTGTCCGGCCCGGTCGCCTACCAGCTGACCGGCCCCGCGCTGCTGGCCCTGGCCGAGGGCCGTGACGACTCCGGTCCGCTCGAGGACCCGGCCGTGCGCGAGGCGGTACGCGCCGTCGTGGCCGCGGAGCCCGCCGTGCTCGCGGCCCACCTGGGCCCGGGCGGCGAGGACGCCGACGGCACCCTGGCCATCGTGCTGGCCGCCGGCCCGCAGGCTCCGGCCGCCGCCCGGCGCGTGGCCGAGGCCCTGGCGGCCGACGAGACCCTGCGCGCACGCCTCGTAGGAGGACTGGACCTGGCGCTGCTCCCGCAGGGCGCTCCGGTGCCGCCCGGCGAGGCGCTGTTCACCCGCTGAGGGACACCGCGACCGCGGACGCGCGAAGGGGGCCCGAGCATCCGCTCGGGCCCCCTTCGGGCCGTTCCTGTGACGTGTACCGGATGTACCGGGCGTTACCGCGCGTCCTGTGCGCACGGCCGGTACGGGGCGCGCTCCGCGTACCCGGGGCGGGCTAGGCGTAGACGGGACCCGTGAACTTCTCGCCCGGACCCTGCCCCGGCTCGTCCTGCACCAGCGAGGCCTCGCGGAAGGCGAGCTGGAGGGACTTCAGGCCGTCGCGCAGCGGGGCGGCGTGGAAGGAGCTGATCTCGGTGGCGCTCGCGGTGACCAGCCCGGCCAGGGCGGTGATCAGCTTGCGGGCCTCGTCGAGGTCCTTGTGCTCGGAGTCGGGCTTGTCCAGGCCCAGGTTGACCGCCGCTGCGCTGAGCAGGTGGACGGCCACCGTGGTGATGACCTCGACCGCCGGCACGTCCGCGATGTCGCGGGTCATGTCGTCGTAGTCGGGGGATTCGGGAGTGGAACCGGAGGGCGTCGCGTCAGTCATGTGCACCACGATATGCGGAGCGGTGGGCTTGCAACGAGGGTGCTAGTATGTACATCGACCGGCCGGACACTCACGTGCCCGGCCAACAAGTGGAGGCTCCGATTCTCCCACCCGGCCACCCTCACGGGAGGCGGGTCACCGGTCAGGCGGTATCCATCGTTCCGTACGGACGATGGAAAGCTGCCCGATGTTGCGCCCCGCGGTTCGCACGCGAGGGTGCTCCGGTTGTATTGGAGCCCCTGCCTGTGCCCGGCGGGGCTTTTTTGATTCTCCGCCGCGGCCGGTCTGACGGAATTACGTCAGCGGCTGTCCTCCAGGCAGCCGTGTGGTGCTACCGAGGAGGATCCATCAGCACCGAGCCCCGCATCAACGACCGGATTCGCGTTCCCGAGGTACGACTTGTCGGCCCGAGCGGCGAGCAGGTCGGCATTGTGCCGCTTGCGAAGGCGCTCGAGCTCGCGCAGGAGTACGACCTCGACCTGGTCGAGGTCGCGGCGTCCGCACGCCCGCCGGTCTGCAAGCTCATGGACTACGGCAAGTTCAAGTACGAGTCGGCCATGAAGGCCCGTGAGGCGCGCAAGAACCAGGCGCACACGGTCATCAAGGAAATGAAGCTCCGGCCGAAGATCGACCCGCACGACTATGACACCAAGAAGGGTCACGTCGTCCGGTTCCTCAAGCAGGGCGACAAGGTCAAGATCACGATCATGTTCCGTGGTCGTGAGCAGTCCCGCCCGGAGCTCGGCTTCCGACTGCTCCAGCGCCTCGCGGCCGACGTCGAGGACCTGGGGTTCATCGAGTCGAACCCGAAGCAGGACGGCCGGAACATGATCATGGTTCTCGGTCCGCACAAGAAGAAGACCGAGGCGATGGCCGAAGCCCGCGAGGCGCAGGCCGCCCGCAAGGCCGAGCGCCAGGGCCTCGCCCCCACCGACGACGAGGCCCTCACCGAGGACGCCGAGTTCGAGGCCGGGGACGCTGACATCGCGGCCGCCGAGGTCACCGAGGTCGCGGAGGGCGCTTCTGACGAGGCGGCCGAAACGGCCGAGGCCGCCCCCGAAGAGGCGGACGCCTCTCCCGAGGCTCCTGCCCAGGCCTGATCCGAGGCAGCCCGTCTCGGATCACCACACAACATGACGCTCCGGTGAGCCGGCCCCCAACAGGGCCGGTGGGGGCGCCACCGACGAGGAGATAACGGCGCTATGCCGAAGAACAAGACGCACAGCGGGACCAAGAAGCGCTTCAAGATCACCGGCTCCGGCAAGGTGCTCCGCGAGCGCGCCGGCAAGCGCCACCTGCTCGAGCACAAGTCGTCCCGTGTCACCCGCCGCCTCACCGGCACCGCGGAGATGGCCCCCGGCGACGCCGCGAAGATCAAGAAGCTTCTCGGCAAGTGACGCTCTCCGCTCCCCTTCCGGGAGCGGGACGTCAAGACCGGGACCCCATCGAATTCGGGCCGTGTGAAGACAACCACGGCCCCGCTACAAGGAGTTAAAAGTGGCACGCGTCAAGCGGGCAGTAAACGCCCACAAGAAGCGCCGGGCAATCCTCGAGGCTGCCAAGGGCTACCGCGGTCAGCGTTCGCGCCTGTACCGCAAGGCCAAGGAGCAGGTCACCCACTCGCTGGTCTACAACTTCAACGACCGCAAGAAGCGCAAGGGTGACTTCCGTCAGCTGTGGATCCAGCGCATCAACGCTGCTGCCCGCCAGAACGGCATGACGTACAACCGCCTCATCCAGGGTCTGAAGGCCGCCAACATCGAGGTGGACCGCAAGATCCTCGCCGAGCTGGCCGTCAACGACGCCAACGCGTTCGCCGCGCTGGTCGAGGTCGCGCAGAAGGCCCTCCCGGCCGACGTCAACGCCCCGAAGGTCGCTGCCTAAGCAGCACGCCTTCACGGCTGCAGTATTTTGCCCGGACCCGCAGGCCTCGCGCCTGCGGGTCCGGTGCGTTGACCCGCCGGTCGCGGCGCGGCCCACCAGGCTCCAGCGCGGCCCACCAGGCTCCAGCACGTCCAGCACGTTCCACCATTTCCACCATGTTCCGCCTGTTCCACCCGTTTCGACCCGCAGTACGCACGGAAGCGAGCCGACCTCCATGGGCACCCCCGCCGAGCTGATCTCCCCCCGATCCACGCGGGTGGCCGCCGCCAGGCGACTGGCGCGCCGCAATTTCCGCACCAAGGAGCGCCGCTTCATCGCCGAGGGCCCCCAGGCCGTGCGCGAAGCCGCCGAGCACCGGGGTGCCGACGGCGAGCCCACCCTGATCGAGCTGTTCGCGACCGTCGAGGCCGCCGAGCGCTACGCCGACATCGTCGACGCCGCCCTCGCCGCGGGCGCCCGCGTCCACTACGCCTCCGACGAGGTGCTCGCCGAGGTCTCGCAGACCGTCACCCCGCAGGGCCTGGTCGGCGTCTGCCACTTCCTCGACTCGCCCTTCGAGGAGATCCTGCGGGCCGGGCCGAAGCTGGTCGCCGTCCTCGCCCACGTCCGCGACCCCGGCAACGCCGGTACGGTGCTGCGCTGCGCGGACGCCGCCGGGGCGGACGCCGTGGTGCTGACCGACGCCTCCGTGGACCTGTACAACCCCAAGTCGGTACGGGCCTC
This sequence comes from Streptomyces sp. NPDC054961, assembly GCF_053609145.1. NCBI lineage: Bacteria > Bacillati > Actinomycetota > Actinomycetes > Kitasatosporales > Streptomycetaceae > Streptomyces > Streptomyces sp. NPDC054961. Next base: position 5,690 of record NZ_JBSGWY010000047.1, on the reverse strand, counting down.
CGTGGGCTCCCTCTTCCACCTCCCGGTGGCCGTGGGCGTCCCCGTCGAGCTGGCCGTCCAGGGGCTGCGCGCCGCCGGGGTACGGATCCTGGCCGCCGACGGGGCCGGCGACGAGGACCTCGACGCCGAGCTGGACGCGGGCTCCATGGGCACCGCCTCGGCCTGGATCTTCGGCAACGAGGCCTGGGGCCTGCCCGAGGAGACCCGGGCGCTCGCCGACGCGGTGGTACGGGTCCCGATCCACGGCAAGGCCGAGAGCCTGAACCTCGCGACGGCCGCCGCCGTGTGCCTCTACGCCTCCGCGCGTGCACAGCGGGCGCCCGGAGGGTGCCGCTCCGTGACCCCCAGCTAGTAATGTGGCCGCCCGGGGGGCCCACTGTGCTACTCGGAGATGTGGGGTACGGGGACATGACCGTCGGTACGAACAGCTCGCCGGGGGCCGCGAAGGCAGCCGGCGCACCGGTCCTGGCGGCCGTGCCCCAGCAGGCCGAGCCCGCCCGGGTGCCCGCCCCGCCCGCGCGGCCCACCACCCAGCCCGGGCACGCCGTCCGGACCCCGCACACGAGCCCCCTGGGCCTCGCGGACCCCGGTGCCGGTACGGGCGCGGACCCCGGTACCGGTGCGGGCACGGGCGCCGGCCCCGGACCGGACGTCTGCGGCGAGTTCGCCGGTCTCGGGATCGATCCCGACGACCTGCCCGACGGGCTCGTGATCGCCGACGCCACCGGCCGGGTCGTCTGCTTCAACGCGGCCGCCGAGCGGATCACCGCGCTCGCGGCCGGGGGCGCGATCGGCGTGGGCATCGAACGCGCGCTCCCGCTGGAGGACCTCGAAGGCCGCCGCTGGTGGGCCATGACCGACCCCTACGGGGGCCTCGCCACCCGGCGCGGACAACCCGAGCGGAACCTGCTGCTGCCCGGCGGCCGCGAGGTGCTCGTCTCCGCCCGGTACGTGCGCACCCACCCCACCGGCCCGCTGCGCCGCCTCGTGGTCACCCTGCGGGGCACCGAGGCCCGGCGGCGCACCGAGCGCAGCCACGCCGAGCTGATCGCCACCGTCGCGCACGAACTGCGCTCCCCGCTGACCTCCGTCAAGGGGTTCACGGCGACCCTGCTCGCCAAGTGGGAGCGTTTCACCGACGACCAGAAGCGGCTGATGCTGGAGACCGTCGACGCCGACGCCAACCGCGTCACCCGGCTCATCGCGGAGCTCCTCGACATCTCCCGCATCGACTCGGGCCGCCTCGAGGTGCGCCGCCAGCCGGTCGACCTCTCCACCGCCGTCGGCCGTCACGTCCAGGCGCTCACCGCGAACGGACAGGCCCCGGAGCGGTTCCTCCTCAGCGTGAGCCGCCCGCTGCCCGATTGCTGGGCGGATCCCGACAAGATCGACCAGATCCTCGGCAACCTCCTCGAAAATGCGGTGCGGCACGGCGAGGGAACGGTCACCATCGACGTAGCGCCGACCAGCTTCGCGAACGCCGCGGGGAAGACCGAGAAGGGAACCGCCGTCACCGTGACCGATGAGGGCCCCGGAATCCCCGAGGAGTCGATGGGCCGCGTCTTCACCCGCTTCTGGCGGGGCAGCAAGCGCGGCGGCACCGGCCTGGGCCTGTACATCGTCAAGGGGATCGTGGAAGCCCACGGCGGCACCATCAGGGTCGGCCGCGGCCCCGGCGGCGGAGCCGAGTTCCGGTTTATCCTGCCCGTCGCCGCCCCGGCGTACCTCACGCAGTAGTCCTGCGGAGCGTCTCGCCAGGCGGCCCACGGGCCCCTTCACCCCCAGCGACCTTTAGACTCGACCTTTGGCACCTTTGTGTCTTTGTGCCGAGCGCGTCCTGCGCGTCACGCGGGGGACCCACCAGCCAGCCATCGGAAGTACGGGAAGAGATGTCGGCACCGAACAAGTCGTACGACCCTGTTGAGGTCGAGGCACTGAAACCGGATGAGATCGAGCGCATGCGGGACGAGGCGCTCGCCGCCTTCGCCTCCGCGGGCGACCTCGACGCTCTGCGTGAGGCGAAGACCGCGCACATGGGCGACCGCTCGCCCCTGGCGCTCGCCAACCGCGAGATCGGCGCGCTGCCGCCCCAGGCCAAGGCCGAGGCGGGCAAGCGCGTGGGCCAGGCCCGCGGCGCCGTGAACAAGGCCTTCGGGGCCCGCACGGTCGAGCTCGAGGCCGAGCGCGACGAGCGGGTGCTGGTCGAGGAGGCAGTGGACGTCACGCTGCCCTACGACCGGGTTCCCGCCGGCGCCCGGCACCCCCTGACCACGCTGATGGACCGCATCGCGGACATCTTCGTGGCCATGGGGTACGAGGTCGCGGAGGGCCCCGAGGTCGAGGCGGAGTGGTTCAACTTCGACGCCCTCAACTTCACGCCGGACCACCCGGCCCGCCAGATGCAGGACACCTTCTTCGTCCGGGGGCCGGAAGGCACCGAGGGCGACGAGTCGGGCGTCGTGCTGCGCACCCACACCTCCCCGGTGCAGGCGCGCTCGCTGCTGGAGCGCAAGCCCCCCGTCTACATCGTGTGCCCGGGGCGGGTGTACCGCACCGACGAGCTCGACGCGACGCACACCCCGGTCTTCCACCAGGTCGAGCTGCTCGCCGTGGACGAGGGCCTGACCATGGCGGACCTCAAGGGCACCATGGACCACATGGTCCAGGAGCTGTTCGGCGAGGGCACCACCACGCGCCTGCGCCCGCACTTCTTCCCCTTCACCGAGCCGTCCGCCGAGATGGACATGCAGTGCTACGTGTGCCGCGGCGAATCGGTGGGCAACCCCGACCGCCCGTGCCGCACCTGCTCCAGCGAGGGCTGGATCGAGCTCGGCGGCTGCGGCATGGTCAACCCCAAGGTGCTCGTCGCCTGCGGCGTGGACCCGGAGAAGTACAGCGGGTTCGCCTTCGGCTTCGGCATCGAGCGGATGCTGATGTTCCGCCACAACGTAGAAGACATGCGAGACATGGTCGAGGGTGACATCCGTTTCACCCGGCCGTTCGGGATGGAGATCTGATGCGGGTCCCGCTTTCTTGGCTGCGGGAGTACGTCGACCTCCCCGCCGGTGAAACCGGTCGCGACGTCGCGGCCAAGCTCGTCGACGCCGGCCTCGAGGTCGAGACCGTCGAGCAGCTCGGCGCCGGGCTCAAGGGCCCGCTCGTCGTCGGCCAGGTGCGTTCCATCGAGGAGCTCGAGGGCTTCCGCAAGCCGATCCGCTTCTGCACGGTGGACGTCGGCTCGGCGAACGGCACCGGCGAACCGCAGGAGATCGTCTGCGGCGCCCGGAACTTCTCCGTCGGCGACAAGGTCGTCGTGGTCCTGCCCGGCGCGGTGCTGCCCGGCGACTTCGCGATCGCCTCGCGCAAGACGTACGGCCGGACCTCGCACGGCATGATCTGCTCCGGCGACGAGCTGGGCATGGGCGACGACGGCACGCACGGCATCATCGTGCTGCCGCACGAGCACGAGGTCGGCACCGACGCGATCAAGCTCCTGGAGCTGATCGACGAGGTCCTCGACATCGACATCACCCCGGACCGCGGCTACTGCATGTCCATGCGCGGTGTGGCCCGCGAGGCCGCCACCGCGTACGGCCTGCCGCTGCGCGACCCGGCGCTGCTCGACGTGCCCGCGCCGAACTCGTACGGCTACGCCGTCACCATCGACGACCCGCAGGGCTGCGACCGCTTCACCGCGCGCACGGTGACCGGCCTCGACCCCGAGGCGCGCTCCCCGATCTGGCTCACGCGGCGCCTGCAGAAGGCGGGCATGCGCCCGATCTCGCTCGCCGTGGACATCACCAACTACGTGATGCTGGAGCTCGGTCAGCCGCTGCACGCCTACGACCGCTCGCGCATCGACGGCGCCATCGGCGTCCGCCGCGCCGAGCAGGGCGAGAAGTTCACCACCCTCGACGGGGTCAAGCGCACGCTCGACGCCGAGGACCTGGTGATCACCGACAACAGCGGCCCGATCGGGCTCGCCGGCGTCATGGGCGGCGCCAACACCGAGATCGCCGACTCCGTCACGGACCCGGCGACCGGCACGGTCACCGGCACCACCGACGTGGTCGTCGAGGCCGCGCACTTCGACTCCGTGTCGATCTCGCGCACCGCCCGCCGCCTCAAGCTCTCCTCCGAGGCGTCCAAGCGCTTCGAGCGGGGCGTCGACCCGCAGGCCGCCGCCGCGGCCGCGCAGCGCACCGTGGACCTGCTGGTGCTGCTCGCGGGCGGCACCGCCGAGGCCGGTGTCACCGAGCTCACCGCCCCGGGCGCGCCGCGCACCATCGCGATGAGCGCGGACCACCCCGACCGGGTCGCGGGCATGGAGTACGGCCGTGAGACCGTCGTGCGCCGCCTCCAGGAGGTCGGCTGTGACGTCTACGGCCAGGACGAGCTCGTCGTCACCACGCCCTCGTGGCGGCCCGACCTCGCCGAGCCCAACGACCTCGCCGAGGAAGTCATCCGGCTGGAGGGCTACGGGAACCTTCCCTCCACCCTCCCGCAGGTGCCCTCCGGCCGTGGTCTGACCGCCCGGCAGCAGCTGCACCGCCGGGTGGGCCGCGCGCTGGCCGGCGCGGGCTACGTCGAGGCGCTCAGCTACCCGTTCCTGGGCGAGGGCGTCTTCGACCAGCTCCAGCTGCCCGCGCACGACGCCTCCCGCCAGGTCGTCAAGCTGGTCAACCCGATCTCCGACGAGGAGCCGGCGCTGCGCACCACGCTGCTGCCGGGTCTGCTCGGCGCGCTGCGGCGCAACGACAGCCGGGGCGGTCACGACCTGGCCCTCTTCGAGACCGGCTCGGTCTTCCGGGCCGCCGCGCAGCCGGGCGTCGCCGTACGGCTGCCCGTCGACCGGCGTCCCTCGGACGAGGAGATCGCCACCCTGGACGCGGCCCTGCCCGCGCAGCCGCGCTACGCCGCGGTCGTGCTGGCCGGGGCCCGCGAGCAGGCCGGCTGGTGGGGCAAGGGCCGCCCGGCCGACTGGGCGGACGCCGTCCAGGCCGCGCGCTCGCTGGCCGTCGAGGCCGGTGCGGAGCTCGTGGTGCGCCAGGGCCAGTACGGTCCGTGGCACCCGGGCCGGTGCGCCGAGCTGCTCGTCACCCTCGACGGGGTGGAGACGGTCATCGGCCACGCCGGTGAGCTGCACCCGCGCGTGGTCAAGGCGATGGGCCTGCCGGCCCGTACCAGCGCCATGGAGCTCGACCTGGACCGCCTCGCGGCGGCCGGCGGCGAGGCCCTGCAGGCGCCCCGGATCTCCTCCTTCCCGGTGGCGACCCAGGACGTCGCGCTGATCGTCGACGCGTCCGTCCCGGCCGCCACGGTCGAGGCGGCGCTGCGCAAGGGCGCCGGCGAACTGCTGGAGTCGCTGCGCCTGTTCGACGTCTTCGAGGGCGAGCAGGTGGGCGAGGGCAAGAAGTCCCTGGCCTACGCGCTGCGCTTCCGGGCGACGGACCGGACGCTGACGGCCGAGGAGTCGACGGCGGCCCGTGACGCGGCGGTCGCCCTGGCGGGCGAGCGCACGGGCGCGGTGCTGCGCGGAGCGTAGCCGCTGCCGCGGTGCGTTGTACGGGTGAGGGGCGGGTCGCCTGGGACCCCCCCCGCACCCGGAACTTCCGGGCTGTCACAGCCGGCCCCGCATGCGGTGGAGTGGTGTGTGGTGGGGGGCGGCCCCGCGGGGGGGGGGGGGGGGC
>NZ_JBSGWY010000046.1:56479-62778 GCF_053609145.1 Streptomyces sp. NPDC054961 | reverse complement strand
CCTGCGCCTTCGCCCACTCCTTGAGGTTCATACACCCGACCGTAACCACACTCACCCAAATGCACTATCACTCACAAGAGTGATCTAAAGAACCAGCAGCCCCAACCCCTGCCCTGGGGGTTGCGCCCTTTCGGCGTTCCCCCTATCTTACCGGCCGGTAACAGTCTCTCCCCGTTACGGAGCCGATCTGATGTCTGCCGCTTCCTTACGCACCCGCCGCCGCCGTTCCGCTTCGGCGACCACCGCGTCGCTGACCGTACTGGCCGCCCTCGCCTCGGCGGCGCTCCTGGCGGGTCCCGTGTCCGCCGCCGGTGCCGAGGTGGCCGCCGGGACCTCGACCGGTTCCACGCCGCGCGAGGTGCTGTTCGTGGGGAACAACTGGGAGGGCACCGCCGACGTCCTCGCCTCCACCGGCGACCTCGCCAAGGTGGGCCGGATCAACATGGTCCCCGACAAGGAGGAGCGGCTCCGGGAGATCTACCTCAACCCGGTGAAGCTCGGCTTCTTCCTGGGCATCCGGGCCACGGCGGGCGAGGGCCACGACCAGTTCGTGGACGACATGTACACCACCCCGGACGGCACCGCCGTCGTCGCCTCCCGCCCCAGCTTCGCCGACGTCGTCTCCATAGACGTCCGCACCGGCCGGATCAACTGGCGCTTCCCGGTGGCCGGTTACCGGGCGGACCACATGGCGATCTCCCCGGACGGCACCCGCGTCGCGGTCTCCGCCTCCACCGCCAACACGGTGCACGTCCTCGACGTGGCCACCGGTCGTCAGACCGGGTCCTTCACCACCGGCGACAAGCCGCACGAGAACACCTTCACGCACGACGGCCGCTACCTGTGGAACAGCTCCATCGGCGACGTGACCTCCGCCCTCGACGCGCCCTGGCTGGACTGGACGAAGGGGGACCGGAAGATCACCGTCGTCGACACGCAGACCTTCCGCACGGTCCGGGTGATCGACATGAGGTCGCGCCTCGACGCCTTCGGCCGCTCCGACCTGTCCGACGCGGTGCGGCCCGTGGCCTTCAGCCCGGACGAGTCGAAGCTCTACTTCCAGGTGTCCTTCTTCAACGGCTTCGTCGAGTACGACGTGGCCGCCGACCGGATCACCCGGATCAAGACCCTCCCGCAGAACCCGGCCACCAGCACCGACCGCACCACCTGGGTCAACGACTCCCGCCACCACGGCATGTCCATGAGCCCGGACGGGGCCAAGCTCTGCATCGCCGGGACCATGGACGACTACGCGACCGTCGTGGACCGGGCCACCCTCACCGAGGGTCCGCTCGTGCCCGCCGCCAAGCCGTACTGGGCGACCGTCGACGGCGACGGCACCGGCTGCGTGATCTCCGAGAGCGGCGCCGACCAGGTCACGGCCATCGATTTCGCGACCGGTACCAAGCGGGTGTCGGTGCCCGTGGGCGACCATCCGCAGCGGGTGCGGCTCGCGCACGTTCCGGCCGGCTGGACCGGCCCGGTGGCGCGCTGATCCGGCGCTCGAGCGGGCGTATCCGGCCACTATGGGATGACTGGTCTGCGATGACCGATTAGTCTCCGGATCATGCTGGACATCCGCGAGGTACCCGAGGCAGACATCGACCGTGCTCTGGAGCTCGCGTACCTGGTCTTCCACGACCGCCCCGAGAAGGAGGGGCGCGCGCGCCACCACGAGATGCTCCGCCACTGCGAGCGGATCGGGGCCTATGACGGGGAGGCGATCGTCGGCTTCATGGCCGCGCACGCCTTCCGGCTCTCGGTGCCCGGGGCGGACCTTCCCTGCCCCGGGCTCACCTTCGTCTCCGTCGCCCCCACCCACCGCCGCCGGGGCGTACTGACCGCCCTCATGGGCGAGATGATGCGCCGCGCCGGCGCGGCCGGAAGCCCGGTCGCCGCCCTGTGGGCCTCAGAATCCGCCATCTACGGGCGCTTCGGCTACGGCGGCGCCACCCAGGGCGCCACCATCGAGATCGACTCCAGCCGGCCGCTGGCCCTGCGCATCGAGGCGGACCGGCGGCCGCTGCGGATGGTCGGCCCCGAGGACGCGGTCGCCGTCGTCGGCCCGTGCCACGAGGCGGCCCGCGCGACCCGGGCCGGGCGGCCGGCCCGTACCGCCTGGCGCTGGACCGAGGAATGGCTCACCGAGCAGGACGAGGAGGACGACGAGCTCGGCCCGCCCCGGATCATCGCTCTGGGGGAGCGGGGCGAGCCGGTCGCCGGCTACGTCCTCTACCGCACGAAGCCCGAGTATTCCGGGGCGACGGCCGGTCCCGCCCGTACCCCCGGCCTGGTCCGGGTCTACGAGCTGGAGGCGCAGTCCCCGGCCGTCGCCGCCGCGCTGTGGGAGTGCGTGGCCTCCCTCGACCTCACGGGCCGGGTCTACGCCTGGGGCCGCCCGGCCGACGACCCGCTGCTGCACTTCGCCGCCGACCGGGACCAGGTCAGGGTCACCGGCGCGTACCCGGCGCTGTGGCTGCGCCTGGTCGACGTGGCGGCGGCCCTCACCGCGCGGTCGTGGGCCGCGCCCGTGGACCTCGTACTGGAGCTGACCGACGCACGGCTGCCCGCGAACGCGGGGACCTTCCGCCTGAAGGCGGGACCGGGCGGCGCGCAGTACGAGCCCGCCGCCGGCCGGGCGCCGGACCTGACCCTGGACGTACGGGAGCTCGCGGCCTGCTACCTCGGCGGGACCCGGGCCGTGGAGCTGGTCGCGGCCACCCTGGTGGTGGAGCACACCCCGGGCGCGGCGGCCGCCCTGGACGCCGGGCTGCGCACCGCGCTCCTGCCGCACACGGCGGACGAGTTCTGACCGCTCCGCCGTGTGCGCGCCCGGTCCGCTCAGCGGGCGGGCAGTGAGATGCGGGCGGCCGACATGCCGAAGGTGGAACTGAGGACGCCGGTGGAGATCGGGTCGCCCAGCCGGTGCAGGTCCTCCTCGCGGTAACGCACGGTCTTGTGGTGCCAGTTGAGGATTCCGGCGAGCCAGTCCTGCAACTCGCGCACGTACGCGTCGAGTCCGGCCCTGGCCTCCTCGTCCAGTTTCCAGTCGTCGTAGAGCAGCGGGAGCTGGTTCGCGACGATGTGCTCGAACTCCTCGGTGCGCTGCGTCATCAGCGCATGGCAGATGTGCAGCGCCCGCGGGTAGTCGATGTCGAAGAAGTTGCGCGTGACGAGGACGTAGTTGTGCACCTCGCCCTCGACCTCCACCTCCTTCTGGTAGGAGAAGAGGTCGTTGATCAGGCAGGCGGAGTCGGCGGCCGCGTTCTCCAGGGAGCGGATGGTGCCGGAGGCGTAGATCTCGTCCGGGATGCCGCGGCCCGCCTGGCCGAGCCGGCACAGGTACATCGTGAGGTGCGAGCCGAAGGTGTGCCGGCGCATCTCGGCGTAGTCCACCGGGTCGGGGATGCGGTGGCGGATCTGGTTCTCCGTCTCCCACAGCCAGCTCTGCAGCATGTTGACGAGGGTGGTCCGGAACTCGGCGCGGACCTCGGGGGACATGTCCCTGGAGGTGCGCACCCACAGGTCGGCGAGGGAGCGCTCCATCGCGGTGACGGGCACCGCCTGTTCGGCGTGGTCCACCGGGATCATGGCGATCAGCCGGGCGGTGGTGGCCTTGGCGGCCGGCAGGTTCTTGGCCTGGCCGAAGACCACCGGGTAGTAGTCGTCCCCGTACGTGCCCCAGGTCAGCCAGCAGGCGTTGAGGGTCAGCGCCTCGGGGGTGGCGTCGGGGTCGATGCCCGCGGAGCAGAGCGCGAAGTCGTAGCCGCGCAGCTTCTCCTCGTTCCAGATCGCGGACCCGGGGTCGCCTGGCTGTGGATCGAGCAGGCCCATCTCCCGTGACCAGGCGACGGACTGCTCGCGCGCCTGGGCGTGGTGCGGGCTGAGCGCGAGCGGGAAGGGCATGTAGACGTCCGGGACGACGGACGGGCCGGTGTGCTCGAAGGGGACGTGGGTGAAGGAGCGGTGGCGCAGTTCCAGGGCGCGCGGGGCCAGGATCGAGCGGAGGTCGAGGGCGGTGGTGCCGAGACCCGACGGCATGAAGGGCAGGGTGAGCGGCGCGGTGGCCCGGGCCTCCTTGTTCATGTAGCGGCTGGAGACCATGTGCCACGCGTGGCCGCCGGACTGCCAGTCCTGCAGGCCCTTGGCGTAGGCGAGGACGGCGGCGATCTCCGCCGGGTCCATGGCGTGGTCGGTGAAGAGCTGGGGGAGTTCGGCGAGGGCGGTCTGCTCGAACTGCTGGAGCCGGGAGGTGAGGAGGTCGTTGGAGGCCTCGGCGGCCTCCTGCGTGCTGCAGTCGAGGAAGGTCTCCAACACCAGGATGGCGTTGGAGAGTTCGCCCTCGTCGGCGACCTCGCGCTCATAGGAGAAGATGTCGTTCCTGATGTGCACGGCGTCGGAGAAGGCGTCGCGCAGCACCGCGAGCGGGCGGGAGCGCGCGACGCGCGCCGGTACCTCCGCCGACACGTACTCGATGAGCCCGGCCGACCAGGGGGCCCCGCCGACCTTGCGGCGCATCTCGATGTATTCGAGGGGGTTGGCCACCCGCCCGATGTTGATGTTGGCGAGCTCCCACATCGACTCGTCGAGCAGGTTCTTGGTGGACTCGGAGAACCGTTCCCGCCAGTCCGTCGACATGGCGGGGACGGTACGGGCCCACAGGTCGGCGAGACCCGCCTCGACGGGGTTGGTGGCCTCGGGGAAGCCGCCCGACAGGTCCATGGGCATGAAGGCGGCGAGCCGGTCGAGATAGGCCTTCGCGCCGGCGCGGTCCTGCGAGCGCTTGTACATCTCCAGGAAGTGGTCGTCGAAGAAGAACACCCACACGTACCAGTCGGTGACCAGCGACAGCGCCTCGCTGTCGCAGTCGGGGTGGGTGTACGAGCACAGCAGCGCGTAGTCGTGCGAGTCGAGGTCGCTCTCTTCCCAGACGCCGGAACCCTCCAGCATCCCGAAGTCGCGGGCCCACTTCTTGGTGTGGACCCTCGCGTCCTCCAGGTGCGGGTTCAGTCGCGCCGGATAGGGCACGTAGAAATCCGGCAGTTGAAACGGCTGCGTCACGGCGGGGTGGGCCTTTCGTCTGTCTGTCTCGCGGAAGGAACCGGGGGATCGGAGGAATCCGAGAACCGGATCAAGCGGAAGGCCCTGAAGGGGGCCCTCCGCACGAGATCAGCACTGCCCTACCCATGACGCCGGTGCGATAAGGGGGAGTTCACTTCATCAGGTGACGCGGGTGCCGTTTCGCGACGCGCAAGGACGCCGACGGGTAGGGGCGCGCCTCAGCCTTCGGCGGACTTCCGCTGGTCGAACGCCGGGTAGAACGTGCGCAGCAGACCGAAGGTCTCGGGGAAGTCGAGCTGGCCGGGGGCGGAGCTGGCGCCGAAGAAGGAGTAGGTGATCCGCGATCCGAGGGCGGGGAAGAAGACGCGGGACACCGCACCGTTCTCGCCCATGGCGATGACGATCAGCCGGGTGCCGTCGGCGCCGGCGCTCAGGAGCAGCGAGGCCAGCCGCCGCACGTCCTCGTCGGACCGCGCCATGGTGGACACCTTGACCACGTCCGCGCCGGCGCTCTTCGCGTCGTCGACGACGGCCTGGAGTTCTTCCGTGCCGGGGGTCAATTCAAAATTGTGATAAGAGACGATCGCCACGGTGTCGTGCCGGTGGGCGGCCTCGATCACCTCGGCGAGGATTTCCCCGGAGGAGAGCTCGATGTCCACGGCTTCGACCTGAGGGGCGAGCGCGCGGAACAGTTCGAGGCGCTGCGCTTCCGTGCCCTTCCACGCGCCGCCCTCGCGGGCGGACCGGAGGGTGGCCAGCACCGGCAGGGCCTTGAACGCGTCCACCTGGGCCAGGACATGGGCCGTTTCGGTCCGGGCGTACCGGTCGACGCGCAGCTCGGCCACGTCGACGCCGGCGGCCTTCGCGGCGTGTGCGCGCGGCTCGGTGTCGCTGTCGTCGAAGCTGACGGCCACCAGCGGAATGCCGCCGTCGAGAAGCGCCCGCAGTGAATTCATTTCCTGGTCACAGCCTTTTCGATTCTGGATATCCGACGCGAAGCACAGGGTGAACGGGGCGGATTATACGCGGAATCGCCAGGCGGGATCGGGGGCGACCGCCTTGTGGTCGGGTGCGCTGTTCCCGATTCGGGCCATCGGTGCGCCCCGGGCCCCCGTCGGGGAGGGCCGTGGGGGGGGGGGCGCCCCCCCGGGCGCGCGCGCGCGCGCGCGGGCGGGGGCGGCGTGGCTCGCGGGCAGGCCCCCCCTCGCCCGCGCCCCGCCGGCCGCAGGCGCGGACGC
>NZ_JBSGWY010000046.1:48796-56469 GCF_053609145.1 Streptomyces sp. NPDC054961 | reverse complement strand
GGGTCGGGGGGCGCCGGAGTTGGGGCGGGGGGCGTTGTCCCCGATGGGCGCCGGGGGGGCCCCCCGCCCCCCGGGGGGGGGGGGCGGGCCGCCCCCCCCCCCGGGGGGGGGGCCCCCCCCGGGGTCCGGCGCGGGGACGGTTACTCGCTCTCCCCTTCGAGGTTGCCCTCGGTGTCCAGGTACACCTGGCGCAGTGCTTCCAGGACCTGCGGGTCCGGCTTCTCCCACATGCCGCGGGACTCCGCCTCCAGCAGCCGCTCCGCGATCCCGTGCAGGGCCCAGGGGTTGGCCTCCTCGAGGAAGGCGCGGTTCTCCGGGTCCAGGACGTACGTCTCGGTCAGCTTGTCGTACATCCAGTCGGCCACCACGCCGGTCGTGGCGTCGTAGCCGAAGAGGTAGTCGACCGTCGCCGCCAGCTCGAAGGCCCCCTTGTAACCGTGGCGGCGCATCGCCTCGATCCACTTCGGGTTGACGACGCGGGCGCGGAAGACCCGGGAGGTCTCCTCCACCAGCGTGCGCGTCTTGACCGTCTCCGGGCGGGTCGAGTCGCCGATGTACGCCTCGGGGGCCGAGCCGCGCAGCGCGCGGACGGTGGCCACCATGCCGCCGTGGTACTGGAAGTAGTCGTCCGAGTCCGCGATGTCGTGCTCGCGGGTGTCCGTGTTCTTCGCCGCGACGGTGATCCGCTTGTAGGCGGTCTCCATCTCCTCGCGCGCCGGGCGCCCTTCGAGACCGCGGCCGTACGCGTACCCGCCCCACACCGTGTAGACCTCCGCGAGATCGGCGTCCGTGCGCCAGTCGCGGGAGTCGATCAGCTGCAGGATGCCCGCGCCGTACGTACCCGGCCGCGAGCCGAAGATACGGGTCGTCGCGCGCCGCTCGTCACCGTGCACGGCCAGGTCCGCCTGCGCGTGGGCCCGTACGAAGTTGTCCTCCGCGGGCTCCTCCAGCGAGGCGGCCAGCCGTACCGCGTCGTCCAGCAGGCCGATGACGTGCGGGAACGCGTCGCGGAAGAAGCCCGAGATGCGCAGGGTGACGTCGATGCGCGGGCGGCCGAGCTCGGCGAGCGGGATCGGCTCCAGACCGGTCACGCGGCGCGAGGCCTCGTCCCAGACCGGGCGCACGCCCAGCAGCGCCATGGCCTCGGCCACGTCGTCGCCCGAGGTGCGCATCGCGCTCGTGCCCCACAGGGACAGGCCCACGGAGGCGGGCCATTCACCGTTGTCCGTGCGGTAGCGGTTCAGCAGCGAGTCGGCCAGTGCCTGGCCGGTCTCCCACGCCAGGCGGGAGGGGACGGCCTTCGGGTCGACCGAGTAGAAGTTGCGGCCGGTCGGCAGGACGTTGACCAGCCCGCGCAGCGGGGAGCCGGACGGGCCGGCCGGGACGAAGGAGCCGTCCAGCGCGCTGACCACGTGGGCGATCTCGTCGGTGGTGCCGGCCAGGCGCGGGACGACCTCGCGGGCCGCGAAGTCCAGTACGGCCGCCACCTCCGCCGTGTGTCCGCCGGCCACGGAGGCGACCGCCTCGGGGGCCCAGTGCGCGTCCTCCATCGCCTGGACCAGCGCGCGGGCCGTCTCCTCCGCCTCGTCGGCGGTGGTCCGCGTGGCCGCGGACTCGTCCAGGCCGAGCGCCTCGCGCAGACCCGGGAGCGCGGTCGTACCGCCCCAGATCTGACGGGCGCGCAGGATGGCGAGGACCAGGTTGACGCGGGCGTCTCCGGTCGGGGCGCCGCCCAGGACGTGCAGGCCGTCGCGGATCTGGGCGTCCTTGATCTCGCACAGCCAGCCGTCGACGTGCAGCAGGAAGTCGTCGAAGCCGTCGTCGTCGGGGCGCTGCTCCAGTCCCAGGTCGTGGTCGAGCTTCGCGGCCTGGATCAGCGTCCAGATCTGGGCGCGGATGGCCGGCAGCTTCGCCGGGTCCATCGCGGAGATCTGGGCGTACTCGTCCAGGTGCTGCTCGAGGCGCGCGATGTCGCCGTACGACTCCGCGCGGGCCATCGGCGGCACCAGGTGGTCGACCAGGGTGGCGTGCACGCGCCGCTTGGCCTGGGTGCCCTCGCCCGGGTCGTTGACCAGGAACGGGTAGATGAGGGGCAGGTCGCCGAGCGCGGCGTCGGGCGCGCAGGCGGCCGACAGGCCGGCGTTCTTGCCCGGCAGCCACTCCAGGTTGCCGTGCTTGCCCAGGTGGATCATCGCGTCGGCGCCGAAACCGCCGTCGTCCGCGCGGGCCTGGATCCAGCGGTACGCGGCCAGGTAGTGGTGCGAGGGCGGCAGGTCCGGGTCGTGGTAGATCGCGATCGGGTTCTCGCCGAAGCCGCGCGGCGGCTGGATCAGGATGAGGAGGTTCCCGCGGCGCAGGGCCGCGAGCACGATGTCGCCCTCGGGGTTGGCCGAGTGGTCCACGAACATGGTGCCGGGGGCCTCGCCCCAGTGCCGCTCGACGCTCTCGCGCAGTTCGGCCGGGAGTTCGGCGAACCAGCGCCGGTAGTCGGCCGCCGGGATCCGGACCGGGTTGCGGGCCAGCTGCTCCTCGGTGAGCCAGTCCTGGTCGTGGCCGCCGGCCTCGATCAGGGCGCGGATCAGTTCGTCGCCGTCACCGGACACCAGGCCCGGGACGTCCTCGACGGGCCCGAAGTCGTAGCCGCCCGCGATGAGGGTGCGCAGCAGCTCCACAGCGCTCGCCGGGGTGTCGAGGCCGACCGCGTTGCCGATGCGGGAGTGCTTGGTGGGGTACGCGGAGAGGACGAGCGCGATCTTCTTGTCGCGGCGCTCGATGTGCCGCAGGCGGGCGTGCCGGACGGCGATGCCGGCCACGCGGGCGGCGCGCTCGGGGTCGGCGACGTAGGCGGGCAGCCCGTCCTCGTCCAGCTCCTTGAAGGAGAAGGGGACGGTGATCAGGCGGCCGTCGAACTCCGGGACGGCGACCTGGGTGGCGGCGTCGAGGGGGGACAGGCCCTCGTCGTTCTCCTCCCAGGCGCTGCGCGAACCGGTCAGGCACAGGGCCTGGAGGACCGGCACGCCGAGGCCGGCGAGCGCGCCCGCGTCCCAGGACTCGTCGTCACCGCCCGCCGAGGCGGTCGCGGGCCTGGTGCCGCCGGCGGCGAGGACGGTGGTGACCACCGCGTCCACGGACTCCAGCTCGGCGATCAGCTCCGGCTCCGGGGTGCGCAGCGAGGAGACGTAGAGGGGGACGGGACGGGCGCCGTGGGCCTCGACGGCCTCGCAGAGCGCGTGCACGAAGGCGGTGTTGCCGCTCATCTGGTGGGCGCGGTAGTAGAGCACGGCGACCCGGGGGCCGGTCTCCTGCCGCGCGGTCCGCTCCAGCGGGCCCCAGGTGGGGGAGGCCGCGGGGGGCTCGAAACCGTGGCCGGTGAGCAGCACGGTGTCGGAGAGGAAGCGCGCCAGCTGGTCCAGGTTGGCCGGGCCGCCGTGGGCGAGGTACCCGTGGGCCTCGGCGGCGATGCCGATCGGCACCGTCGAGGCCTCCATCAGCTGTGCGTCCGGGGCCTGTTCGCCGGTCAGGACCACGACGGGGCGGGTCTGGGAAGGGGCCAGGAGCAGGTCCAGGCCGTCCTGCCAGGCGCGCAGGCCGCCGAGGAGGCGTACGACGACCAGGTCGACGCCGTCCAGGAGCCCGGGCAGGTCGTCGAGGGGAAGGCGGGAGGGGTTCGCGAACCGGTACGGGACGGGGCCGTCCGCGGCGGCGCGGGCACTGAGCAGATCGGTGTCGGACGTCGACAGCAGCAGGATCATGCGGCGGCAGGCCTTCCTCGGGGTTTCCGCGCCCCGGGCAGTGAGGACAACGGGAGTTCCTGACTCATCCGGCGGCCGGGGCCCTCGGATTCACAGTGGCGGGACCGCGCCGGAATCACACCGGGCTTCCTCCCATGTCGCCGTCCTCGGCGATGACGGGCCGTGCGGTCCGTCGAAGGTCATCCTAGGTGGCGGGGGTCCCGACGGGGAGTCCGGGGCGGTCCGGGACGGTCCGACGCGGTCGGGGAGGGCCCGGCGGCACCGGTCGTGGCCGGTCGTGGCCGGTTCGGGGTGGTGATCGACACAGGAGACGGGCGCAGAATCGTGGGTATGCTCGCCGCCATGCCCACGCCCCCCTCCGCTGCCGCTCGGGACGAGCCCGTCATACGGGATCGCGGCGACGCCTGCCCCGGCGCGCTGCGGCTGCACGCGGCGGACGACGGCTTCCTGGCGCGGATCCGGATACCGGCGGGCCTGCTCACCAGCCGGCAGGCCTCGGTGCTCGGACTCGCCGCCGACCGTTTCGGGGACGGGCACCTGGAACTCACCTCGCGCGGCAACGTCCAGCTGCGCGGACTCGCGGACGGCTGCGGCGCCGAACTGGCGCGGCTGCTGGACGGCGCGGGTCTGCTGCCGGCACCCGGCCACGAGCGGGTCCGGAACGTCGTGGCGACGCCGACGTCCGGGATCCTGGGCGGCGGACGGCCCCATGTGGTCCCGTGGGTACGGGAATTGGACCGCCTGCTCTGCGCGAGCGCTCGGGCGACGGCCCTGTCCGGACGGTTCCTGTTCGCCGTCGACGACGGGCGCGGGGACGTCGCCGCCCTCGACCCCGACGTCACCGTGCTCGCCAGGCCGCGGGACCGGGCGCTGATCCGGCTCGGCGCGGCCCCCGACGCCGTGGACGTGGCGGCCCCGGACGCGCCCCGGGCGGCGCTGCTGGCCGCCGAGTACTTCCTCGACGCCGCCGACGCGGCGGGCACCCGCGCCTGGCGGGTGGCCGAGCTGCCCCCCGGACACGCGCTGGGCGCTGAGGAGTTCACCGTACGACTGATCGCCGCCGGTATCGCGGCGACCCGGGAGACCGAGGTGGCCTGGCCCTACGCGCCGCCGCCCCGGCCCTGGGGCCCGGGCACCGGCGACCGCACGCCCCTGTGCGTGCTGCTCCCGCTGGGCCGGCTGACCTCCGATCAGTGGCGGGTGCTGGTGGAGGTCGCCGACCGGGGGGACGGCGAACTGCGGCTCACCCCGTGGCGGAGCGTCGTCCTGCCCGGCGCGAGCACCCGGCGGCCGATCGACGGCTACGCCCGGCTCGAGGCCGCCGGCCTGGTCGTCGCGCCCGACGGGCCCTGGGAGTCCGTCACCGCCTGCACCGGGCGGCCCGGCTGCGCCAAGGCCCTGTCCGACGTGCGCGCCGACGCGCGGGCCCTCGTCCACGAGGCGCGCGGGCCCTCGCCCGTGCACTGGTCCGGATGCGAACGCCGGTGCGGGCACCCGCGGGGCACCGCGTGGGTCGACCTCGTGGCCACGCCCGAGGGGTACCGGCTCGACGGGAGTCCGGTGCCGAGAGAAGAACTTGCAGGGGCTGTCGCCGACGCGCGCAGCCGGTCCCGAGTGTCCGAAGGCGCAGTGAAGAGATGAGCGAGTACACCGTGTTCGAGTACGAGAAGGACGGCGCCGAGATCTACCGCCAGTCCTTTGCCACGATCCGCGCCGAGGCGGATCTCTCCGGGCTGCCGGCCTCGGTCGCCCAGGTCGCGGTGCGCATGATCCACGCCTGCGGGATGACCGACCTGACGCGCGACCTGGGCTACACGCCCGAGGTCGTCCTGCGGGCGCGCGCCGCCCTGGAGGCCGGCGCGCCGGTCCTGTGCGACGTGCAGATGGTCGCCAGCGGGGTCACTCGCAAGCGGCTGCCCGCCGGCAACGAGGTGATCTGCACCCTCTCCGACCCGGCCGTGCCGGAGCTCGCCGCGAAGATGGGGACGACGCGCAGCGCCGCCGCCCTCGAAGTCTGGCGCGACCGGGGCCTGTTGGAGGGCTCGGTGATCGCCGTCGGCAACGCGCCGACCGCGCTCTTCCGGCTGCTGGAGATGATCGAGGAGGGGGCCCCGCGCCCCGCCGCCGTCATCGGCGTCCCGGTGGGCTTCATCGGCGCCGCCGAGTCCAAGGACGCCCTCGCCGCGCACGCCTCCGGGCTCGACCACCTGATCGTCCGGGGCCGGCGCGGTGGCAGCGCCATGGCCGCGGCCGCCGTCAACGCCATTGCGAGCGTGGCCGAATGAGCACCGTGAGCGCAGGGACGGCAGGGACCGCCACCGCCGGAAAGCTCTACGGCGTCGGGCTCGGCCCCGGCGACCCGTCGCTGATGACGCTGCGCGCCGTCGAGGTGATCGCGGAGGCGGACGTCGTCGCGTACCACTCCGCGCGCCACGGCCGCTCCATCGCCCGCTCGATCGCCGCGAAGCACCTGCGCGCCGACCACGTCGAGGAGCCGCTGGTCTACCCGGTCACCACCGAGACCACCGACCACCCCGGCGGCTACCAGGGCGCCATGGAGGAGTTCTACGAGGCCTCCGCCGCCCGGCTCGCCGCCCACCTCGACGCCGGCCGGACCGTGGCCGTCCTCGCCGAGGGCGACCCGCTCTTCTACGGCTCGTACATGCACATGCACAAGCGGCTCGCGGACCGGTACGAGGCCGAGGTGATTCCCGGAGTGACCTCGGTGAGCGCCGCGGCCGCCCGGCTCGGCACCCCGCTGGTGGAGGGCGAGGAGGTGCTGACCATCCTGCCCGGCACCCTGTCCGAGGAGGAGCTCACCGCCCGCCTCGCCGCCACCGATTCCGCGGTCGTGATGAAGCTCGGCCGCACCTTCCCCGCCGTGCGCCGCGCGATGGACAAGAGCGGCCGGCTCGCCGAGGCGCGGTACGTGGAGCGCGCGACGATGGCGGGCGAACGGACCGGAGTCCTCGCCGACACCGACCCCGACAGCGTGCCGTACTTCGCCGTCGCCGTGGTGCCCAGCCGGATCGGCAACCCGGGCAGCGTGCCCTCCGGGCCCGGCGAGGTCGCCGTGGTCGGCACCGGACCGGCCGGCCCGCTGTGGCTGACCGCCGAGACGCGGCGGGTGCTGGCCGACGCCGAAGTGCTCGTCGGGTACACCACGTACCTGGACCGGGTCCCGGTGAAGCCGGGCCAGCTGCGGCACGGTTCCGACAACAAGGTGGAGTCCGAGCGCGCCGAGTTCGCGCTCGACCTCGCCCGGCGCGGCAAGCGGGTGGCCGTGGTCTCCGGCGGCGACCCCGGGGTCTTCGCCATGGCGACCGCCGTCCTGGAGGTCGCGGACCAGGCCGCGTACAAGGACGTGCCCGTGCGCGTGCTGCCCGGGGTGACAGCGGCCAACGCGGCGGCCGCCGCGGCCGGCGCGCCGCTCGGCCACGACTACGCCACCCTCTCGCTCTCCGACCGGCTCAAGCCGTGGGAGGTCATCGCGGAGCGGCTGCGCGCCGCCGCCGCGGCCGACTTGGTGCTCGCCCTGTACAACCCGGGCTCCCGCAGCCGGACGTGGCAGGTGGCCCAGGCCCGTGAACTGCTGCTGGAGCTGCGCGCCCCGGAGACCCCCGTGGTCGTCGCGCGCGACGTGGGCGGCCCGGAGCAGTCCGTCCGCATCGTGACGCTCGCCGAACTGGAGCCGTCCGAGGTCGACATGAGGACGATCCTGCTGATCGGCTCCTCGCAGACCCAGGTCACCGAACGCCCCGACGGTTCACGGGTGACGTGGACTCCGCGCCGCTACGCGTGATTTTCGCAGGGCGGTGAACGGACGCGAGGCCCCCGGGGGGGGGGGGGCGCGGGGCGGGGGGCGGCGCGCGGGCGGGGGCGGCCCCCGGCGGGCCGCCCGGGCCGGGCCGGGCGGGCGCG
>NZ_JBSGWY010000046.1:1593-48786 GCF_053609145.1 Streptomyces sp. NPDC054961 | reverse complement strand
GGGTCCCGGGCCGCGCCCCCCGGCCCGGGGGGGGCCCCGGGGCCCGGGGCGGGGGGGGGGGGGGGGCCGGCGGGGGCGCCCCCCGCGGGGCGGCCCGGCGGGCAGGGGCCGGCCGCCGAGCCAGTGGCGGACCTCGGCGAGGGATCCGGTGGTGCGCACGCCCGTGGGGACCGGGGGGCGGCGGACGACGAGGACCGGGATGCCGGCCTCGCGGGCGGCGGCGAGTTTGGGGGCGGTGGCGGAGCCGCCGCTGTCCTTGGTCACCAGGAGGTCGACGCGGTGCCTCGCGAGGAGGTCCCGTTCGTCGTCGAGGGTGAACGGGCCGCGGGCGAGCAGCACTTCGAGGCGCGGCGGGGCCGGGGCGTCCGGCGGGTCCACCGAACGCACCAGGAACCAGGGCTCGGTGAGGTGCGCGAAGCTGTGCAGGCCCATCCGGCCGGTGGTCAGGAAGACGCGGGAGCCCAGGTGCGGCAGGAGGGCGGCCGCCTCGGTGAGCGAGTCGGCGAAATGCCAGTCGTCGCCGGGGCCGGGGGTCCACCCGGGGCGGCGCAGCGCCAGGAGCGGGACGCCCGAAAGGGCCGCCGCTCCGGCCGCGTTGAAGCTCATCCGCTCCGCGAACGGGTGGGTGGCGTCGACCAGGTGCGTGACCCCGTGGGCGGTGATCCAGGCGGCGAGCCCGGCGGGGCCGCCGAAGCCGCCGATCCGGGTCTCGCCGGGCGGCAGCACCGGGGAGGAGACCCGGCCGGCCAGCGAGGTGGTCACCCGGTACGGGGCCGCGGGCCGGGCGGTCAGGGCCTCCGCGAGGCGGCGCGCCTCGGTGGTGCCGCCGAGGATCAGTACGTGCGGACGGCCGGGGACGCGAACGGGGCCCTCGCCGGGGCCGGGGGTGCCGGCGGAGGAGCCCGGACCGGCGGTGTCCGCCGCGCCGGGGCCGGGACGCGGAGGGTCAGCAGGCATGCCGGTCGCGCTCGGCGGAGTACAGGTGGCTGTCGCGGAACTGCTCGGCGCCCAGGGTGCGGCCCACCAGGATGACGGCGGTGCGGACCAGCCCGGCCTCCTTCACCTGACCCGCGATGTCGGCCAGCGTGCCGCGCAGGATCAGCTCGTCGGGGCGGCTGGCCATCGCGACCACCGCCGCCGGGCACTCGGCGCCGTAGTGCGGCAGCAGCTCGTCGACGACCCGCTCGACGTAGCGCGTGGCCAGGTGCAGGACCAGCAGGGCTCCGCTGCGGCCGAGGGTGGCGAGGTCCTCGCCGGGCGGCATCGGGGTGGCCTGCTGGGCGATCCGGGTCAGGATCACGGTCTGGCCGACGGTGGGGACGGTCAGCTCCCGCTTCAGCGCGGCGGCCGCCGCGGCGAAGGCCGGGACCCCCGGGACGACCTCGTAGGGGATGCCGGCCGCGTCGAGCCGCCGCATCTGCTCGGCCACGGCGCTGAAGACGGAGGGGTCGCCGGAGTGGAGCCGCGCCACGTCCTGGCCGGCCGCGTGCGCGCGTACGCACTCGGCGACGATCTCGTCCAGGTTCAGCTGCGCGGTGTCGACCAGGCGGGCGTCCGGCGGGCATTCGGCGAGCAGTTCGCGCGGGACCAGGCTGCCCGCGTACAGGCAGACGGGGGCCGCGGCCAGGGTCCGGGCGCCGCGCACCGTGATCAGGTCGGCGGCGCCGGGGCCCGCACCGATGAAGTACACGGTCATATCGTCTGATCCACCATTTCGGACTCTGCGGGATGGGGCTTGGTAACGGACCACTGGGTGACGGGCATCGCCTGACGCCAGCCGGTGAAACCGCCGACCGGCACGGCGTGCGCGACGGCCAGTTTCACCAGTTCGCCGCCGTGGCGCCGGTAGCGGTCGGTCAGGACCGCCTCCGACTCCAGGGTGACGGTGTTGACCACGAGACGGCCGCCGGGGACCAGGGCCTCCCAGGCCGCGTCGAGCAGGCCCGGGGCGGTCAGGCCGCCGCCGATGAACACCGCGTCGGGGGCGGGCAGTCCGGCCAGGGCCCCGGGTGCGGCGCCGGTGACCACGCGCAGGCCGGGCACGCCGAGCGCCGCCGCGTTGCGGGTGATCCGCGCGGCCCGCTCGAGCACGCGCTCCACGGTCACCGCGCGGCAGGACGGGTGCGTGCGCATCCACTCGATGCCGATGGACCCGGAGCCGCCGCCGATGTCCCACAGCAGTTCGCCGGGGGCGGGCGCGAGCGCGCAGAGGGTGGCGGCGCGGACGTGGCGCTTGGTGAGCTGGCCGTCGTGCTCGTAGGCGGCGTCGGGCAGGCCGGGGGTCGCGCCGAGGCGGGGCACCTCGTCGGCGGGGTCGCGGCGGCAGTCGACGGCGACCACGTTGAGGGGGTCGCCGGGCGGGTGCGCCCAGGTCCGGGCAAGGCCCTCGTACGTGTCCTCGTGCTCGGAACCGAGCTGTTCGAGGACGCGCATCCGGCTGGGGCCGAAACCCCGCTCTCGAAGCAGAGCGGCGATCTCGTTCGCGGTCACCGCTCCGGCGCTCAGCACCAGGACCCGCCGGCCCTCGTACAGCGCGGCGGAGAGCCGGGCCACGGGGCGGCCGACGACGGTGACCACCTCGGTGTCCTCCACGGGCCAGCCGAGGCGGGCGCAGGCGTAGGACACCGACGAGGGGTGCGGCAGGACGTGCAGCGCGTCCGGACCGAGCTCCTCGGACAGTGCGCGGCCGATCCCGTAGAACATCGGGTCGCCGCTGGCCAGCACCGCGATACTGCGGCCCGCGTGTTCGGCCATCAGTTTCGGCACGGCCGGCCGCAGCGGGCTCGGCCAGGCCACCCGGGTGCCCGCGCACTCCCCGGCGGGCAGCAGGTCGAGCTGCCGGGGGCCGCCGATGAGCACCTCGGCGTCGGCCAGCGCGGCCCGCGCGGGGGCGGCGAGCCCGTTCCAGCCGTCTGCGCCGAGGCCGACGACCGACACGGGCACGGGGAGCGGTGGCGGTGGCGGTGTGGAGCTCACTGCGCGGAACCTCGGGGGAACGGGAAGCGGGTGGACCCGCAGCCTACTGGGCGGGGGCCCGCCCTCCGGGGCCAGGGTGGCCGGGGTGCCCGGCCGGCGGCGCGCCGGCCGGGAGTAGGGTGGCGGTGTGCCGTTCGAATTACCGAAGGTAACTCCGTGCGGTGTCACCCATGCGAACCCCGCGGTCCGCATGCGGCGCCCGCGGTCCGACGGCGACGTCCGCCGTCCGGACGTGGCGACGCCCGCGGTCCGCATGCGACCGACGCGATCCGAGGGAGCTGCCATGCCGGGCTGGAAGGCCGCGCACATGCCCGACCAGAGCGGCCGAACGGCCGTGGTCACCGGGGCCAACAGCGGGATCGGCTACGCCGCCGCCCGCGAGCTCGCACGGCACGGGGCCTCGGTCGTCCTGGCCTGCCGCAGCGCGGCCCGGGGGCACGCTGCGGAGGTGCGGCTGCGCACCGAAGTGCCCGGCGCCAAGGTGCAGTTCCTGCCGCTGGACCTCGCCGACCTGGCCTCCGTACGGGAGTTCGCGACCGCGTACGGGCAGCGGCGGGGCGGCGACACCCTCGATCTCCTCGTCAACAACGCCGGGGTGATGGCCCTGCCCTACGGGCGGACCGCCGACGGGTTCGAGACCCAGTTCGGGGTCAACCACCTCGGCCACTTCGCCCTCACCGGGCTGCTCCTGCCGCGCCTGCTCGCCGCCGCGCCCGGTGCCCGGATCGTCAGCCTCTCCAGCGGCTTCCACGCCCTCGGGGACGTGGACCACACGGACCTGAACGGCGAGCGCTCCTACCGGCGTTGGATCGCCTACGGCCGATCCAAGACCGCGAACCTGCTCTTCACGCACGAGCTCTCCCGGCGGCTCGCCGCCGCCGGGTCCGGGATCGTCGCGGCCGCCTCCCACCCCGGCTACGCCGCCACCAACCTGCACGTCGGCGCCACCCCGCAGGCGGGCACCACCCTCACCTCGCGGATCGCGGTCGCCGCGAACACCCTCGGCAACGTCCTCGGTAACGGCCTCATCGCGCAGTCCGCCGCCTCCGGCGCGCTGCCCACCCTGTACGCGGCCACCGCGCCCGGGGTCCGGCCGGACGATTTCATCGGGCCGCGGCTCGGCTGGCGCGGCGCGCCCGCACGCTCCTGGCGGGCGAAATGGACCCTGGACGACACGTCCGGCGAACGGCTCTGGGACGCCTCGGAAAAGCTCACGGGAGTCTCGTACACGTCGCTGTCGCGCTGAATCCCCGGGCGGACGTACTGCTCGCCGGTCCCTTCCGGCCGGCGACCGGACCGTCCCGTGCCTCCGGCCGACGCCCCGTCCACGGCCCCCGTCCGCGTGGGCGCCCCGTCATGAGCCCGTCCGCCCCCGGTGCGCCCCAGGGCGCCCCGTCCGGGCCCTGACCGGGGCGCCCCGTTCGCAGCAGACTCGGCGGAATGGACGACGACGCTACGGACAACCACCCACATACCGACGCGGAATCCGGGGACCACGCGGTGGTCCTCGGGGCGGGAATGGCCGGGCTGCTGGCCGCGCGGGTCCTCGCGCGGCGGTTCTCCCGCGTCACCGTGATCGAGCGGGACGAACTCGTGGACGCCGGGCCGGAGTTCCGGCCGGGTGTCCCGCAGTCCCGGCACGCGCACATCCTGTGGTCGCGGGGTGTCGAGCTGATCGAGCTGATGCTGCCGGGCATCACCGACAAGCTCGTGGACGCCGGGGCGAGCCTGCTGAACTCGCCCCGGGACTTCCTCTGGCTGAGCCCGGCCGACTGGTTCCACCCGCTGTCCGGGGCGAAAGTCCTCATCGCCGGCCGTGAGCTGCTCGACTGGACGGTACGCCGCGAAGTGCTGCGGGGCGGACGCATCCGGATCCGGTCCGGGACGGCGGCCGCCGGACTGGTGGCCGGCCCCGCCGGCCGCTCGGTGACCGGCGTGCGGCTGCGCGACGGCGGCACGCTGGCCGCCCGCCTGGTGGTCGACGCGACGGGGCGCACCTCCAAGGCCACGGCCTGGCTGGAGGCCCTCGGCCTCCCGGCCCCGGAGGTCACCCGGTTCGACTCCCGTCTCGGCTACTCCAGCCGCTACTTCGAGATCCCGGCCGATCCGGAGCGGCGCTGGCAGGGCCTGTACGTCCAGAGCCGCCCCGATCTGCCGCGCGGCGGCGTACTGGTGCGGGAGGGGGACCGCTGGCTGGTGACGCTCCTGGGCAACGGCCCGCACGTCCCGCCCGTCAAGGACGAGGAGTTCCTCGCCTTCGCCCGCAGCCTGCGCAGCCCCGCCCTGTACGACGCCATCCGCGACGCGACCCCGCTGTCCTCGGCCACGGCCTTCCGGAACACGGCCAACGAGTGGCGTCACTACGAGCGCCTGGAGCGCTGGCCGGACGGCTTCGTCGTGCTCGGCGACGCCGCCTGCCGGTTCAACCCCGTGTACGGGCACGGGATGACGGTCGCCGCGCTCGCCGCGGAGGCCCTCGCCAAGGAGGTGCGGACGCTCAACCCGGAGGAGATCGCCGCGGCCGCCCGCCGGATCCAGCGCCGCACCACGGCCGCGGCCGCCGTGCCCTGGCAGATCGCCACCAGCGAGGACATGCGGTACCCGGTCACGGAAGGGCCCCCGGCGGGCCGGGCCGCCCGGATCCTGCAGAGCTACATGTCGAGGGTGATGGTGGGCGCCAACTCCGACCCGGTGATCTCCGCCCGGTTCTTCGGAGTGCTGTCGCTGACCACCCCGCCGTCCACGCTCCTCGCTCCCGCCACCGTGATCCGGGTCCTGTCCAAGTGGCGGCTGCCGACCGTCCCGGACGCCGCCGCCTATCCGGCCCACCACGGGCCACCGGGCGGCACCGGCGCCGGGGCGGCGGAGCCCGGACGGTCCGGGCGGACCGACGTCCCGGAGGCGCGGCACTAGGATCTGCGCATGATCGCTGAGATGCAGTGCGTGGTGCTGGACTGCCCCGACCCGACCGCGCTGGCCGCGTTCTACCAGTCCGTGCTGGGCGGTGAGGTCAACCGGCCGGACCGGCGCTGGTCGACCGGCGCGCGCTGGGCGACCCTGCACACCCCCACCGGCTCGGTGCTCGCCTTCCAGCGCGCCGAGGACCACCGGCCGCCCCGGTGGCCGGACCCGGAGCGCCCCCAGCAGCTCCACCTCGACTTCGTCGTCGCCGACCTGGACCTGGCCCACGGCCAGGTGCTGGCCGCCGGGGCGAGCCTGCTGGACGAGAGCCGGGCCGCCGAGGGCTGGCGGATCTACGCCGATCCGGCCGGCCACCCCTTCTGCCTGGTCTGCGACTGACGGTCCGCGACGGGCGGTCGGCGACCACCGGGGACACCGGGGAGGACACGGACCGGTACCCCTATTGCGACAGAGTTGCAATAAGGGGGAAGGGGTGGCGGCGGCGTGGGGTCTGCGGGGTGGCCGCGAACTCCCGCGTGCGGGAGCTCGCGGAGCGTCGCCGCGCCTCCGCCGGGATCCGGCCGCGGGTGCCCGCGATGACGCTGTGCACCGACAACGGGGCGATGACCGCCGCCGTCGGCGACCTCCCGGTGCGGGCGGGCGTGGAGCCGGCCCCGTACGAGCTGACCACCGACCCGTCCGCACCCCTGGAGTACGCCGCCCTCAACCCCCGTGCTCAGCTGGGGGCGTTCACCGCGACGGGCTGACCTGGACCGTGGTCACCGCCCCGCCCGCGGCCTCCTTCGCGACCGTGATCCGGGTCCCGGTGTCCGGCACCTTGACCCCGAGCTGCGGCAGTCGCGCGTCCCAGTAGGAACCGTGGCGGTCGTCGAAGACCGGTACCCCCGGCCGCGCCGGGATCACCACCGGGGTGCCCGCCTTGTGCAGGACGACCCGGTCGCTCCTGCCGAGCGAGAAGGGGGCGTCGAAGGTCTGCGCCCGCGCGTTCAGCACGGTCCCGTCGGCGTACGTCAGCGGCGCCGGACGGGCGTCGACGGGCAGCAGCAGCCCGCCGCCCGGGTGCGCCTTGGTGGTGTTGTCGCTGTACGCCGTGTCCCAGAGCCAGATGAGGACGCCCTGCTGGTAGGGGAAGAACTCCACGGTGTCGCCGGTGAACCCGAAGTTGTACGGACCCGTCTTCAGCATGCTGCCGTAGCCGGTATAGCGGCGGTTCTCCACGAAGTAGGCGCGCGGGTGCTGCTCGCTGCCCGTACGTCCCTGCGTGTGCGACCACTTGACCGCCGTCCAGCCGTTGGTGCCGCTCTGCTCCGCTCCGTCGCGCAGCAGCTCCCGGCCGTCGCCGGCCGTGATGCGGATGTCGTCGAAGGAGACGCCCTTGCCGTGGGTGTTGCTGTCGGAGGTCACGCGCAGGCGCAACTGCACGGTCTTCCCGGCGAACTGCTCCAGCGGAACCGACAACCGCGCCCAGCCCGCCGAGGTGCCGGTGATGCCCTTCGGGCCGGTCGGCGCGTCGTTCACCGTGCCGGGCAGGGCCGCCCACACGGCTCCACCGTCCGTGGAGGCCTCCACCGTCAGGTAGTCGAAGTCCTGCTCGACGTCGTACCAGACACGGGCGTCGAGCCGGGCCCCGTCGCCGCTCGCGGCCGGGGCCGCGGTCCCCGTGAGGTCGACCGTCCGGGACAGGGTGTTGTCCATGAAGTCACCGGTGCCGCTCCACCACTGACTGCCGCCCTCGTAGGGATCGGCGAGCTCGGTCGTGGTCACCGACGGCGGCAGGTGCACCAGCAGGGCCTGTGGGTCCTCGGTGTTGTACCCCGACACCCCGAGCGTCGCACGGGTCGTCCGGCCCGCGTCCGCCTCCGTGTACTGGAGCCAGCCCAGCTGCAGTTTGCTCCACGGGTCGAGGTCGCCGGGGAACTCGCCGGTCGTGTTGCGGCCCTTGCCCAGATAGGAGGCCGCGGACATCAGCGACCAGAAGTTGACGCTGTTGTCCCCGTCCGAGCTGTACAGGTCCGGCAGTCCCAGATCGTGCCCGAACTCGTGCGCGAAGAGGCCGGCGCCGCTGTTCTCCCCGCCCGTCAGGTAGTCGCCGGCCCACAGGCCGGTGTCGCCGACCGGGGTGCCGCCCGCCTTGTTGCCCGCGGGCCCCGCGCTTCCCGCCTGGTTCCAGTACGCGAACCAGCGGTGCGCCCACACGGCGTCCTTGCCCTGGGCTCCGCCGCCCCAGGTCTGGTCCTTGCCCGCGTGCACCACGACGAGGTGGTCGAGGTAGCCGTCCGGCTCGTCGAAGTTGCCGTCGTGGTCGGCGTCGTAGCGGTCCCACACGTCGTACTCGGCGAGCTGCGCCTTGATCTGCTCGGACGTGCGGCCCTTCGCGCGCTCGGAGTCGTACCAGGCGGTCGTCGCGTCCCGGATCATGTCCCAGTTGGTCCGGCACTGGCCGGGCTCGGAACAGTTGTCGGTGCCGTAACGGGCTTCGTTCCAGGGAAGTTTGACCCAGTCGGTCACCGTGCCGTCCATGTCGTAGCGACCGGAGGACTGGAGCCGGTAGTAGGCGCGCATGGACGCGGACTGCGGGTCGGTGGAGAAGAACTGCTTCTGGTAGGAGGCCCGGTCGAAGTCCTTGCGCCACAGGGTGTGGTTGTCGTCCTTCGCCGGCTTGCCGATGGCGTTGTGCAGCGGGCCCGGGGTGCCGCCGAAACGCGGCTTGCCCTCGAACTCGGTGGTGTTGTCGACCTGGTCGCCGAACTCGGCGAGGATCACGAAGACCTTGTCCTTGCGCTCCTGTGCCAGCTCGACGTACCGCTTGCCGACCTTGGCCTGACGCGGGAGCGTCCCGTCGGCCTCGGCCCGCAGGCCGTCGGGCCGGCCGGCCGCGACCTCCTCGAGGGCCTGGCGGCGCAGGGCCTGCCGCTGGAGTTCCAGGGGAGCGGGCGGAGGGGCCGCGGCCTGTTCGGCCCGCAGCTGCCCGGCCGGGGGAGGGGGCGGGGGTGCGGCGGCGGCGAAGGCGGGGCCGGTGAGTACCGGGGCGGCGAGCAGGGCGAGGGATATCGCCGCTCCTACCGCAGCGAGTCTGCGCAACGTGGCTGACCTCTCTGGGGGTTCGGATCGAAGCGCGAGTAATATTTCACATGTGACAGGTGATTTATAGATGGGGTGCGGATCCCGCTGTCCGAGACGGGAGGGGCGCGGCCCGGGCGGCCCGGCGCCGGGTCCGGCGATGGATCGACCTCGGCCGATTTCCGGATGCGCACGGTCCTAACTCGTCGTTCCGAGGGCCCCGTTCACCCCGCGGCGCTATCGTGCCGGGCGGGGGACGACTGTGCGAGGGGGCGGAACCGCCATGCGATTTCTGTTTGTGCACGGCACGGGGGTGCGACAGGAGCGGCACGACACGCTCTTCGCGCTGGTGCGGGACCGGCTGACCGCCCGGTTCCCCGACGCGGCCGTGGACTCCTGCTTCTGGGGCGAGCGGTTCGGGGCCACCCTGAGCGCTCACGGCCGGTCCGTCCCCGGACTGAAGGCGCCCGGCGGAGCCCCGGGCCCCGGGGACGACGAGGCCGCCGAATGGGGGCTGCTGCTCGCCGACCCGCTGTGTGAGCTGCGGGTCCTCGCCGAAGCCGGCTGGGACACCGGTGCGGACGGGGCGGACGGCGTGGACGGCGCGGACGATCCCTTCGCGATGCCCGGGGTGCAGCCCGCCGGGGTCCGGGTACTGGAACTGCTGGCCGGCCTCCCGGACGCCCCCGGGGCACCCGGGCCCGGTCCGCGCGCCCCCGGGTCCGACGCGCTCGGCGGCGGTGAGCAGGCCGCACTGCTGCGCGGCACCGGCCTCGCCGCCGGGTTCCCCGCCGCCCTGGAGTTCGTCGCCGGCTCCGCCGAAGCCGCTCGCGCCGGTGCCCGCGCCACCGAACAGCCGCAGGCCCGGGAGCTGGCCACCGCCCTCGCCCGCGCGGTGACCGCCGCCGCGCTCGCCCCGGCCGGAGCCGAGGCCGACTGCACCGGCGCCGAACGCGACCGGCTCGTCGAACTGCTCACCGCCCGCCTCGGCGGCGACGCCCGGGTGCCCGGCGCCCGGGCCGCCGCGGTCCTCGGCCGGCTCGCGATGCGCGTCACCACCCAGCCGCTGCTCAACGCCTGGCGCGGCTCCCTGACCGTCGGAGCCACCCCGGCCCTCGGCGACATCCTCCGCTACCAGGCCCGCGGGGCCGGCCTCCGCACCTTCCTGCACGAACGGATCACCGCCGGGGACGGGCCGACCGTGCTCATCGGCCACAGCCTCGGCGGCATCGCCCTCGTGGACCTCCTCGCGCTCGGGGCCGCCCGCGGCGAGCCCGTCCCCGGGGCCGCGCTGCTCGTCACCGTGGGCTCGCAGGCCCCCTTCCTCCACGAACTGGGCGCGCTGACCGGGATCGCCCCCGGCGCGAAGCTCCCGTACGCCTTCCCGCGCTGGCTCAACGTCTACGACCGCCAGGACGTGCTCTCGTACCTGGCCGAGCCCGTCTTCCCCGGCGACCCGCGCGTCAGCGACCACGAGATCGGCAGCCGCCAGCCGTTCCCGGCCTGCCACAGCGCCTACTGGAAACAGGACTCCCTCTACGCGCTCATCGAACAGGCGGTGTCCGAAGCGGAGATCGCGTGACCCCCCTCGACTTCCTCCCCCCGAGCCTGGGGCCGCGGCGCACCTTCGCGCTCGTCGCCGGGGTCGAGAGCTACGCCGTCAGCCACCGCTGGAACCTGCACGGCCCGGCCCGCGACGCTCTGCGCTTCGCCCGCTGGCTGACCGGGCCCGCGATGGTGCCGCCGGGCCACGTACGGCTGTTGCTGTCCCCGCTGGACGATCCGGACACCCTCGACTGGTCGGCCTCGCCGGGACTGGAAGCCCTGCGCACCACGCACCGGCCGGCCACCGAGGAGAACGTGAAGGCGGCCCTCCTCGACGAACTCCCGGCGTGCGACGGCGACCTGCTCTGGATCTTCTGGGCCGGGCACGGCTACATCGAGCCGCGCGGCGGTGAGCTCATGCTGCCCTGCGCCGACGCCAGCCCCGGACAGATCCGCCACCTCAACCTCGACTCCGCGCTGCGCTGGTGGCGCACCGACCTCGTCAAGCACCGCAGGTTCCCGCTCCAGGCGGCGCTCGTGGACGCGTGCCGGGTCGACGCGCCCCGCGACGCCCGCTGGAACTTCGGCACCAACGACTACGGCGGCGGCGTCACCGTCCCCGGACGCAAGCAGTTCCGGCTCTTCGCCTCCCGGGAGGGCGAGGCCGCGCAGAACGACGCCGAACGCGGCGCGGGCCGGTTCACCGAAGCGCTCCTCGACGAACTCGGCGAGAACTCGGTGCGCGAGGCCGTCGTCGGGCTCGCCGACACGGCCCGCTCCGTCCACCGCACCTTCCGGGAGCTGCGCGAGCGCGGCGAGGGCTGGCAGCTCCCGCAGTTCGTCGTCGACCGGGACTGGGACGCCTGCTCGTTCCTCGACGACGACCTGACCGGGGCCGCGCTGCCGCGGGCGGCCCGTCTCGACCAGGCCGCCTGGGACGGGCTCGGCGACCTCTTCGAGGGCCGTGAGCTGCCGCGCTGTGCCTACGAGGCCTACGCGTGGGCGTTCCGGACCACCGGCTGCGCGCCTCCCCTCCAGGGCGGCCTGCCGGGCGACAGCCTGCTCGAAGTGGTCCAGGACCTCGACGAGCGCCACGGCGGTCCGGGCGGGATGCCGCTCGCGGTGCCCTTCGTACGGTTCCTCGGCGAGCGGGCCGCGGCGGCCGACGCGCGCTGGGCCGCCCGGCTGCGCGACTGGGTGCGCGACACCCGGGAGCGCCTCGCCCTGCCCCCGCTGCGGCCGCCGCCCCCGACGCCGCGCAGGACGGCCCTGCACGTGCGGCTCGAGTCCCCGCCGGGCGGTGAGGACGGCTTCCTGGCCCGGATGTGGCTGCGCCGGGACTCGACCGAGCACATCTGGGAGTCGGAGGGCGAGCCGGTCCGGCTGGACGCGATACGGGCCGAACTCGTACGCCAGCTGGGCAGCGTGGGCCGGGCGACGGGAGATCCTTCCGGGCACGCCGAGGCGGGCCGGCCCTCGGGCGCGGTGGAGCTGATCGAGTTCCACGTGCCGTACGAACTGCTCGACCTGGACTTCGACCAGTGGCCGGTCCCGCGCGGCCCGGGCGGGCGGACCCGGGCCCTGGGGCTGGTCTACCAGGTGGTGGTGCGCTGCCCGCAGGAGCGCGAGGACACCGCCGCGGAGTGGCGGGACAAGTGGCGCTGGCTGTGGTCCCAGGGCGGACGGCACGCCGACGCCGTCCGGGTGGTGACCGACGCCGACGTGGACGACGGGCTCGGCATGGAGCTGGGGGCGGGGCCGGCGCCCGCCTGCGTACTGGCGCACACGCCGGCCGGGGCGCGGACGGGAGCGGTGGTGGAAGCGGTGCTGGAGGGAGGGGTTCCCGTGGCGGTGTGGCGGCGCGCGGGTGGCCGCCGCGAGGACGCGGCGGCTCCGGGCGCGCAGGCCGGCCGGCTCGGCCCGCGCGCGCGGCGGCGGGCGCCGCGGCCCGGCCGCGCCCCGCCCGCGCCGGGCCCCCGCGGGCCGGCCGCCCGGCCCCCCGGGGGGCCCCCCCGGCCGGGGCCCGGACACGCCTCCCGACCTCCTCGCGCTGCTCGCGCCGGCCGGCGAGGACGGCCGCCCCGACCCCGGCGCGCTCGACGTGCTCGCGCTGCCGGCGCGCGTGCGGGAGGTGCGCCGGGCGGCCGCCCTGGCGGCCGCGGGCGCCCCGCCCGGCGAGGATCAACGAGCGCCGGGGGAAGACCGGTTGGTTCTCTTGTGGGACGATCCCGACGACACGCTCACCCTCCGGTCCCTGGCTTGAATCGAATGCCGATGCCCCTGCGGACGCCGGCCCCGGTTCCCGGCCCGGACACCGGCCCCGATCCCCACCCCGACGCCGGTCCCGACGGGGGCCCGGCGACCGACCGCGACGACCGACCGCGCTATTCGACGATGGAGGCAGAGGCAGTGGCGAAGGACTGGTGGCTGTACCACGGGACCGGCGAGGCCGCCGAGCGCCGGACCAGGCTGGAGGCCGGACCGCCACCGCCCTGGCGCGATTTCACCGGCATCCCGGACCCGGGGTACGCACCCCCCGGCTGCGAGGGACCGGCCTGGGAGCGCACCTGGCGGCGGGGCGAGGGCTACGTACCCGACGACGCGGAGAAGGACGTGGTCAACACGGCCCTGCACCTGCGCAGGCCGCTCCTCATCACGGGCAAGCCGGGCGTCGGGAAATCGACGCTCGCCTCCAGCATCGCCGCCGACCTGGGCCTGGGCCCCGTACTGCACTGGCCGATCACCAGCCGGACCGTCCTGCGCGACGGCCTGTACCTGTACGACGCGATCGGCCGGCTCCAGGAGGCGGGCCTCGAACAGCTGCGCACCGCGGGCTCCGTGCCCCCCGGGGCGGGGCCCCAGGGGCTCCCGGCCCCCGCCGGCGCACACGGCCCGGGCAACGCCCCCGGCGGCCCGTCCATCGCCCGCTACCTGCGCCTCGGGCCGCTCGGCACGGCCCTCCTGCCCCAGGACCGCCCGCGGGTCCTGCTCGTCGACGAGATCGACAAGAGCGACATCGACCTGCCCGGCGACCTCCTCACCGTCTTCGAGGACGGCGGCTTCGACATCCCCGAACTCGCCCGGCTCGCGAAGGAGGAGCCGACCGTGGCCATCGGCACCGACGACGACCCGGACGCCGCCGTCCGGATCACCCAGGGCCGCGTCCAGTGCCGGCACTTCCCCATCGTGGTCCTCACCAGCAACGGCGAACGCGATTTCCCGCCCGCCTTCCTGCGCCGCTGCGTCCGCCTCCACATGGAGCCGCCCGGGCTCGACAAACTCGCCCGCATCGTGCGCGGCCGGCTCGGCGTGGACATCGAACAGGGCGACGAGGAATACCGCGAGCTGGTCAAGAGCTTCCTCGACCGCGCCGACGACGGGGACCTCGCCACCGACCAGCTCCTCAACGCCATCCAGCTCCGCCTGGTCGGAGCGTGGTCGGCCCCCGACGACCGGGACCGCTTCCTCGCCACCGTCATGCACCACCTCACCGGGCCCTCGACGTGATCGACAAGCTCCTCGCGGCCTTCGCCGAAGGCGCCGAGGAGGGCGGCCCGCGCACCGGGGTGGGGGCGGAGGAGATCGCCGACATCCTGTGGCTCGCGACCCGCGTGGACGCGATGGCGGACCGCCCGGCGGCCGCCGACCCGCCACCACGGGTGCCGGAACCGCCCCTCGGCCCCGAACCGGCGGGGGCCGCGCCGGAGACGCCCGGCATCGCCCGCGAACCGGGGGAGTCCGGCGTCGAGTTCTTCCCGGCGCCGGGACCCGGGTCCACCGGGCCGGCGGACCCGGCCTCCGGCCCCGCGGACCCGGAGGGCAAGGCCGGGGGCGCCGCCCCCGCACCGCCGCGGCGCCGGGGTACGCCCCTGCGCCTGCCGCGCGCCGCCTCCCTCGACGACCCGCTCGCCCTGATGCGCTCCCTGCGCCCCGTCGGCCGCCGCAACATCGGCGGCCCGGGGGAGGAGCTGGACGAGCAGCTCACCGTGGAACGCAGCATCGAGCGGATGGTGCTGACCCCCGTGCTGCGGCCCGCCGAGAGCCGCTGGCTGGACGTGGCCCTGGTCGTCGACGGGCACCACTCGATGCTGCTCTGGTCCGACCTGGTGGAGGAGGTCCGCGGGGTCCTGGTCCGCAGCGGGGTCTTCCGCGACGTGCGGACCTGGCAGCTCACGGGCACCGGCCCCGGGGGCACCCCCATGGTCACGCGCGGCCGCGGCACCCCGCCCCGCAACCCCCTGGAGCTGGCCGACCCGGCGGGCCGCCGGCTGATCCTCGTCCTCTCCGACACGGTGGCGGGCGGCTGGCGCGAAGCGCCCCTGCGCGGCGTGCTCCGGCAGTGGTCGGCGCACAACGCCGTGGCCGTGCTCAACGTCCTGCCCGAGCGGCTCTGGTCGCGCGGCGCCGTCCGACCGGTCCCCTTCGCCGTCCGCGCGGAGCGGCCCGCGGCGGCCACCCGGTCCTGGCAGCGGGTCCCGATGGTCCGGCGGGCCCGCGGCGGCGGAGCCGTGATCCCGGTGGTCGGCATCGCCTCGGGCAGCCTGGCCCGGCTGGTGCGCGTGGTGTCGGGCGACGGCCGCTGGCGGCGCCTGGCCTGCCTGCGGCTGGACGCGGAGCCCGCGCACGGGACGGCGTACGGGGCGCCGTACGAGATCCCCGGTCCGCAGGGCCCCTTCCCGGACCCCCTCGACGCGGTGGAACGCTTCCGAGCGAACGCCTCCCCGACCGCCCAGCGCCTCGCCGCGCACCTGGCCGCCGTACCCCTCACGCTGCCCGTGATGACCCTCGTGCGCCGCTCCCTGCTGCGGGACTCCGAGCACAGCCACCTCGCGGAGGTGGCGCTCGGCGGGCTGTTCGCGCCCTGGGGCGCCGAACAGCTGTCGGACCAGGCGGAGTTCCACTTCCTGCCGGGCGTACGGGAGGCGCTGCTCGGCTCGCAGCTGCGCGGGGACGTGGCCGCCGTACGGGAGCTGGTGCGCCGCCGGGTCTGGGAGTACATGGCCCGGCACCGCGGCACCGGACGGGACTTCACGGCGATCCGGGTCGCGGACGGCACGGAGGGCCGCCGCGAAGTGGCCGACGGGGCCATGCCGTTCGCGGCGGCCGGGCGCCCGGACCCGGGGCTCGGCGAGCAGGTGGTGCGGGTCCGCTTCGAGCCGATGCGCGAACCGCAGGCGGTCGGCGTGCTGCTGTCGCCCCGGATGGTCCTCACGGTCGGGGAGGGGAGGGGGCGCAACGCCGTCGGCTGGGTCCGGTCCGGATACCGCGAAGTGGCCTGCCGTTCCGTGTGGTGGGACGAGGCCGTGCCCACGGTGTTCCTGCTGCTGGCCGACGAGGACCTGGTGGATCCGGGCCCGTGGCTGCCGGCGCAGTGGGCCGAGGCCACGGGGAAGCGCGTCCGGCTGCGGGTGGACGGCTCGACCGACGAGGGCGAGCGGATCGCGCTGACCGGCGAGGTCCTCCCGTACGAGGGCGAGCGCAACGGCGAGCTCGTCCGGCTCTCCGCCGAGACGGAGGCCTGGACCCACTACGTGGGCGCTCCGGTCTCGCGCGAGGGGCGGCTGGCGGGCATCGTGCACACCGTCATGCCCGACCGGATCGTGTTCCTGTCCGGGCAGGCACTGATCGAACAGCCGGGATTCCGCGAGGTGATGACGGACCACGTGCGCGCGCGGGCCGAGGACTCCGGCGTCTGTCTGGCGATCCGGCCCGAGATCGCCGTGGGGCCGATCGGCCGGACCCTGCTGCCCGAGCTCGCCGTGCTCGTCGCGGGGGCGACGACGGACATCGGGGTGCCCGGGGCGGCGTCCTCCACGGACGACGGCGCCGTCCTGCTCGTCACGGTGTCGGCGCCGGGCGCCCTGGGCAAGGCCGGACGGCTCCTGGCCGAACTCCCCGGGGTACTGGCGCGGTTGCGCGGCGGATCCGGCGACTGGGACTTCGGTCTCGCGGTGGCCCTGGCCCGGGGGGAGTTCACGGTCGGGGACCGGGCGGTGCGCGGGCCGGCGGTGGACGAGGCCCGGCGGCTGGCCCGTCACGGCGCGGTCGCGGAGCGGCTCAGGCGGCCGGACGCGCT
Organism: Streptomyces sp. NPDC054961; assembly: GCF_053609145.1. NCBI lineage: Bacteria > Bacillati > Actinomycetota > Actinomycetes > Kitasatosporales > Streptomycetaceae > Streptomyces > Streptomyces sp. NPDC054961. The sequence continues at coordinate 32,207 of NZ_JBSGWY010000046.1, read as the reverse complement.
GGGCGCCGTCCTCACGGTGCAGGGCGAGTCCCTGCGCGGAATCGGCGGGCTGGGACACCTGGCCGTGGAGCCGCTGGAGCCGGAGCGGGAGCCCGAGCCGGCGTACGAGCCGGACGGGGAACCGGGTCCGCAGTCCGCTCCGGCACCGGAGCCGGGGTTCGGACCGTCGGGCTGGATCTGCCTCGACGGCCCCGTCGAGGTGGCGCGGGCGCTGGTGGACGCCGAGTTGCGCAACGACGAGCCGGCCGTCGACTGGGCGCAGTGCGGCTACGGGGCCACGGCCGCCGATCCGGCCGGATGCATCGGGATCCGGCTGCCGGGCCGACACGGCTGCCTGGCGCACGTGAGCACGGCCGAACAGAACGAGTACGTGCGGGGGCTCAGTCCCGGCTCGGACGTGGACCTGCGCGGCACCACCTTCGCGAACCGTCTCCTCGCCCGCGTGCTGGGCAAACTGCGCGACCCGCTGACCGAGCACGTCCGGATGGGGGCCGCGGTGTTCGACCGCGCGCGCTTCACCGACGAATGGAGCACGGTGGGGGCCGAGTTCGAGGGCCGCGTCTCCTTCGACCGGGCCGTCTTCGACACCCCGGCGCGCTTCGAGACCTCCCGTTTCAAGGGCACGGCCTCCTTCGGCCGGACCGTGTTCCGGCACGGCTGCGCCTTCGACGGGAGCACCTTCGACCGCGGAGTGTGCTTCAGCAGGGTGGACTTCGGCGGCACCGCGGGGTTCCGGGACACCCTGTTCGCCCGCGACCTCGACATGGCCTGGGCCGAGCTGTGGCAGCGGACGCTCATGAGCCGGATGCGGGTCCGGGGGGCGGCGAACTTCGCGAGCACCGTGTTCCACGGCCGGAGCACGTGGAGCGGGACCGCCTTCCTCGGGCCGGCCTCGTTCGCGTCCACCGTGTGGGGAGACGCCCTGCTCTTCGACGGGGCCCGCTTCGAGGACCGGGCCTCCTTCGACGACGCGACCTTCGACTCCCCGGCCGTGTTCACGGCCACCGTCTTCGCGGACGGGGCGACCTTCGACCGCGTCGACTTCGCCGAGTCCGCCGAGTTCACGGAGGTGTCCTTCGCCGACCCCGCCCGCCTCCCCGAGGCGTGGCGGGCCCTGCTGGCCTCGCAGACGGGCTCCGTCACCTTCAGGACCCCGCCCGCGACCCCCGCCGGGTGAGTCCTATCCGGCTCCGGGATCCGCGCCGTCCCTGCGCAGCAGGAAGAAGAGGCTGGGCCCGAAGTTGACCGCGGCCAGCGGGCTCTGGATCCGCTGCTCGACGGCCAGCAGGCGGTCCTCGCCCAGTCGCCGCTTCAGCCGGCCGCTGCGCATGTTGGACACGGACAGCTTCTCCTCGACCCGCAGGCCGGCCTCCGCGAACTGCCCCACGACGGTGTCCGGATGGTGGTTCACGAACGGGATGCCGCCTTCGGCCGCCTTCGCCGCGGAGCGGATGTCCACTGGCCGGCGCGGGATGCCGCGCAGCCGCTTGGCGTAGCGCAGCTTGTTCAGCATGTGAGCGGAGTTGGCCACCTCGATCAGGGCCCGGCCGCCGGGCTTCACCACGCGCGCTATCTCCCGCAGCGTGGGTCCGGGGTCGGGCAGGTGGTGCATGACGCGGATCATGGAGACGAGGTCGGCCGACCCGTCCTCCAGCGGGATGTCCCCGGGGCGCATGAGGTGCGCCGTGACGCCGGGATGGCCGGCGAAGAGCCGGTGCGCGATGCCGACGTGCTTGGAACTCGGGTCGAACATCATGACCCGGTCCGCGTACTCCCTGAGGACCGGGCTCAGCCGGCCGAATCCGCCGCCCACTTCGCAGATGAGTCCGTACCGGGCGCCGCCACGCCCGATCAGCCGCTTCACGGCGGCGATCTCCGCCGCGTGTTCGTAGTCGCGCCCCTCCCAGTAGCCGACGTAGTCCTCGGACTCGTCGTCGTACTGGTTTCCCCGTGCCGCGTCGCCGTCCATGCTGTCCGCCCCCCCCGGATCGACATCTGGGGGCATCATCCCGGCGGAGCCCGGTGGAGGGAACGGCTCCGGTCAGTGGTGCCTGCACGGACGCCCGGGTGCGGGGCTGGTCGGCCCGGCACCCGGGAATCCCGCACCCCGGCCTCCGGGAACCGCGGGCGGGGTGCGTGTGCGGATGCGTGCGCGTGCGTGCGTGTGCCGCCGGGGTCAGGCGGTGGGCGGCACCCCTCGCGGGCGTCCCGCGCCCCGGGTCAGGCGGTGGCCGCCGATCCCCGCGATGGCGGCGAGCACCCCGCCGGCCGCCGTCCAGAGCCAGCGGTCGGACCACCAGCCACCGGACCAGCCGTCGGCCGGCTCGATGCCGGACGCCGTGCCGGAACCGGGCACGAGCGGCGTGGCGAGGGCGTTGCCGGCCGCGTACGCGCCGCCGGCCTCCTTCGCCGCCGCCCGCAGCCGCGTCCGTACCGGCTGGCCGAGGTCCTCCGGTGCGAGGTCGGTGACCGTGAGCCGGACGTAATAGGCACCCGGCAGCGGGTCGTTGCCCCACTGGTCGCCGCCGGAGCGGACCGGGCGCAGGGTGCAGGACAGTTCGACGGTGGCGGCGTCCTTGGCCGCCGTACCGGTCTGCCGGCCGTACATGCAGGGCTGGCGGCGGCGCAGACCGTCGTAGACGTCGAGCTGCCAGGTGGAGGAGGCGTGCCGGCCGGCCGCGGCGGGCAGGGTGACCGAGGCCTCGACGGTGGCGCGCTGCCCGGTGTCCAGGGGGAGCACCCAGTACAGGTAGTCACCGGTGGAGGCGTCGGCGGTGGCCTCCTGGCCCAGCCGGACCGGTGTGGCGGTACGGAATGCCGTGCCGGCCTCGGTCGGCGCCGCCGGGCTGCCGCTCGGGCTGCCGCTCGGGTTCGGCGAGGGCGAGGCCGCGACACCGAGCAGCGCACCGCCCACCAGCAGCCCGGCGCCCGTCAGGCGCCACCCGCGCCCGCGTCCACGTCTCATTGCCACAACACCCATCAGTTGGTCCTCCAGACCGCGATGCGCCAGCGGGTGATCCAGCCCCACACCAGGCCGGCGAGGAAGCCGGTGAGCACGAGCACACCGAGCAGCCACCAGCCGCGCCCGAGACCGAAGGCGGCCACGTCGCTCGCCCCGTCCGGACCGTCCACCACGTCGACGGTCAGCTCGATCGGCATGCCGGGGGTCGTCTTGACCGAGGCGGGAGCCGAGAAGGAGTTGCTGACCTGGAGACACACGGTCTCCGCCGGCTGGTCCTCGTCCCCGTCGCGCGCCTTGGGGTAGCGCAGCCCGGAGGAGATCAGGTCGGTGCGACCGTCACCCGCCTCCTGGCCGCGTACGATCTCCCGCCCGCTCGCCGTCGTGGCGCGCAGCAGGACCCCGTAGTCGAGGTTGACGGCCCGGTCGGCCCCGATGCTCACCGAGGCGCGCAGTTCCTGGCCGGGCTTGACGGCCACCCGGTACCAGCGGTGCTCCCCGAAGCTCTCGCGGTCGGTGTAGAGGCCCGGCTTCAGCTCCGGGGCGCCCTGGCACTGCTTGGCGCCTTCGGTGGCCACCGGATTGACCACGGGCGTGGCCGCCCGGTCGACCAACTGCTTGACCCTACCGGACAGTTCGGCGGTGTGCTGCACCGAGGTGTACGTACCGCCCGTGGCCTCGGCGATGCAGATCAGCTGGTTGCGGGTCTTCGCGTCGGGCACCAGCCCGAGCGTGTCGATGACCAGGTGGATCCCCTTGGCCGCGATGTCCCGCGCCACTTCGCACGGGTCGAGCGGGGCGCAGGTGTCCTCGCCGTCGGTGATGAGCACGATCCGGCGGGTGGCGTCACCGCCCTTGAGGTCGTCGGCGGCCCCGAGCAGGGCCGGCCCGATGGGAGTCCACCCGGTGGGGGCGAGGGTCGCCACCGCGGTCTTGGCCTCGGTCCGGTTCAACGGCCCGACCGGATACAGCTGTCTGGTGTCCTTGCAGCCCTGGTTCTTGTCGTCGCCGGGGTAGTTGGCGCCGAGGGTCCGTATGCCGAGCAGGACATCGTCGGGCACGGCGTCCAGCACCTCGTTGAACGCCTGTTTCGCGGCGGACATCCGAGACTGCCCGTCGATGTCCTGGGCGCGCATCGAGCCGCTCACGTCCAGGACCAGCTCGACCTTGGGAGCTTCCTTCGCCACCGGCTCACCGGCGGCGGCGCTTGCCGGGAACAACCCGGCGGCCAGGGTGACAAGCACACCGCACGCGCCGGCGGCCACCCATCTTCTAGTGATCATCGCCGGATCGTATTGAGATTCCCCCCACCCGCCAAACCGCCCGCCTCACGGTCCCCCGGTCATAGCAGAGCGTGACGTCACGGGGTGTTCCTCCCCGTCGCGCTCTGGTGGAGGGTGGCTGCCAGGAGGTGGGAGTCGAGCAGGGAGACGTCGGCCGTCCTGTCGGCCCGCGCGTAGCCGGCCATCATCCTCTTGGTCAGGACGAGTGCCTCGGGCGAGCGCCGGACGAGGGGCCTGGTCCAGGACTCGATCACCTTGTCCAACTGGTCGAGCGGGGCGGTCCGGTGGAGGAGACCGATGCGCTGCGCCGTGTCGGCGTCGAAGACGTCGCAGGTGAGCATGAGCTCGCGGATCCTGGAGGTGCCGGCCTCGGAGACCAGGCGTCCCATCGCGCCTCCCCACGCCGGGGGCAGCCCCAGGCCGACCTCCGGCATGCGAAAGCGGCTGGTGTCGGCGCCGGCGCGCAGATCACAGAAGGAGGCGAGGGCCAGACCGGCGCCGATGACCCGCCCGTGCAACCGGGCGATGGTGACCGCGTGCGTGTTCTCCAGGGCCTGGCACAGGCGGTGCGCCTTGTCGGCGATGCGCCGCAGGCCGATGCCGGACGGATCGGCGGCCAGGGCCTCCTGGTACTCGTTGCGGTCGGCGCCGAGGCAGAAGTCCGTACCCAGTGACGAGAGCGTCAGGATCCGGACGTCGGGTCTCTCGTGGAGGTCGTCGAGCAGGGCGAGGAGGTCGTCGAGGACCGCGGCGTCCAACGTGTCCTCCTGCCCCCAGGGGTTGAGGCGGACGTGCAGGACGGGGCCGTCCTGCTCGGCGCGTATCGCCTTGGGAGCGGTCCGGGCGTACGCGGGGACGTACGTGGGGGCGTACGCGGGGACGGGGGTGGGGGTGGGGACGGGGGCCGGTTCGGTCATGCGAGTGCTACGTCCAGGTTCAGCAGGCGCCGGAACGCCACGCGGGGCGCCATCGACGGGGGGCGTACGAGGGTGAGGCGGGGAAGGCGCCGGATCAGTTGGCGGAGAAGGGTCTGGGCTTCGAGGCGGGCCAGCGGCGCGCCGAGGCAGTAGTGGATGCCCCCGCTGAACGCGAGGTGGTCGGCCGGGCGCGCGGGGTCGAACCGGTCCGGGTCGCCGTGTCTGGCCGGGTCCCGGTGCGCCGCTCCGATCATGAGGTGGACCATCTCGTCGCGGCGGATCTCGATGCCTCCCAGCAGGGAGTCCTGCGAGGCGACCCGGCTGATCACGTGGGTGGGCGGGTCGTAGCGGAGCGTCTCCTCCACGAACCCGGGGACCAGGTCGGGGTTGTCGGCGATCATGTCCCAGCGTTCCGGGCTCTCGACGAGCCGGAGCGTCATCGTCGAGAGGAGGGTCGCGGTGGTCTCCAGGGCGGCCAGCAGGACGAAGAGCACCAGGAAGTAGACGGCCTCGTCGGCCTTGTCCCGGTCGGGCTCGATCGCGTCCCACGTCCGGATCCACCGGGTGATGGGGTCGTCACCGGGGCGGGAGCGCCGCTCGCGCACCAGGTCCATGAAGTAGGTCCGCAGCTCCGCCGTGGCCGCGTCGGACAGGGCCAGCTGGCTGGCCGACGGCAGCAGCTCCTGCGTGAAGACCTGGTCGTGCGTCAAGTGCCGGAGCCTCGGCCAGTCGGCCTGCGGCAGTTCCAGCCAGTCACCTATGGTGGCTACCGGCAGCTCCTCGCAGACCAGCTCCGAGAAGTCCGCCTCGCCGGTGCGTATTCGCTCCGTGAAGGCGTCGAGCAGCCGATCCGCGGTCCGGCTCACGTTGCGGCCGATGTGCTCCACGGTGGACCGGTCGAACGTGCCCGCCGCCCGCCGCACCCTGGTGTGGTCCGGGGTGTTGAGCGCGGCGAGGGTGTTGCTCATCTCGCGGGAGGAGGGCGCGTTCCAGCGTGTCCCGGGCCCCTGGCGCTCCCGCCATTGTCTGTCGGGCTCCAGCCATTGTCGGCTGCGCAGGACCTGGTCGCAGGCGGCGAAGCCCGTCACGGCGAAGCCGCCCCAGGGGGCGGGCACGACGTCGCCCCGCGAGAGGAGTTCCGCGTATATCGGGAAGGGGTCGGCCTGCCCTCTGGCCGTCCGCAGACGGGAGAAGAGGGAGGCGGACGCCCGGCGGTCGTACGACGGAGTTGTGGCAACCCCCATGATGGCGGCTCCTTTCTGAGGACCAGCCGCCATGCATACCCACGTGATCGTTAGGGCATCCACTACCACTGAGTACTCAGGAGGTTACGAGAATCACACTTGCCTCACTCGCCCCTGGTCCACGCCAGGAAGCGGCTGAACAGACCGCCCTTGGGCTGCGACGCGCCACCGGCGCTCGTGTGCGAGGTTCCCGCGCCGGAGGGCGTGGAGGCGGCCATCTGCTGCTGGGGCATCTGGCCCGGGTGCGACCCGGCGGACCCGGCAGGCCCCGCCGATGCGGCGGATCCGGCGGACCCGGCCGACCCGGCCGCCTGGGGAACGGCCCGCGGGGTGAAGCGGATCGGGAGGGTGACCAGCGTGCGGCTCCACGGGCTCGGCGCCCAGGTGAGCGACTTGAACGGGACGCGCAGCTCGACGTCGAGAAGCTGGTTGAGCAGGGCCTCGACGGCCGTCACGGCGATCATGAAGGCCGGGTCCTTGGCGGGGCAGGCGTGCGGGCCCGCTCCGAACGCCAGGTGCGCCTTGGCGCTGAGCTGCTCGCGGTGTTCGGTCAGCTTCGGGTCGGTGTTGGCCGCCGCGAACGAGATGAGGACCGGGTCGTTGGCCCGGATCAGCCGGCCGCCGAGCTCGACGTCGTGCGTCGGGTAGTGGGCGGCGTAGTTGGCGATCGGCGCGTAGTTCCAGAGGGTCTGGGAGACCGCGTCCTCGACCGGGAGGCCGACCTGCCAGTCCTCTCCGAGGTACAGGGCGCTGCTGGTGCCGATGGCCGCGGCCAGCGGGGCGGTGCCGCCGGAGAGCAGGGTGACCAGCTGGTGCAGCACCTCCTCGTCGCTCAGCTGGGCCGGGTGCTCCATCAGGCGCGTCGTCAGGTCGGCCGTCGGGCGGCGCCGCTTGAGGGCGATCAGCTCGGTGAGCGCCCCGCCGAGCACCTCGTCGGCCCCGGGCGTTCCCTCGAAGATGCCGCTGATGCCGGCGATCACGCGGTCGCCGATCTCGGGCGGGCAGCCGAAGAGCTCGCTGAAGACCAGGAGCGGCAGCGGCTGGGCGTACTCGGCCATCAGCTCCGCCTGGCCGCGGATGTCGGTGCTGAACTGGCTGATCAGATAGTTGGCCGACTGCTGCGTCTGCCGGATGAGCTGGTGCTCGTTGACCGTGGCGAGACTGTCGGTGACGGCGCGGCGCAGACGGGCGTGCGCCGCACCGTCACTGAAGAGCGCGTTGGGGCGGTAGCCCATCATGGGCAGTGCCGGGCTGTCGGCCGGGACGCGCCCTTCGTTGAGGGCGTTCCAGCGGCGGGAGTCGCGCACGAAGGAAGCCGGGTTCTGCAGGACGTACAGGGCGGCGTCGTAGCTGGTGACGAGCTCGGCCTGGACGTCGGGGGCGATGTCCACGGGCGCGCTGTGGCCGAAGGGGCGCAGCTGTGCGTAGTGGCTGTCGGGGTCGGCTCCGAACGAGGGACCGTACATCTGGACGTTCCCGTGCGCGGGGCAGCCGGGGGGTATCGCCTGCGATTCACGAGGCTGTTGCATTCCTGCGCTCCTAGCCGAGTTGGGACATGAGGTGTTTCACGAGGGTGATGAGGGCCCGCGCCGAGGAGTTCTCGTCCCGTACGTCGCACTCCACGACCGGGGTCTCGGCGGTGAGGTTCAGGGCCTCGCGGACCTCTTCGAGCGGGTAGTCCGTGGTGCCCTCGAAGTGGTTCACGGCGATGGCGTACGTCAGGCCGAAACGTTCGACGAGGTCCAGGACGGGGAAGGACTCGTGCAGTCGCTCCGGGTCGACCAGGACCAGCGCGCCCAGAGCGCCCCGGGAGAGTTCCTCCCACATCTCCTTGAAGCGCTCCTGGCCGGGCGTTCCGAAGAGGTAGAGCACCAGGGTGTCGCTCAGGGTGAGCCGGCCGAAGTCCATGGCGACCGTGGTGGTCTTCTTGTCGGGCGTGCCCGACAGGTCATCGAAGCCCAGGCTGGCCTCGGTGATCTCCTCCTCGGTCCGCAGGGGCTCGATCTCGGAGAGGCTGCCGATACAGGTGGTCTTGCCGACCCCGAAATGCCCCACTACGAGGATCTTCACCGCGTGGGAGACATCTGGATCCAGGTACACGCGTTACGCTCCGAATCGATTCTTCAGGCCCTCGAGCACGGCGCTGACCAGTTCTCTGTCGACACGTTCGGCGCGCGGTATCGGGCTCCTCGCGAGGATGAGACTGTCCTCCTCCAACTGCGCCAGCAGGATGCGGACGATGCCCAGGGGCAGGTGCGTGTGCCCCGCTACCTCGGCCACCGACAGGAACCCGTTCGCGACCAGGTCCATGACCTGTCCCGCCTCCGGGGACAGCGTGCGCGCCGCGACCTGTCCGTGCTCCGCCGCCACGGCCGCCGTCACGAGCGTCGTGTGCTCGTACTCGTGGTCCGGGGGCAGCGCCCGTCCGTTCGTGATCACGAAGAGGGGGACTAACGGCGACGTCAGTTCCAGCTCTTCGTCCTGCTCGGGCCCGTCAGGCATGGCCTGTCCCCTTCCCCGGTGTCGCCGCCGCGGTCAGTCTGGGAACCACCTCGTGCAGACGCGTGGTGAACTCTTCGATGTCGCAGTCGTGTTCGGCGGCCGCGGCCAGCAAGGCGTCGGGACCGGCCGCCATCAGGAAGATCCAGCCGTGCTGGAACTCGATGACCGTCTGACGCCACAGCGCGTCCTCGTGGACCCCCGCGAACTGGGAGGTGACCCGGCTGTAGGCGTGGATGCCCGTCATGGCCGCGGAGATCGTGTCCGCGAGGTCGCGGCTCATCCCGTTGGTCGCCCCGCGGGGCAGGCCGTCCGATCCCAGCAGCACCGCGTGGCGGGCGCCCTTGACCTCGGACACCACCTGGTCGAGCTCGCCGAGGACGAATCCCGCGTCACCGTAGCCCTGCTGCCGCGGGGCGCCGCCCCGCGCGCCTCCGGCCTCCTCCGCGCTCACCCTCGGCGGCGAGGTGAGGTTCTTGCCCAGCCGGGCGACGAGGCGGTGCATGCGGAAGGAGATCTGCTGCATGTCCACGTCGGGCGCGGCCGCGGCGGCGAGGTAGGAGCCCTGCCCGGCCCCGATCAGGAAGCTCCAGCCGTGGGAGAACTCGATGATGGTCTGGTTCCACTGCCGGTCCTCCTCCGGCCCGGCGAAGTGGGCCGTCGCCCGGCTGAGCGACTGCATCCCGGCCATGGCGGCGGAAATGGTGCGTACATCCTTCTCGGCCAGGCCTTCCGTAGCGCCGCGGGGAAGGCCGTCAGCGGACAGCAGGACGGCGTGCCGTGCACGGGGCACGTTGTGCACGATGTCCTCGAGCATCCACGACAGGTCTGCGGTCATGCCTCTTCGGGCCCTTCGAACGAGATGGCGTCAAGGTCGCGGCCGGAGAGCGTGCCGCGCTGGAAGGCGCCCAGGCTGCGCCCGGAGGCGCGGCCCGTCTCCCCCGGTGTCCGCGGCGCCGGCGAGGCGGTGCCGGGATCCGGGACGCTCGCGATGGGCGCTTGGCGTTCGCCCCGCTTGGGCAGACCGTGCATCGTGCGCGAGGTCGCGCTCTGGGGCCGGCTCTCGGGCCGGCTCTCGGGGGCGCGCCGGATCTCGCTGACGGGAGCCTCCTGGGCGGACGGTATCTCCTCCATGGTCCACAGCTCCTCGGGCAAGAGGACGACGGCCCTGACGCCGCCGTACCGGGAGACTCCGGTGACGTCCACCCTGAAGCCGTGCTGACGCGCGATCAGGCCGACGACCGGGAAGCCGAACTTCGGCTGCGTCCCGAGCTGCGACAGTTGGGGGGCGACTTCTCCGGAGAGCAGTGCGGTCGCCCGCTGCCGGTCCTCGTCGTTCATGCTGACACCGGCGTCGTCGATGACGATGCACAGGTTGTTCTGGATGCGCTGGAACGTCACTTCGATCGGCGCGTCGTGCTGCGAGAAGCTGGCGGCGTTGTCGAGCAGCTCCGCCACGGCGAGGGCGACGGGCGCGACGGCGGACGCCTTCAGCGCGAGACCGGTCTGCTGCATGATGGCGACGCGGTGGAAGTTGCGGATCTGTCCCTGGGCGCTGCGCACCACGTCGTAGACGCTGGCGGGCCTGTTGCGGCGGCCGAGCGGCGCACCGCACATGACGGCGATGCCCTGAGCCTTGCGCGCCATCTGGGCGTTGGCGTGGTTGACGTCCAGCAGGTCGCTGAGCACGGTGTGCCCGCCGTACTTGCGCTGGATGCCGTCCAGCAGCGTCGTCTGCTCGGCCGCGAGGCTCTGCAGGAAGCTGGCGGCGGCCTTGAGGACGGCCTTGGTGTTCTCCTCCGCCGCTTCCTTGGCTTGGCGGAGCGTGGCGTCCTGCTCGTACCAGAACCGCTGCAGCTCGGCGCGCGACGCCTGCAGTTGGCTGTCCGTCGCGAGGAGCTGGTGCCTCAGTTCGGCCTCGGTCTGCTGCTTCTTCGCCCCCAGCGCTCTGGTGCGGGCGACGAGTGCCACGACCGCGACAACGGCTATCGCCGCCACCGCAACCAGGCACCACACAAGTGCGTCTCGATTCATGGAAACCTTCCCGGCGCATGGGATGCGGACGGCTGCAGATACACCTCACGAGGGCCCGCAACACAGCTGGTCGGCACGGTTCACCTGCTGTGACGCGGGGAGCGTGCCGCCGATAGCAAATCAGCATCTGCGTCAAACGGAACAAGATCACAGATGCCGGGATGTTATCACCGGATCTTCAGCTTCCCGGACGCCCGTCACGGCTCCGCATACGCCCAACCCAGCTGTCATGAGAGCGGGTTGACATGGCCTTTCGATCCTGCATCCGCCGTCCGTCGCCCCGCTCGTCACCGATCCGTTAATCAGGTCTTCACGAGAGGAGTGACAATCTCTCACATCGATCTGAGGCGTCGTCAACCGGAGCGGACCTCTGAAGGATCTAACGGCTGGGAAGTGCCGTCGAGTTCATGGGCGACGGTGCGCGTAAGGGTTTGCCCCTGTTCGTGGACATCTTCCGGGGATCGGCCGGGGGATCGACCGGGCGGATCCGAGAGGGATTCGAGGGGGATCCGAGGGGGAGACGTCCTGCCTGGGCGGCGGCGCGGCGGCTCGGCCCGGTCCGGCTTCGTGGGGGGCTCGGTGCGCCCGGCGGCCCCGGCCCCGGCCCGGCCGGGGCCGGGCCGAGGGGGTGCGGCACCCGGGGAGGTGCCGGTCTCGTCAGAGCCCCGCGGTGCGGGGCTGCTCCAGCGCGGTGGCGACCACGTCCAGGAGGCGCTCCCACCAGGCGATCGACCGTTTGTGAAAGGCCTCTTCGAGTCCGCTCAGAATGTCCGGCAGCGCGACGCCCACGTCCGCCAGGGCGTCCAGATCCTCGTCGCACGGCGCCGGCGCCCCGCTCGTCCCGTCCTGCTGGACGCGGCCGTGGTCGGCGATCGCCCAGAGCAGCTGCTCCGAAACGGCGCTGACCGTGTCCGGGGCGAACAGGCCGTCCGCGTAGTGGGTGTCCCGGTAGCCCGAGTCGCTCGCCGCCAGCGCGGCCCACACGAGCTGCTGACGCCTGGCCCCTTGCTGGGCGCACGGCTGCCAGGACTCGCCCGCGTACGTCTCCCGGTGCCGCGCGAGGACGGCGTGGGCGAGGGCCAGGGCCGTCCGGCCCCGCAGGGCCAGGGCCCGGTCCGTGCCTATGGCGGCGAGCAGCGGGTCCACCGCGCCGTCGACGGGGCTGACGTGGAAGGACGCCACGGAGTGGATGCGGGACAGCGGGTGGCCCGCCTGCGAGGCCAGCGTCAGACCGGCGAGGTGCGCGTCGGTGACCTGCTGGTAGCGCTCGGCCGAGAAGATCGAGGTCGCGTGCACGCCGATGCCCTCGGCCAGGCAGGCGGTCATCGCCCACAGGCCGGTGTCGGTGGCCGGAATCTTCACCAGCAGATTGGGCCGGTCGACCTTCCGCCACAGGCCGCGGGCCGAGTCCAGGATCTCCTCGCGGCCGTGCGCGAGCCGCGGGTCCATGTCGACCGACACGAGCCCGGTGGTGCGGTGGCGCAACAGATGGGTCGGCAGCAGTACGTCGCAGGCGCTCTGGATGTCACGCACCACCAGCTCCGACACGGCCCGGCCCACGTCGGACTCGTGACCGGCCAGGTCGCGCAGTTGTTCCGTGTAGAAGGAGCCCTTGGCCACCGCGTGGTGGAGCAACTCCAGGTCCGTCGTGGCCCCGGACACCCGCCAGTCGCGCACCAGGGCGGCGAGGGCGTCGCTGCCCAGCAGGAAGCGGCTGATTCCGTCGAGCCAGAAGGAAACACCGCCCTCGTTCAGCTGCGCCAGCCGTACCGCCGTCATCGCGTTCCCCCACGGTGGGTGGGGAGGCGGAGGGAGGAGGTCCGCACGACGGGCGGTTCAGTGGGTTGTAGCGGCGCGGTCACCGTTCGCTCAGTGCTCCTTTGGACGGGAAGTGAGGGGTTCGGAGTGCCCCCTACGACTTCATCCCGACCTTCGCCCAAGGTGTGGAAGACCAGAAGGGTGCGGTCAGGACTTCGTCAAGTATGCGGTGATTTCGCGTCACTTGGCCGCTGTTGCTGGCAGGAGACCTGCGGTGCGCCCGGCGGCCGGGGGCCCGTCACCGCGAGGACGCGGACCGGGGCCGGGTACCACCGAGGGCCGCCTCCCGCTGCTGCCGCAGGACCCCCCGTGCCCGCAGGAGCCGCAGCGCGAGCTGCACCTCCACCGCGCGCTCGCCCTTCTGCCAGCCGGCACCGAGCAGGCCGGTGACCCGCTCGATCCGACGGGCCACCGTGTTGGCGTGGATGTACAGGGCCTCGGCCGCGTGGGTGGGGCTCTGACCGGCGGCGAAGTACGCCTCCACGGTACCGATCAGGTCGGCCCCGCGCTCGGCGTCCTGCTCCAGCAGGGGGCCGATGGCCGAGGCCACGAACCCGTCCACGTCGCGGTCGTCGGAGAGCAGCAGCCCGAGGAAGCCGAGGTCCGCCATGGACGCCGCGGTGCCCGATTCGCCCAGGACGGTCAGGGCGTCGAGGGAGCGCTGCGCCTCGAGGTGCAGCCTGGACACCGAGGAGAGTCCGGTGGCGGGTCCGGCGGCGCCGACCGTGGGCGGCTGGGCCATCGAGGGCGACAGCTCGTCGGACACGGCGCGCGCGGCGGCCGAGGCGTCGGAGCCCGGCAGCAGCAGCACGATCCGGCCGTCGCGCACCGTCTTGAGCCCCCGGCACCGGTGGCTGTACGAGGAGGCCCATACGACGGCCTTGCCGTGCTCGCCGCCCTCGGGCCGGACCACCACGATGACGTACGGCTCCTCCAGGTCCACGTGGAGCCGCTGGGCGCGCGAGGCGAGCCGGTGCGGCGCCCGCAGCGGCACGGCGAGGAGTTCGTCGAAGAACTCGTCACGGACCGGACCGGCCGCGACCGCCGTGCTGCGCTGGATCACCAGCAGCGTGGCCACGGCCTGCCCGGTGAAGCGGAGGAACCGCCGCGCGTCGGCGTCGGGCTCGGTGTCGGACCGCAGGACGACGATGCCCAGGTTCTCGGCTCCGGCGCTGACCGGCGACGCCCAGCGGCCGGGGGAGAGGAGGATGGGGCCGCCCGCGGCCTGCGCTTCCAGCACGGCCCGGTCCGTCACCGCCTCCCTGAGCCCGTCCACGTCGCCCGCCGAGGCCAGGATCTGCCCGTAGGCGTCGCTCACCACAAGCCCCGCGCCCAGGGTCCGGGCCGCCGCGCCCGTGAGCTGCTGGAGATCGCTTCCGTCGAGGACCATCGAGGTGAGCCGGGACTGGGAGTCCCCCAGATCGGTCAGGCGGGCCACGGTGAGGCGGGACCGCGCGCCGAGGGACTCCAGCTCGGCGATCTGCGTCCGGGTGCGGTCGAGGAGTTCGACCTTCTCTAAGGCGACCGAGGCGAAGTCCGCGAGCGAGCGCATCACGCTGATCTCATCCGGCGTGAAGTGCCGCACCACCCGGTTCGCCCCGTAGAGCACGCCGATGATGTCGCTCTCGCGGTGGATGGGCACCGCCATGATCGCGGAGAGTCCCTCCGCCCGGACGACGTCGTCCACCTCGGGCCAGTGCGGGATGCGGTCGTCGTTGAGGTAGTCGGTGCTCCAGAACGGTGCGCCCGAGGTGAGGACCAGGTCGCTCAGACCGCGCTTCTTGCGCACCACGAGGCCCACGTTGAGCGCCGTCGTGTCGCCGTCCGAGCTGTGGACGTAGGAGTTGTCGTCGGCGTCGCGCAGACTGATGTAGGCCATGTCGAAGCCGAGCAGCCTGCGGGCCCGGCTGGTGACGACCTTCAGAAGGGCGTCGGGACTGGAAGGGACCGTCATGTCGTGGACGGTGTTCACGAGTCCGGTCATGAAGGTCTCCCGGCGCCGGCCCTGACTCACCGATGCCTGGACGTCGAGCGCCAGATGCGTCGCCCGCTGGAGCTCGGACATCTGGTCCGGCGGCAGGGACTGCTGCTGGGCGCTCCGGAGCATTTCGTGGAACCGGGACGGGGGGGAATCCTGTGCCAACAGTTCCAGAACGGCGAGCGCCGGGACACTGATGGGCTCCTCGCCCTTCACTCTGGCTTCCCCCTCCAAGACCGCCGACAGCCGCGCGGCTTGAACTTATGTGGCCTCTCGGAGCAGGTCAAGCGGCTTACCTCGGGTTCACGCTACGACGTGTGGCTGCAACATCACCCGACGGCGACGCGGTGTTGCGGCACCACCTTCTGCCGGTCCGCAGACTCGGCAACGATCACCGGAGGGGGCGGCAACGGGCTTCTTCCGGGGTGGCGGTGCACGCGCGGCGTGCAGCGGGAATCAGGGGCGGGATGTCGGCGATCAAGAACTACGAGCGCTCTCTGGAAAGGAGCAGAGCCTCCTTGCACCATGGGGAGAGGCCGCGGACCTTCGCCCTGGCGGGCGCCGAATGGCACCTCCTGGAAGGGGTGTTCGCCCCGCCCTTCTCCGCCTCGACCGGCATGGCCATGGAACTGCTCGGCCTCGCCGGACCGGACCCGGCGCCGTGGAGCGGCTCGTTCCTCGAAGTGGGCTCCGGCACCGGCGTCATCGGCGTGTCCGCCGCGCTGGCGGGCTGCGACCGGGTCACCGCCCTCGACATCAGCGAACAGGCGGTACGGAACACCGCCATGAACGCGGCACACCACGACGTGGCGGACCGGGTGCGCGCCGTGCACAGCGACCTGTTCGACGCACTCGCGCCGGAGGACCGCCACGACACCGTCTACTGGCATTCGAACTTCGTCCTGGCCCCACCGGACTACCGCTACGCCTCGGTGCACGAGCGCGCCTACGTCGACCCCGGGTACCAGGCCCACCGGCGGTACCTCGCCGAGTGCCTGTCCTATGTGACGCCCGGTGGACGGGCCCTGCTGCAGTTCAGCGAGCGCGGCGACCTCGAGACGCTGGAGACGATGGCCGCGGGGTGTGACCGCAGACTGCGGGAGCTGCGCAGCGGGACGGTGCGGGAAGGCGCGGAGACCGTCGAGTACGCGCTGCTGGAGATCACCGACGCCGCGACGGGGCGGCACGGCGCACCGGGCCCGCCGTCCCCGGCCACCGGGGCTCACTGAGCCCGCGGCCCCCGACCCCCGACCCCCGGCCCCCGGGGCCCGCCGCCCCGGCCACCGGGGCCCACCGCGCCCGACCCGCCTCACCGCCGAGGCGGCCCACCGAGCCGATCGCCGTCCCCGGGCGATCGCCATCCCCCCATGCGAGAGAACAACCGTGCGGACTCTGCTGATAGACAACTACGACTCCTTCACCTTCAACCTGTACCACTACCTGGCCCGGGTCAACGGAACCGAGCCCGTGGTGATCCGGAACGACGATCCCCGGTGGGACCCGGCGATGCTCGCCGGGTTCGACAACGTCGTCCTGTCGCCCGGCCCCGGACACCCCGGCCGTCCGGCCGACTTCGGCATCTGCCGGGAGGTCATCGAGCACGGCGACCTGCCGGCCCTCGGCATCTGCCTCGGTCACCAGGGGCTGGCGCTGACACACGGCGGCACCGTCTCCCGGGCTTCCGAGCCCAGACACGGCCGCACCTCGACGGTGCGGCACACGGGCACCGGCCTGTTCCGCGGGCTGCCCGCGTCCTTCGAGGTGGTGCGCTACCACTCGCTCGTCGTCACAGACCTGCCGGACGACATGGAGGCGGTGGCGTGGACGGACGACGGCACCCTGATGGGGCACCGGCACCGGAGCCGCCCGCAGTGGGGAGTGCAGTTCCACCCCGAGTCGATCCTCACCCAGTACGGGCACGAACTGCTCGCCAACTTCCGTGACATGACCGAGGAGTGGCAGACCGGACGCTCCGCACGGCGGGGCCCCGCGCCGCGGACCGCCGTCGAAGCCGCCCCGCGTGCCGAAGCCCGCGCACCCGGGGCCGCCGCCGCGCCCGGACTCCGCCGTCTGCAGGTGCTGACCTCGCGGCTGCCGACCCGCTGGGACGACGAGGTCGTCCACCAACGGCTCTTCGGCGCCGCCGAGAACGCCTTCTGGCTGGACAGCAGCCGGCCCGACGCGGAGGCCGGCCGGTTCTCCGTGATGGGCGCGGCCGGCGGCCCGCTCGCCCGCGTGGCGAAGGCCGACGTGTGGAGCCGCACGGTCACGGTCACCTCGGCCGCGGGACTGGAGATCGTCTCGGGTGAGTTCCTCGACTGGCTCGACCGCGACCTGCGCGGCACGAGCACCGAACTTCCCGAGCTGCCCTTCTCGTTCACCCTGGGCTGGGTCGGCTACCTCGGATACGAACTGAAGGCGGAGTGCGGCGGCGAACCGGTGCACCAGGTGGAGGACGCCGACGCCGCCATGGTGTTCGCCGACCGTGCCGTGGTCCTGGACCACCTCACCGGCCTGACGTACCTGCTGGCCCTGGTGGAAGACGACGAGGAGGACGACGCCCGCGCCTGGCTGACCGCCACCGCGGCGGAGCTGGAGTCGCTCGTGGGCGTACCCGTCGAGGAGGAGCCCCCGTCGGCGCCGGCCGCCGGCGGGATCCGGCTGCGCCACGAGCGCGACAGCTATCTGCGCCTGATCGACGCCTGCCAGGAGGAGATCGCCGCCGGGGAGACCTACGAGATCTGCCTGACGAACATGGCCGAGGCCGACGGCCCCGTCGACCCGTGGGAGGGCTACCGCGCGCTGCGCCGTTTCAGCCCCACCCCCTACGCCGCGCTGCTGCGCTTCGGTGAGCTGTCCGTGCTGAGCACGTCCCCCGAGCGGTTCCTGCGGCTGAGCGCGGAGGGGGTCGCCGAGTCCATGCCGATCAAGGGCACCCGCCCGCGCGGGGCCACCGTGCTGGAGGACGCCGCGATCATCGAGGGGCTGCGGACGAGCGAGAAGGACCGGGCCGAGAACCTGATGATCGTCGACCTGGTGCGCAACGATCTCGGCCGGCACGCCGAGACCGGCTCCGTCGAGGTCAGCGGGCTCTTCGAGGTGGAGACGTACGCCACGGTCCATCAACTGGTCAGTACCGTCCGGGCCAGGCTGCGGAGCGACCGCAGCGCCGTGGACCTGGTGCGGGCCGCCTTCCCCGCCGGCTCGATGACGGGCGCGCCGAAGATCCGCACCATGCAGATCATCGACCGGCTGGAAGCCGGACCGCGGGGCGTCTACTCGGGGGCCATCGGCTACTTCTCGCTGTCCGGCGCCGTCGACCTGAGCGTGGCGATCCGCACCGCGGTGGTCACGCCCGGGCGCGTCCGCTACGGCGTGGGCGGGGCCGTCGTGGCGCTGTCGGACGCGGAGGGCGAGTTCGAGGAGACCGCGGTCAAGGCGGCCCCGCTGCTGATGCTCACCGGTGCCCAGTTCCCGGGCCGGCGCGGTACGGACGCGGTGCACGGCTGAAGCGGGCGTGCCCCGGGCACCCGTGCGCCGTCCCGGGCACCCGTTGCGCCCGCGTCCCGGGTGGTCCCGGCACCCCCGTTCCCGTCCCCCGGGCGGGCAAAAGGGGACGGCGGGGCCCCCGGGTGGTGGGAACACCACCCGGGGGAGCGGTGAGGGAGCCGCCCCACCTCGCCCGGGGACACCGGATTCGGCCATGCTCGAAGTCGATCGAGGGATGACAGCATCAGAGGGGGAGACCCGTGAGTGTGACCGTCAGCGAAGGCAGCGCGGTACGCGCGCCGTCCTGGTCCGCCTACCGGCCCGGCGGCCTGCCGGACCTGCGCGAGTCGGTGGCCCGCGCACTGGGCGAGGTGCTGTTCACCTCGTTCGCGCGCCGGGACCAGCGCCGCAAGGGCGAGCAGTACCTGCACGGGCTGCTCCGGACGCAGGGCCGCAAGTCCATCCGCAACATCGCCGCCCAGGTGGGCGGTTCGGCCACCGAACAGAGCCTGCACCACTTCATCAGCAGCTCCACCTGGGACTGGCAGCCGGTGCGCGAGGCGCTGGCGGAATACCTCACGCGGTCCGCCGCACCGCAGGCCTGGGTGGTGCATCCGCTGGCCATCTCCAAGGCGGGCGACCAGTCGGTGGGCGTGGACTACGGCGTGGACCCCTGCACCGGAGTCTTCCGCGGCCAGCGCGCCTTCGGAGTCTGGCACGCCGGCGAGACCTTCAGCGCCCCGGTCAACTGGCGGCTGTTCCTGCCCGATCTCTGGCTCGGCGACGAGGAGCGGCGACGCCAGGCGGAGATCCCCGACGAGATGGGGCGGGAGAGCCTCGAGCAGTGCGCGACGACCGCCGTCCTGGAGATGCTGGGGTCCTGGCGGGTGCCCGCCCGCCCGGTCGTCCTCAACACCCACATCAACCGGATCGCCGCCACCATGGGCCGGTTCACGGCCGCCGGGGTGCCGGTGATCGCACGGATCCGGGGCACCGCCCAGCTCATGATGGGCGACCCCGCGCTGCCCGGGTACGACGGAGGTCTCATGGAGGCCCAGCGGATCCTCGCGGGCGTGCGCGGCCTGCGCCGCCCGGTGAGGGACGGCGGTCAGGACGGCGACACGCTGGCCGCCGCGGTCCGGGTGGCCTGCGCGGGTGAACTGCCGGCCCACCGCAGGGCCGGCGCCGCCGACGCCTTCGGCGGCCTCACGCTGATCGGGGAGTGGCGCGGGACGCAGGGTCCGCCCACCGCCCTGTGGGTCACGAACGCGACGTCGGCCCCCGCCGAGGTGCTGCTCAGGCTCACCAGGCTCGGCGGAAGGGCCTGCCAGGACTTCGCGGGAGCGGGCGAGGACGTCGGCCTCAAGGACTTCGAGGGGCGTTCCTTCCGCGGCTGGCACCGCCACATCACCCTCGCCTCCGCCGCGCACGCCGTGGCGGCCCTGGCGGGGAGGGATGCCGGCCGTCCGGCGGCACGTGGGCCGCGGGGACTTGACGGACTCCGGGCCACCTGACGTAGTCGCCGCCGCGGCGTTGGCGACGCCCCGCGCATCCCGCACGATTCAAGCCACAGAGCGCTGGGCCGAGACGATGTGCGAGGCCCGAAGGGGGAGTGCAACGTGACATCCACCGTCAGTACGGATGGTGGCGTCCCGTCGGATGCGACGGGCGTCGAGAGAGTCTCCATCGACCTGCTGGGGCCGTCCGACTCACCCCGTGGCGGGGCCTGCGACGAGAGCCACGTCCTCGCCCTGGTCGGCTCCGGACGGGAGTTCGAAGCCCTTCTGGTGCACCGGCCGACGATGCGCGTCATCGACGGCATGCACCGCCTGTCCGCCGCCCGGCTGCGGGGACACGACACCGTCGCGGTCCGCTTCTTCGACGGCAGCGCCGCGGACGCGTACGTACTGTCCGTGCAGTTGAACGTCCGGCACGGCCTGCCGCTGTCGCGGGCCGAGCGCCGTACCGCGGCCGAGCGCATCCTGCGCACCCACCCCCACTGGTCCGACCGTGCCATCGCGGAGCGCACCGGCCTGAGCGGAAAGACGGTGGGCAAGCTGCGCGGGAGTGTGAGTGCGGAGATTCCTCAGCCACACACCCGGGTCGGCCGCGACGGCACCGCGCGTCCACTGAGCAGCCTCGAGGGCCGGCTGCGCGCGGCGCACCTGATCGCCACCGACCCCACCGCCTCGCTGCGTGAACTCGCCCGCAGGTCAGGGCTCTCCACCGCGACGGTACGCGACGTACGCGACCGGCTGCGGCGCGGCGAGGCCCCTGTCCCCGAGCGCGGGCGCGGCGCCGACGGACCGCGCCGGGAGGCCCCGGTGACCGGGCCGGCCGCCGGGACCCGGGCCGCACCCCGGGCACGGCCCGGCGCGCGGCCCGGTGAGGGCGGGGGAGAGGCCCGCCCCGACCGGGTGGCCGCGGCCGTGCGCAACCTGCTCAAGGACCCCTCCCTGAAGGGCAGCGAACCAGGACGGCAGCTGCTGCGCGCACTGCTCGCCACGGAGCTCACCCTGCTCCAGTGGCAGCGGATCGCGGCCGTCCTGCCCGAACACTGCGCCCCGCTGGTGCGTACCGTCGCCGCGCAGCGCGCCGCCGCGTGGAAGGCCCTGGCGGACGCGGCGGCACCACGCCGTGAAGGCCGCATGATCGCCTGACCCTGCCCTGCCCTGCCCTGCCCTGCCCTTCGCCTTTCTCCCTCATTTTCCCTTCCCCTCTCCCCTCCCTTCCTTTCCTTTCCTGCGCCGCGTACCGGAGAGACCCCTGACACGGGTCTCTCCGGCGTGTTCGCATTCCCGTGCGGTACCCCACGGGATATCCGCCGCAGAATTTCCTTCCGCGCACGGCGGCCGTTGATTAGGCTGGCTCGAGTCCGATTCGGAAACTGCTGTGCCGGGCCCCGTGCGCGGGCATCATTCGGCACCCTCTCCGAGGCAATCACCCCACGTCGGCCCGCACGCCGCCGACGTGTTCCCGGCATGCCTCAGGCAGCCGTCAGTCATTCACAGAGAAGGGGACATCCGTGTCCGAAACCCTGTCCGAGACCGGTTCCGAGACCGTTTCCGAAATCGCCGCCGGATTCACCGACGCGGCCGAACTGCGCCGGAAGCACCGGGCCGTCGTCGAGCAGTACATGCACACCAGGGGCGAGGACCGCCTGCGGCGTCACGAGCTCTTCACCGAGGACGGCAGCGGCGGTCTGTGGACCACCGACACCGGGGCCCCGATCGTCATCAGCGGGCGCGACCGACTCGCCGAGCACGCCGTGTGGTCGCTGAAGTGCTTCCCGGACTGGGAGTGGTACAACATCCGCGTCTTCGAGACGGACGACCCGAACCGCTTCTGGGTCGAATGTGACGGACACGGCCTCATCCGTTTTCCCGGCTACCCCGAGGGCTACTACGAAAACCACTTCCTGCACTCGTTCGAGCTGGCGGACGGAAAGATCAAGCAGAATCGCGAATTCATGAATCCCTTCGAGCAGCTGCGCGCTCTCGGAATTCCGGTGCCGGAAATCAAGCGTGAGGGAATACCCACCTGACGGGTCCTCCGCAGTCGAGAGCCCCGTTCCTCCCACCCAAGGAGAACAGCATGGAAAACGCCCTGCACGCCGATCAGTCCCGGGTCGCGCTCCAGCAGCCCCAATGGAGTGACCCGCTCCAGGTCCAACGGGTCCGCAGGACCCTGGAGGCCCGGCCCCCGCTCGCCAGGGCCGAGGACATCCGTACGCTGCGTTCTCTCCTCGGCCGGGTCGCCACCGGTGACGCCATGATGGTGCAGGCCGGTGACTGCGCCGAGGACGTCAACGAGCACACGCCCGGCTACGTGGCGCGCAAAGCGGCCGTCCTCGACCTGCTGGCGGGCACCCTGCGGATAGCGACGCACAGGCCGGTCGTGCGGGTGGGCCGGATCGCGGGCCAGTTCGCCAAACCGCGCTCCAGCCCCACCGAGTGGATCGGCGGAGTGGAACTCCCCTCCTACCGCGGCGACATGGTGAACGGCCCCGAGCCGGACGCCGAGAACCGGCGCCCGGACCCGCTGCGCATCCTGGCCGGCTACATGGCCGCCAACGACATCGTGGAAAACCTCGGATGGAAGACCCGTACCGAGGGCCAGGGCATCGAAGCGCCGGTGTGGACCAGCCACGAGGCCCTGCTGCTCGACTACGAACTGCCGATGCTGCGTCGGGACGGGAGCGGCGGTACCTACCTCGGCTCCACCCACCTGCCGTGGATCGGGGAGCGCACCCGACAGGTGGACGGCGCCCATGTCGCCCTGCTCGCCGACGTGTTCAACCCGGTGGCCTGCAAGGTCGGGCCCGGCATGACGCCGGAGGAACTCCTCGCCCTGTGCGAGCGGCTCGACCCCGCCAGGGACCCCGGCCGGCTCACCCTGATCGCCCGGATGGGAGCGGGCCTGGTCGCCGACCGGCTGCCTCCGCTCGTCGAGGCGGTCCGCGCGGCGGGCCACCCGGTGATCTGGCTGACCGATCCGATGCACGGCAACACGGTCACGGCCCCCGACGGCAACAAGACCCGCATGCTCGCGACGATCGTGCGTGAGGTGCGCGGCTTCCAGCAGGCCGTGCTCGCCGGCGGCGGGGTCGCCGGCGGCCTGCACCTGGAGACCACCCCGGACGACGTCACCGAGTGCGCCACCGACGAGGCCGCCCTCGCCCGGGTCGGCGAGAAGTACACCAGCCGCTGCGACCCGCGCCTCAACCCGGGTCAGGCCGTCCACGTGGTGTCGGCCTGGAACGGCTGACACCTTCCCCTCAGGAACTGGAGGCCAGGGCCATGCCCGGCATACCGCCCATCGAACCCTACGCGCTGCCCACCGCGGGCGACCTCCCCGCCAACACCGCCCGCTGGACCGTCGACCCGAAGCGCGCGGTCCTCCTGGTCCACGACATGCAGCGGTTCTTCCTCAAGCCCTTCCCGTCCCCCCTGCGCGAAGAACTCGTCGCCAACGCCGCCCTGTTGCGGCAGTGGAGCGCCGCGCACGACGTCCCGGTGGCCTACACGGCCCAACCCGGCGGCATGGACGACGCGCAGCGCGGACTCCTCAAGGACTTCTGGGGTCCGGGCATGCGCACCGACCCCGCCGACCGGGAAGTCGTCGACGAACTGGCCCCGGGACCGGACGACTGGCTGCTCACCAAATGGCGTTACAGCGCCTTCTTCCGCTCCGACCTGCTGGAACGCATGCGCGCCGCCGGACGCGACCAGCTGATCGTCTGCGGCGTCTACGCACACGTCGGGGTCCTGATGTCGGCGGTCGAGGCGTTCACCAACGACATCCAGCCGTTCCTGGTGGCCGACGCCGTCGCCGACTTCTCGGCCGAGTACCACGGCCTGGCCGTCCGGTACGCCGCCGAGCGGTGCGCCACCGTGCTCACCGCCAAGGAGGTCCTCGCATGAGCGCGCGGCCGGCGCCGTCGCGCGGAAGCGGCTCCACCGCGCCGGGACTCCTCGACCGGATACTGGGCGAGGAGCCGGGCCCGTTCGCGGTGCTGCACCGCCCCGAGACGACCGGACCCGCGTACCTGGACGTCCTGGTCGGCGAGGTCGCGCAGCCGGATTCCCTGGCCGGGATCCCGCTGCCCGAGGGCCTGCCGCAGGGCGGGGGAGTCCGGCACGACGTGCTCGCCGTCGTCCCGTACCGGCAGATCGCGGAGCGCGGATTCGCCGCCCCCGACGACGGCGCGCCGCTGATCGCGCTGACGGTCACCGGCCAGGAGACCGTACGGGTGGAGGACGCGGTGGCGCGGATTCCCGACGTACCGACGGAACTGCGCGATCCGCACTTCGACGTGAGCGACGAGGAGTACGCCGACACCGTGCGCAGCGTCCTCGCCGACGCCATCGGCACGGGCGAGGGCGCCAACTTCGTCGTCAAGCGGTCCTTCGTCGCCGACATCAGCGACTACGGACACCATCGGGCCCTGGCGCTCTTCCGCCGGCTGCTCGCCCGGGAGACCGGCGCCTACTGGACGTTCGTCATCCACACCGGCGACCGCACCTTCGTCGGCGCCTCGCCCGAGCGGCACGTCAGCGTCCGCGACGGGGTCGCCGTCATGAACCCGATCAGCGGCACCTACCGCTACCCCCTGTCCGGCCCCGAACTGCCCGGGATCATGGACTTCCTCGCCGACCGCAAGGAGACCGACGAGCTCTACATGGTCGTCGACGAGGAACTGAAGATGATGGCTCAGATCTGCCCCGAGGGCGGCCGGGTCATCGGCCCGTACCTCAAGGAACTGGGCAGCGTCGCGCACACCGAGTACTTCATCGAGGGACACACCGACCGGGACGTCCGCGAGGTCCTGCGCGAGACGCTGTTCGCCCCGACCGTCACCGGGAGCCCGCTGGAGAGCGCCTGCCGGGTCATCGAACGGTACGAACCGCAGGGCCGCGGCTACTACAGCGGGATCGCCGCCCTGATGAGCCGGGACGAGTACGGCACCCGGCAACTGGACTCGGCGATCCTGATCCGCACCGCGGACATCTCGGCCGCGGGCCGCCTGAGCGTCGGGGTCGGCGCCACGCTGGTGCGCCACTCGGACCCCGTCGCGGAGGCCGCCGAGACCCGGGCCAAGGCCGCGGGTCTGATCGCCGCCCTTCAGGCGCCCGCCGTCAGCCGCTTCGCGGAACACCCCACGGTCCGCGCCGCCCTGGGCAGCAGGAACGACGCCATCGCCGACTTCTGGCTGAGCGACGTCGGCCAGCGGCTGCGCCCGGCGAGCGACCTCGCCGGCCGCCGGGTCCTGATCGTCGACGCCGAGGACACCTTCACCGCCATGATCGCCGGGCAGCTCCGTTCGCTGGGCTTCGCGGTGACCGTGCGGCGCTTCGACGAGAGCTACTCCTTCCACGGCTACGACCTGGTGGTCATGGGGCCGGGGCCGGGCGACCCCACCGCCGGCGGCGACCCGAGGATGCGGCACCTGCGGGCGGCGGTCGACACCCTGTTGCGCGAGCGGCTGCCCTTCCTCGCCGTCTGCCTCAGCCACCAGACGCTCAGCCTGCGGCTGGGCCTGCGCGTGCACCGCAAGGACGTCCCCAGCCAGGGCCTGCAGAAGGCCATCGACCTGTTCGGGAACTCCGAACGGGTCGGCTTCTACAACACGTTCGCCGCCGTGAGCGACGACGATCTGGTCGAGGTCGAGGGGGTCGGCACCGTCGAGGTGAGCCGGGACCGGGACACCGGAGAGGTGCACGCCCTGCGGGGACCCCACTTCGCGTCCATGCAGTTCCACGCCGAGTCCGTGCTCACCCGCAACGGCCCGGGCATCGTGGCGCGCGCGGTGCGCGACGTGCTGGCCCCGGCCGGTGCGGCCGGACTCCCGGCCCCGTCCGGACAGCCGAAACCGCGCGTCACCGTCTGACGCGCCGGACCGCCTCCGTGCGGTACCGCCCGGCCCCCACCCGGCCGGGCCCAGAGGACCATTCGCACTCCGCTCAAGGGGAGAGAGACCCGATGCACAGGTATGCCGTAGTGGACGCGTTCGCCGAGGAGCCCCTGCGCGGCAACCCCGTCGCCGTCTTCTTCGATGCGGACGACATCCCCGGCGAGCGCATGCAGCAGATCGCCCGGGAGATGCACCTGTCGGAGACCACGTTCGTGCTCGCACCGCGGCACGGAGGAGACGCCCGCATCCGCATCTTCACGCCCGTCAACGAACTGCCGTTCGCCGGGCACCCGTTGCTGGGGACCGCCATCGCGATGGGCGCCGAGACCGTTCAGGACGAGCTCCTGCTGGAAACCCAGATGGGGACCATCCCCTTCGCACTGGACCGCGAGGACGCGGTGGTGGTCTCCGCGCGGATGCGACAGCCCATCCCCACCTGGGAGTTGTTCGACCGCGCGGACGAACTCCTGGCGGCCGTCGGCGTGCGGGAGTCCACCCTGCCGGTGGAGATCTACCGCAACGGTCCCCGGCACGTGTTCGTGGGGCTCGAGAGCGTCGAGGCGCTGTCCCGGCTCCACCCCGACCACCGGGCGCTCTCCGCGTTCGAGGACCTGGCGGTCAACTGCTTCGCGGGGGAGGGAACGCACTGGCGCACCCGGATGTTCTCGCCCGCGTACGGCGTGGTGGAGGACGCGGCCACCGGCTCGGCCGCCGGACCGCTCGCCCTGCACCTCGGCCGCCACGGACTGATCGCCCCCGGGCAGCCGGTGCAGATCCTGCAGGGCGTGGAGATCGGCCGCCCTTCCCTGATGCTGGCCCGGGCCGAGGGGGCGGGAGAGCGCTTCGTCTCCGTCGAGGTCGGCGGCAGCGGAGCCCTGTTCGCGCGGGGCACCGCGCTCGTCTGACCGCAGCGCCCGCGCCCGCACCCGTTGCCCGCACCCGCACCCGCACCCGGACCCGCACCCCCGCCCGCACCCACGTCATCACGGCCACGACACCGCACGACCCCGGAGGCAGCAATGAGTTCAACCCGGTCGGAAACGCTCACCGGCACCGTCGAGATCAGCTTTCCCGAGTACGACGCACCGCCCCCGAGCCCCGTGGGGATCGTCCGTGACTGGTGGGACACCGCCGCGCGCCTCGGGGTACGGGAGCCGAAGGCGCTGGCGCTCGCCACCGCCGACGAGAGGGGACGCCCGTCGACCCGGATCGTCGCGGTGAACGAGATATCCGACGAGGGCCTCGTCTTCGCCACGCACGTCAACAGCCAGAAGGGCCGCGAGATCAACGGCAACCCCTGGGCTTCGGGTGTCCTGTACTGGCGCGAGACCAGTCAGCAGATCAGCGTCAGCGGTGCGGTGGAGGTCCTCGGCGAGGACACGGCCGACGCCAAGTGGCTGGAGCGCCCCCTCTTCACGCACGCCGCGTCGGTGACCTCGCGGCAGAGCGAGGAACTGCTCGACATGGCCGCGTTCCAGGCCGAGGTGGCACGGCTCGCGGACGCCGGACCGCTGCCGCGGCCGGCGACGTACGTGGCCTGCCTGCTGCGGTTCGACAGCGTGGAGTTCTGGGCCAACGGCGAGAACCGCGTGCACCAGCGCCTGCGGTACGACAGGAACGGCGACGGGTACACGGTGCGACGCCTCCAGCCCTGACCTCCGGGCCCAGGGCTCCCCGGGCTCTCCGGGCTCCCGTACGAGCGTGCCGATGGGTGCCGCTCCGCTGTCCGGCGGAGCGGCACCCTTTGCGTTGCCGAACGCCACCGGGCTCCCGCGCGGCCCCGCCGAGGCCCTCGAGGATGACTTGACATAGTGCGGTGCGGCCCATCGCCAGGCATCGTCCGCATGCGCAGAATTCACTGAGTGAACGAAGAGTCCGAGGAAACAGGGAAAGCCGGACCGGGCGATGCCGAACAGATAGCGGCGGCCTATATCGCAGCGTGGCGAGCAAAGGAATTCGACGCCTTGAGGTCGCTCTTGGCGGAAGAGTTCTCGTACGCGGGGCCGCTGGCGACTCTCGACGATCCGGACCAGTGCAGAGACTCGCTGGAGCGCATGTCTCCGGTGACGACGGAGCTCGTGGTGGAACGGGTCTTCGCGTCGGAATCCGATGTCGTCACCTGGTTCACCCTGCACACCAGTATCGCCCAGCCCACTCCCGTCGCGAACTGGATCCACGTCGAGGACGGAAAGATCAACAGAATTCGAGCGGTCTACGACCCGCGCGCTCTGATCTCCGGCTGACCTCCGACCGAATGCCCGACTGCTATGAGGATGCGAGTCCCGATGACCACAGAGCGTGAGAGAGCACACGAGCCCGAAGAGCTGGCCCGGCTGTGGGTGGAACGCGCCAACGAGGCCGACGCCGAGGGCATGGCCGCCCTCTACGAGCCGGACGCCGTCATGGCCTTCCCGATCGGCCAGGAGCACCACGGCCGCGACGCCATACAGAAGGCGTTCGAGGGGATGCTGGCGAAGTTCTCGTACTTCCCGATGGAGAAGTCGCTGCCCACGCTGCGGCTGGGCGACATCGCCCTGACGTCGAGCGTCCCGCAGGACAACAGCCGGGGCCGCTACCAGGTGGCGCGGCGGCAGCCCGACGGCAGCTGGCTGCGGGTCCTGCACTCGTCCGGCTACTTCGGCGAACCCAGCTGACCCTCCACCAGCGCCGGCTGGCACCCCCAAGGAAAGGAAGCAGTGCGATGAGCGCAAGCGTTGTGCCTGCCGATGCCTACACGACAGGCCTGCTGAGCAAGGACCTGCCCACGGAACTGGAGCGGCTCCAACTCCTGGAGAAGACCTACGACCCGGGCACCGTGCGGGCCCTGGGCCGACTGCCGATGCGGCCGGACTGGCGGTGCCTGGAACTGGGCGCCGGCGCGGGCTCCATCGCCTACTGGCTCGCCGACCGGGTGCCCGACGGTTCCGTGCTCGCGCTGGACATCGACCCCCGGTTCATCGACGGCGGCCGCGCGCCCCACCTGGAGGTGCGGGGGTCCGACCTGACCACCGACGACTTTCCGGCCGGTTCCTTCGACCTGATCCACGCCCGCGCGGTGTTCATGCACCTGCCGCGGCGCGAGGAGATCGTCGAACGGGTGATGCGCTGGCTGGCACCCGGTGGCTGGCTGGTCCTCGAGGACGTGCACTTCCTGCCCGCGGCCGACTCCGCGTACCCCGCGTGGCGGCAGGTCCACGGCGCCTACCTGACGGCGCTCGCCGCCCAGGGCATCGACCTGTCCTGGGCGCGGCGCATTCCGGCACGGCTGGAAGCCGCCGGCTGCGACTCCGTGGGCGTCTCCGTCACCCCGGGCGGTCTCGGCGTGGACGCGGTGCAGGACCGGCTCCTGGCCACCCGGCTCGTCCAGAGCGGCCCGCGGCTGGTCGACGCGGGCTTGGTGACCGCCGAACAGGTGGAAGCCGCGCAGGCCCTGGTCGCCAGTGAGCCGGCGCCGGACGTCTCGACGTTCGTGTATTCCGCCTGGGGCAGGAAACCTCCCCGCTCCGCCCACTGATGTGTTCCCCTCCCGCCCGGCGCCCGCGCGGACGCCGGAGCATCTCCCCGAAGTGATCCCCCTGACGGCGGTGTGAAAGTCATGAGTTCCACTCGATCAAAAGCAATCACGGACGATTCCGTCCCTCTGGTGGCGAAGAAGGCATCGGCCACGGCCATCGCCTGGCTCGCGTTCACGACCATGTTCGTGATCGGGACCGATACCTTCCTCGTCGCCCCGATGCTGCCCGTACTCTCCCGCAGTTTCGACGTCTCCACGAGCATGTCCGGCTGGATGGTGAGTGCCTACGCCCTCGGATTCGCTCTCTTCGCGCTGGTGGCGGGCCCCCTTTCGGACGGCAGGAACCGGCGTAGCGTGCTCCTCCTCGGCTTCGCCGGATTCGCAGTCGCCACGGCTCTGTGCGGAGTGGCGCCGAACTTCTGGGGCATGATCGTCTTCCGGGTGCTCGCCGGCATGTCGGCCGCCCTGGTCACCCCCCAGCTGTGGGCGTCCATCCCGGTCCTGGTGCCCGCCGACGCCATCGTGAAGACCATGGGCCTGGCGGGCGCCGGCATGTCCATCTCGCAGGTCGTCGGCGTCCCGGTCGGCGGCTGGCTGGCGGCCAGCTCCTGGCACGTGCCGTTCTTCGCGGTCGCCGGTCTCTCGGCCGTCGTCTGGATCGTGCTGTTCCGGGTCTTCCCGTCGGTGCCCGCAGCACCGTCGGCCGGAGGCGGCTTCTTCTCGGTGTACGCCGGGCTGTTCCGCTCCCGCACCTTCACCTGGTACCTCGTGGGGTATCTCGCCTACCAGACCGGCGTGTTCGAGACCATCTCGTTCATCGGGTCCTGGCTCTCCCGGGACTTCGGGCTCGGTGTCACCGCGATCAGCTCCGCGATGATGGCGCTGGGTGTGGGCATGGCGATCACCTCGATCTTCGGCAGCCACCTCATCAAGCGGCTGGGCGAGCAACGCACGCTCGCCTACGCCTTCGTGGCGCTCATCCTCATCTACGGCGCCGTGCCGTTCGCCCCCAACCTGGCGACCGCGATCACCGGGCTGGCCCTCGGCTCCGTCGTACTCGGCCTGAACTACCCGATTTTCATGGCCATGTTGCTCTCGACCACCACCGCGGCGCGCGGCACGGTGTCCTCACTGGCCACGACGGCGCTGTACCTCGGGACCATGATCGGAGGCTTCGTGGGCGGCTCCCTGCTCACCACGTTCGACGGCTTCCACGGGGTCTCCGGATTCACGGTGGCGTGCCTCGTGATCGCCGCGCTCATCTTCGCGGGAACCGGAGCCTTCCGGGCCGAGAAGCCGGAGCCCGCGCAGGCCTGACCGGGGCCCGCCGGATCGGCGGGAGCCCCGCGCCGCGGCCGCACCGCGCGGTTGAACGCCGGGGGGGGGGGGGGGGGAGGGCCACAGCCCCCCCCAAGAGGGGCGGGGGCGCCCCGGGCGCGTGATACGACCCCCCCCCACACGGGGA
>NZ_JBSGWY010000046.1:0-1583 GCF_053609145.1 Streptomyces sp. NPDC054961 | reverse complement strand
CCCGCCGCCGCCGCGAGCGCGCCCCCCCCGGCCGCCGGCCCCGCCCCCCCCGCCCGGCGGGGGGCCCCCCCCCCGCCCCGACCCCCCCGGCCCCCCCCCCCCCCCGGGGCGGGGGCCGGGCCCCGGTCCCCGCCCGTGTCGCTCGTGGCCGCCCGTGGCCGTGGAACGCGCACCCCGCAGCGGGGGCCCGCCCCCCACGGCCGCGGGTCTGCCCGGCGCGAGGGCGCGTGCCGCCGGTCCGGAGACGTCCATCACCCGTGGGACCAGGGGGAGTTCATGAAAGGTGCCGCGCGGCGCGAAGCAGCCGGGAACCCGTCCGTCGACGAGGACCTCAGAGCCCTGTGCGACCCGCTGTTCGCCTCGCTGACCCGCAGCGATCAACGGGCCCGAGCCGCCCAGTACGTCGAAGGGCTGCTCGTCACCGAGGGGCGCAGGTCCTTCCGCAACATGGCGGCGTGCCTGGGTGACGGGACCGCCCTGGAGCAGCGGCTGCACCACTTCGTCAGCTGTTCCACCTGGGACTGGATGCCGGTCCGCCGCGCCCTGGCCGCCCGGGCGGCCGCCGTCGCACCTCTCGACGCGTGGGTGCTGCGCCCCATGCTCACGCCGAAGGAGGGGGACGACATCGCCGGCGTCCACCGCCGGTACGTCCCCGACCTCGGAGCCGTGCGCAACGTGCAGTACGCCGTAGGACTGTGGTCCGTGTCCGGGGCCCGATGCCAGCCCGTCAACTGGCAGTTGCTGCGCCCCGGCGCCCCGGACGCCCGGACGGATCGCCCGGGAGGGCGGCCGGCATCCGGGTGGAGCCGTGCGCGGACCCCGGGGGAGTGCGCGATGGGGGTGTACCTCGACCTGCTGAACGGCCCGGGGCGCGTTCTTCCGTCCGGGCCGGTGGTGATGGACATCGACGGAATCGACGTGGCCGACGTGATCGACGCGGTCAGGCGACTGCGCGCCGCCCGGTCACGGTTCCTCGTCAAGGTCAGCCGGGCCGTCCCGCTCGGCCTCCTCACCCCCGCGCCCCTCCCCGGCTCGGAGGACCTGCTTCTCTTCGGATGCGGGGCGGGCGGCGCGTCCGGGCCCGACGAGGTGTGGCTCACCGACCTGCTGGACGCCCGTCCCGCGGAACTGGTGGCCCTGGCGGCATCGGCGCGTACGGTCGAGGAGACCTTCGCGCGGGTCACCGACCCGGTCGGCGCCCGGGACTTCACGGGCCGCACCTTCGAGGGCTGGCACCGCCACCTGACGCTCGTGTCCGTGGCCCACGCGGTGCGCACGGCGCGGGCGACGGCCCCGGTCCCCTCCCCCACGACAGAGCCCGTTCTCGTTCCCGGCGATTTCGAGCGGGTACGTCTGGCGTGATCCGCCGGCCGTCCGCCAGCTCCCCGCTCCCCGTACCGCTTGCCCGCCGGGGCCGCACTCGCGCGATCCACGCCCCGTTTCGACCGGTCCCACCGGATCCATTGGACTTTCACTTTCAAGGAGTGCCATGTCCCGCCGTCTGTTCACCTCGGAGTCCGTGACCGAAGGTCACCCCGACAAGATCGCCGACCAGATCAGCGACACCATCCTCGACGCCCTCC
>NZ_JBSGWY010000045.1:36433-63278 GCF_053609145.1 Streptomyces sp. NPDC054961 | reverse complement strand
GGGGGGACCCTGTGGGAGAGTAGGACGCCGCCGAACAATCATTGTGGGAAAGCCCCGCACCAGGTAACTGGTGCGGGGCTTTTCTGCGTTTACGGCCAGGCCGGAGCGCGGGCACGCATGCGCTGTCACCAGTCGGCGGGATAGCTCTTGAGGGTGCTCGTGTCGAGCGTCCACCGGCCGGCGGTGACGGTATGCCGGTCCGGTGATCGGATCGCCCATGTTCGTATCGTTGAGCGCCATGACCTCGGGCGTCTGGGTCTCGATCTGGCGGCGCGGTCGTACGACGTTCAGCCCGTGAGGGGCCGGGGACTCATCATGGTGAGGAAGATCTGACCGTCGGTGGTCTGTACCTTCCACCGGTCTTCCTGGTGGCGGCCGGGGACGGCCTAGAGGCGGCCGGCGGCCTTGAGGGCGAGGTAGGCGTCGGCGAGGGCGGGGGCCAGGGCTTCCGGGGTGGCGTCGACCACGTGGACGCCGTGGCGGGTGAGCTGCTCGGCCGTGCGGCGGCGGGCGGACTGGGACTGGGTGCCGGCAGCGGCTTCGTAGACCGCTTCGACGGTGCCGCGGGACGTGGTCATCTCCGCGATGTGGGGGTCCGCGACCGAGGCCAGGAGGACCGTGTGGCGCTGGGTGAGGCGGGGGAGGAGCGGCAGGAGGCCCTCCTCGACCGGGGCCGCGTCCAGGCCGGTCAGGAGGACCACCAGGGAGCGGCGCGGGGCGCTGCGCAGGATGGTGGAGACCAGGGTCCGGGAGTCGGTTTCGACGAGCTCCGGTTCCAGGGTGGCCATGGCGTTGACGAAGGCCGGGAGGGTGTCGGCGGCCGAACGGGCCTGGACCTGGGCGCGGGGGCGGCGGTCGTGGGCCAGGAGGTCCACGCGGTCGCCGGCGCGGGTGGCCAGGGCGGTCAGGAGCAGGGCCGCGTCCATCGCGGCGTCCAGGCGGGGGGCGTCGCCGACGCGGCCGGCCGAAGTCCGTCCGGTGTCGAGGCAGATGAGGATGTGGCGGTCGCGTTCGGGGCGCCAGGTGCGGACGGCGACCTTGTTCTGGCGGGCGGTGGCCCGCCAGTCGATGGAGCGGGTGTCGTCGCCCGGCACGTAGTCGCGCAGGCTGTCGAACTCCGTGCCCTCACCGCGCGTCAGAACGCTGGTGCGGCCGTCGAGTTCGCGCAGCCGGGCGAGGCGGGACGGGAGGTGTTTGCGGCTCGCGAAGGGCGGCAGGACGCGCACCGTCCACGGGACGGTGTGGTGGCCCTGGCGGGTGAGGAGGCCGAGCGGGCCGTACGAGCGGATGGTGACGCGGGCCGCCTGCCGGTCGCCCCGGCGGGTGGGCCGCAGCCGGGTGGTGAGGCGGCGGCGTTCGCCGGCGGGAACGGTCAACGCGTGGCGCGAAGCCGCCCCTTCGGTGCCGGGGACCCAGCTGCTGGGGGGCCAGGCGTCGCGCAGACGGGCGCGCAGGGTGCGCGTGGAGGTGTTGGTGACGGTGAGGTGGACGTCCGCGCTCTCGCCGAGGCGCACCGAGGTGTCGCCGGAGCGGTCCAGCCGGAGCGTGCGGACGGGCGCCGCGAGGGCGTAGTCGACGGCGCAGGCCAGCGCGAGGGGGGCGTTGACCGCCAGCATCCCCGTCCAGCTCGGTTCGAGGATGCCGACGGGGATGCTGCCGAGGGCCGCCAGCAGGGCGGCGCGTCCGGTGAACGCCATCAGCGCGGGACGGGGACGTGGGAGAGGATCGCGGTGATGACCGCGTCGGCGGTGACGCCCTCCATCTCGGCCTCCGGGCGCAGTTGGACGCGGTGGCGCAGGGTGGGCAGGGCGAGGGCCTTCACGTCGTCGGGGGTGACGTAGTCGCGGCCGACGAGCCAGGCCCAGGCGCGGGCGGTGGCCAGCAGCGCGGTCGCGCCGCGCGGGGAGACGCCGAGGGTGAGCGAGGGCGATTCGCGGGTGGCGCGGCAGATGTCGACGACGTACGCGGTGATCTCGGGGGAGACGCTGGTGGCCTCGACCGCCTTGCGGGCGGCCTCGAGATCGGCCGGCCCGGCGACCGGGCGGATGCCGGCGGCGTGCAGGTCGCGGGGATCGAACCCGGCGGCGTGGCGGGCCAGTACGCCGATCTCGTCCTCGCGGGAGGGGAGGGGCACGGTGAGCTTGAGGAGGAAGCGGTCGAGCTGGGCCTCGGGGAGCGGGTACGTGCCTTCGTACTCGACCGGGTTCATCGTGGCGGCCACAAGGAACGGCTCCGGGAGTGCGCGGGGAGTGCCGTCGACGGTGACCTGGCGCTCCTCCATCGCCTCGAGGAGGGAGGACTGGGTCTTGGGTGGCGTGCGGTTGATCTCGTCGGCGAGGAGGAGATGGGTGAAGACCGGGCCGTTCTGGAAGGAGAACTCGGCGGTGCGGGCGTCGTAGACGAGCGAGCCCGTGACGTCGCTCGGCATCAGGTCGGGGGTGAACTGGACGCGCTTGGTGTCGAGTTCGAGGGAGGCCGCGAGGGCTCGTACGAGGAGGGTCTTCGCGACGCCGGGCACGCCTTCGAGGAGGACGTGGCCGCGGCACAGGAGGGCTACGACGAGACCGGTGACGGCGGAGTCCTGGCCGACCACGGCCTTGCCGATCTCGGTGCGGAGCGCCTCCAGGGCGGAGCGGGCGCTGCTGTCCGTGGTGGCCGTCATGAGGAGCGGACCTCTCTTTCGAGGGCGTCGAGGTGGTCGGTGAGCGCGACGAGTGCCGCGTCGGTGTCGGGGGGCGTGCCGAAGAGCAGGGCGGTCAGGTCGCGGGAGCCGGTGGCCGCGTCCGGGCCGGAGCCGGTGAGGCGGGCGGAGACGGCCGGGACGAGGGACGCCGGGTCGTGGGCCAGGGGGGCCGGTACGCCGACCAGGGCGGCCAGTCGCTCGCGGCAGGCGGCGCGCAGCACGGTGGCGGCGCGGTCGCGGGCGCCGGCCTTGCGGTACAGGCGGGCGCGGCCCTCGGTGGCCTCGGAGGCGCGGACGAGGACGGGCAGCCGTTCGGTGACGAGCGGGCCGAGGCGGCGGGCGCGCCACAGGGCCGCGACGGCGGCGGCGAGGAAGAGCTGGAGCAGGGCCCAGCTCCACCCGGCGGGGATCAGTTCGAGGAAGTCCTTGTCCTGGGCGGCGGCCGGGTCGGCGTCGGCGAGGGACGGCAGGTACCAGACGAGGTGGGGGCGCGAGCCGAGGAGCTGGAGGGCGAGGGAGGCGTTGCCCTCCTTGGCGAGGGTCTTGTTGAGGAAGACGGTCTCGGAGCCGAGGAGGACGGTGTCGCCGCCGCGCGTGCCGGTGGGCAGGACGAGGAGGGTGGGGCGGCCGGCGCTGGGGTAGCAGGCGGTGGCCCCGGGGGTGTCGTCGGCGTAGCGGTACCCGCCGCCGGTCGCGGCCCGGCCGGCGGAGGTGGCGGCGGGGAGCTTGCAGGAGCTCCCCGGGTCCAGGTTGCCGTCCGTGCCGGCGCCGCCTGAGCCGGAGCTCAGGGCGCGGGTGCCGGGGGCCAGGACGGGGAGGCTGAGGGTGCTCGGGGCGAGCAGGACCGTACGCCCGCCGGAGAGGTCGATGGCGGAGCGGACCGCGCGGAGCCGGCCGTCGTCGAGCCGGTCGGGGTAGGCCACCAGCAGGGTCGTGTCGGGGCCGGCCGCGCGGGCGGCCTCGTCGGCGGTGGTCACGACGCGGGTGTCGACCCCGCGGGCCCCGAGGAGTTCGGCGACGGCCCGGCTGCCGAAGGGGTCGGCGGAGCGGGGGTCGAGGTACCCGTGCCGGGCACCGGAGTTCAGGGCGGCGAGCGCGAGGCCGGCGGCGAGGAGCACGGCGAGCGCGATGAGGAACCCGCGGGCGCGCTTCCAGAGCGCACCGACCGTGGGGGCGGGCGCACCGGTTGCCCCGCCGGTTGTCCCGGGGGCTGCTCCGTCGGCCGGACGGGCCGGGGCGGCCACGCCGGTCGCGGCGCCCGCGGACGCGCCCGCGGGGGCGGCGGCGGTCGGGTCGCCCGGCTCGGGGGCGGGGGGTCGGATCACGGGGCGGCGCCTGTCAGGAGCGGCTTGGTGCGGGTCAGGGCGTGGTCCAGGCCGCGGAGGGAGGCGTACATGGCCTCGTTGGCCGGGCGGGCTCCGTAGGTGACGTCGTCGAAGGTGCGGGCCGCCGCGCGCAGCGCGCCGGCCTGGGAGGGGAGGGCCGCCGCGGCTTCGGCCGCCGCCTCGTCGGCCGTGCGGCCCGGGCGGGGGTCGAGGAGGGTGCGCTCCTCCAGGGAGCGGACCACGGCCCGCATGCGCTCCTGGACGGCCTCGTTCCAGCGGCCCTCGGCGGCCAGCGCGTCGGCGGCCGTGCGGTGGTCGGCGGCGCTGCGGACGCCGTCGTCGAAGAGGGCGCCCGCCGCGCTGCGCACGGCCCGGCGCGGGGCGCCGAGCCGCCACCACAGCGCGGCGACGACGAGGACGACGAACACGGCGACGGCCAGCAGGCCCAGGGCTCCGCCGGGGGTCGTGCCGGAGGCGTGGTCGAAGAGCTCCCCGATCCAGTCCCAGAAGCGGTTCAGGGCGCGCTGGAGCAGCCCCGGGTCGTTGCGGTGGTACTCCGGCTTCGACAGTTCCGCGCGCGCCGCCTCGCGGGCGGCGTCACGGCCGATCGTGACCGGTGGTGCGTCTGATCCCGTCCGTGCGAGCAGGCCCCCCATGCCCTTCATCCCGCGTCAGCCTCCGGTGGGCGGCGCCGTGGCGCCCGTGCCGTAGTTCTCGATGCCGGCCGCCCGCGCGAGCTCCAGGTCGAGGGCCTCGCGCCGGATGCGCTGGTCGACGTAGAGCAGGACGGTGACGCCCGACTGCATCGGCATGGTGATGGTCAGACCGATGATCCCGCCGATGCCGGTGAGGATCAGGAGGCCCCAGCTGGTGCTTCCGGTGCCCTCGGTGAGGCCGTCGATGCCGCCGCCGAACAGGGCCGCGCCCAGGAACGTCAGCGGGAGGACGATGATCGCGGCGACGAAGCCGGTGATGAGGTTGGTGAGGAAGGTGATGCCGAAGATGCGCCACCAGGAGCCCTTGACCAGCTTCCAGGAGCGGGAGAACGCCTTGGGGAGCGTGGCCTTCTCCAGCATCAGCGCGGGCGAGGCCAGGGCGAACTTGATCCACAGCCACAGGATGAGTCCGAAGGCGGCGAAACCGCCCAGGACGCCCAGGCCGACGCTGCCGGCGAGGATGGCCGGCAGGAGCAGCACGCCGATCAGGAGCACCGTGCCGAGGCCCAGGAGCAGGGTCAGGGCGAACAGCCGCGGCAGCTGCGAGCGGGACTCGCGCCAGGCCCCGCCGATGGAGGAGGCCTGGCCGAGTACGGCGCGGCTGAAGATCATCGTGAGCATCGCGGTGGCCACGAGGGTGCCGACGAGCTGGATGAACATTTCAGCCAAAGTCATCGAAGTCATTGCGCCCAGGGCGTTGATCTGCTCGTCGATGGAGGCCGTCTCCGACTGGTCAACCACGACGTCGCCGAACGCGTACTTCTGCATGAGCAGCGAGGCCAGCTGCACGACGACGGCCACGACCAGGGTGATCGGCAGCACCGAACGCCAGTGCTTGCGCATGGTGGCGACCGCGCCGTCGAGGATCTCGCCGAGGCCGAGGGGGCGCAGCGGGATCACGCCCGGCTTCACCGCCGCACCCCGGTACCCCGCGCCCGGGCCGCCCGGAGGGGCCGGGTAGCCGCCGTACGGGGCCTGCTGGCCGCCGTAGGAGCCCCAGCCCTGCTGCGGTCCCGCGGGCGGCTGCCCCGGCCCGGAGGGCGGGGTCTGGCCGGCCGCGGGGCTCGACCACTGCCCGGGCGGCGGCTGCTCGGCGGACCACTTGGGGCCGTCGCCGGAGGGCTGCGGCGCCGGGGCGGGCGGCTGCGTACCGTGGGAGCCCTCACCGTCGGACGGGGAGGATCCGGGCGTAGCCCAGCCCGGAGAGTCGTTCATCGTCGCTCCTTCACGTGCACTGCAGAGTGCGGGGCGCTTGGTCCGGCTGCCATCGTGCCATGTGACAACCTCGAACGGACCAGGCGTCCCCTGGATCCCGGGCCGCCGGCACCTTCTTTTGTCAGGCGGATCCGGGGCACACTGGGCGCCTTGATCTCCACGCAGGTCCGAGGGGCGATTTCCAGCCCCTGAGGCTGTGGGACAGCTCACCGCCAGGTAACGATTAGCTAATGGGATGATGTCAACCATGAAGGGACGCGTCCTTGTCGTCGACGACGACACCGCGCTGGCCGAGATGCTCGGCATTGTGCTGCGGGGAGAAGGTTTCGAGCCGTCGTTCGTAGCGGACGGTGACAAGGCACTGGCTGCCTTCCGCGAGGCGAAGCCGGATCTTGTGCTGCTCGACCTCATGCTGCCCGGAAGGGACGGCATAGAGGTGTGCAGGCTGATCCGCGCCGAGTCCGGCGTACCGATCGTCATGCTCACGGCCAAGAGCGACACCGTAGACGTGGTGGTGGGCCTCGAGTCCGGCGCCGACGACTACATCGTCAAGCCGTTCAAGCCGAAGGAGCTGGTGGCCCGCATCCGCGCCCGCCTGCGCCGTTCGGAAGAGCCAGCCCCCGAGCAGCTGGCCATCGGTGACCTCGTCATCGACGTGGCGGGGCACTCGGTCAAGCGGGACGGCGCCTCCATCGCGCTGACCCCGCTCGAATTCGACCTGCTGGTCGCACTCGCCCGCAAGCCCTGGCAGGTCTTCACCCGTGAGGTGCTGCTGGAGCAGGTCTGGGGCTACCGCCACGCGGCCGACACCCGCCTGGTCAACGTGCACGTCCAGCGTCTGCGCTCCAAGGTCGAGAAGGACCCCGAGCGCCCCGAGATCGTCGTGACGGTGCGCGGTGTCGGCTACAAGGCCGGACCGAGCTGACGTGCAGCCCGGCAAGCCCCGCAGCGGTTCCCGCCGGGGACCCCTGTGGGGCGGCCGGAAGCTCCGTCTCGACGCGGTCGGAGCGCCCGGCGGCCCCGTGCTGCGGCTGTGCGTACGCCTCGTACGCCGGCCGCTGCTCCCGGCCGTCCGGCTCTGGCGGCGCAACATCCAGCTCCGGGTGGTCGCCGCCACCCTGCTGATCTCGCTCGCCGTGGTCCTCGCCCTCGGCTTCGTGGTCATCGCGCAGGTCAGCAAGGGCCTCCTCGACGCCAAGGAGGAGGCCGCGCAGAGCCAGGCCGCGGGAGGGTTCGCGGTCGCACAGGAGAAGGCCAACACGCCCTACACGGCGGACGGGTCCGACGCCTCCGACAACAAGGTCGGCCGCGACGCCAGCACCTGGATGAACTCCCTCGTCAAACAGCTCGCCAGTGGCGGGCAGAGCGCCTTCGAGGTGGCCGCGCTGGGCGCCGGCACCGGTACCGGCGAGGAACAGCCGCCCGGCCGGGGCGCCCTCGGCGTCCGCGGCGCCCGCGCCTCCGGCAACGTCGATCCGAACGCCTCCGTCCCGCAGCGGCTGCGCCGGGAGGTCAACCACGCCACCGGCGCCTTCAAGACGTTCTCCGAGGTCCGCTACACCGCCGGCGCCGGGGACAAGGCGCCCGAGCCCGCGCTCGTCATCGGCAAGCGGCTCACGGACATCAACGGCGACCCGTACGACCTGTACTACCTCTTCCCCCTCACGCAGGAGGAGGAGTCGCTCAACCTGGTCAAGGTCACCATCGCCACCGCCGGGCTCTTCGTCGTGGCCCTCCTCGGGGCCATCGCCTGGCTCGTCGTACGGCAGGTCGTCACCCCCGTCCGGATGGCCGCCGGGATCGCCGAGCGGCTGTCCGCCGGGCGGCTCCAGGAGCGGATGAAGGTCACCGGCGAGGACGACATCGCCCGTCTGGGTGAAGCCTTCAACAAAATGGCCCAGACCCTCCAGAACAAGATCCAGCAGCTGGAGGACCTCTCCCGGCTGCAGCGCCGCTTCGTCTCCGACGTCTCCCACGAGCTGCGCACCCCGCTCACGACGGTACGGATGGCCGCGGACGTCATCCACGACGCCCGCGCCGACTTCGACCCGGTCACCGCGCGTTCCGCCGAACTCCTCGCCGGACAGCTCGACCGCTTCGAGTCGCTCCTCGCCGACCTGCTGGAGATCAGCCGGTTCGACGCGGGCGCCGCCGCGCTGGAGGCGGAGCCCATCGACCTGCGGGACGTCGTACGGCGGGTCATCGACGCCGCGGAACCCCTCGCCGAACACAAGAGCACCCGCATCCGCGTCCTCGGCGACACCCAGCCGGTGATAGCCGAGGCCGATGCCCGGCGCGTGGAGCGGGTCCTGCGCAATCTCGTCGTCAACGCCGTCGAGCACGGCGAGGGCCGCGACGTGGTGGTCCGGCTCGCCTCCGCGGGCGGGGCCGTCGCCGTCGCCGTACGGGACTACGGGGTCGGGCTCAAGCCCGGCGAGGCCACCCGCGTCTTCAACCGCTTCTGGCGGGCCGACCCGGCGCGGGCGCGCACGACCGGCGGCACCGGCCTGGGCCTGTCCATCGCCGTCGAGGACGCCCGGCTGCACGGCGGCTGGCTCCAGGCGTGGGGCGAGCCGGGCGGCGGCTCGCAGTTCCGCCTGACCCTGCCGCGCACCGCCGACGAGCCGCTGCGGGGATCGCCGATACCCCTGGAACCCGAGGACTCCCGGGCCAACCGGGCCAGGGCCGCCGCGGAGCGCGGGGCGGCTCCCCGGCCGTCGGGCGAGCCCGCGGCGGGACGGCCCGACCGCTCGCCGATACCGCCGCGCTCGGCGGTCGCCGGAGCGGCGCCCGTACCGGCCGACCCGACGGCGCTGCCGGGCAACGGGGCCCGGGTCGTCACCAGGCCCGCCGAGCAGACGACGGGCGGGACGGCCGGAGCGGCCGACCGGGAGGGCGGAACGGGTGCATCGGGCGGGGCGGCGGGATCGGGCGGAGCGGACGGATCGAGCGGAGCCGACGGAGCGGACGGATCAGGCGGATCAGGCGGATCAGGCGGATCAGGCGGAGCGGGTGGAGGCGGCGGACCGTATGAACGCTGAACCGGGCCGCTCGCGGCCCCGGACCGGGCCCGGGGCTCAGGCGGGGCGCACGCCGCGCACCCCGCGTACCCTCGGCACGCTGCGGGCCTACGCCTTCGGCGCGGCCGGGCTGCTGCTGGCCGGCTGCGCCTCCATGCCCGACCACGGGGAGATCCGGCCCGTGGAGGCCTCGCAGGGCGTCGACTCCCAGGTCCGCGTCTTCGGCGTCCCGCCGTCCGACCGGGCCAGCCCGCAGGAGATCGTCGACGGCTTCCTGGAGGCCATGACCAGCGACGACCCGCAGCTCCAGACCGCCCGCAAGTACCTCACCGAGGAGGCGGCGAAGAACTGGAAGCCCGGCGCGGCCGTCACGGTGCTGTCGGCCGGCCTCGACCGGTCCTCCGTACAGGGCGAGAAGGACCCCGCCGCCCCCCGCTTCAAGGTCACGGGCCGCATGCTGGCCAAGGTGGACGAGCGCAGCGCGTACCAGCCGGAGACCAGCGGCGCGCGCTACGAGGAGTTCCTCCAGCTCACGCAGGAGAACAAGCAGTGGCGGATCGCGACCCCGCCCAGCAGCCTCGTCCTCAGCGAGTCCGACTTCCAGCGCATCTACATGCCGGTCAACAAGTACTACTTCGCGGGCGGCACGCTCGTCGCCGATCCCGTCTACGTGCGCCAGCGCAGCGACCCCGACTCGCGGATGGACCCCACCACCCAGACCGTGAAATCGCTGCTGTCCGGCCCCTCCAAGTGGCTCGGACCGGTCGTCACCTCCAACTTCCCCACGGGTACGGAGCTGCGCGAAGGCACCAAGTCCCTGTCGTACGACGGCCAGAACACGCTGC
Organism: Streptomyces sp. NPDC054961; assembly: GCF_053609145.1. NCBI lineage: Bacteria > Bacillati > Actinomycetota > Actinomycetes > Kitasatosporales > Streptomycetaceae > Streptomyces > Streptomyces sp. NPDC054961. The sequence goes on along the minus strand of NZ_JBSGWY010000045.1, from coordinate 53,474 downwards.
GCGTGCCGCTGAACGACAAGGTCGAGAACGTCGCGCAGCCGCAGTGCCAGAAGATGGCCACCCAACTCCTGTACACCGTCAAGGATCTGACGGGCTCCCGGGTGGACCGCGTCGAACTCGTGCGCGCCGACGGCAAGTCCTCGCTGTGCGAGGTCACCGAGGCGGCCGCGGCCGTGATCGCGAACCGGCCGCCCTCGCCCGGCCACCAGTACTACGTGGACAAGGAGAGCCGGCTCCAGCGGATGAGCCTCGACCCCAACCGGCAGGAGCAGCAGCAGGAGGAGGCGAGCCCGGTTCCCGGGCCGCTGTCCGGGAACCCGCCCTTCAAGGTCGGGTCCGCCGCCGTCTCCTACGACGAGAAGCGCGCCGCGGTCGTCTCCGAGGACGCGCACGGGCTGTACGTCGTCAACCTGACCACCGCCGGACCGATGCCGCAGCCGCTGCTGCTCGCCAAGGGGAGCAAGCCGGCCGGGTTCACCACCCCGTCGTGGGACGCGGCGGGCGACCTGTGGGTCGCGGACCAGGACCCGCAGGACCCGGTGCTGTGGCGGGTGCCCGGCGGTTCGGGGACTCCCGAGCGGGTGGAGGTGTCGGGGCTCGACGGCCGCCGGATCACGGGGCTGAGGACCTCACCCGACGGGGTGCGGATCGCGCTGCTGCTGCAGCAGAGCGAGAGCCGCAAGGAGCTGTTCATCGGGCGGATCGAACGGCCCGCCGACAAGGGCGACGCCTCGACGGTCTCGGTGCGCGAACTGCGCCCGGCCGCGCCGCAGCTGGCGGACGTGACGGCGATGAGCTGGGCGCCGCGCGGCCGGCTGCTGGTGGTGGGCCGCGAGAGCGGCGGGGTGGTGCAGGCCCGCTACATGCTGGCCGACGGCTCGATGGTCGGCGCCGGGCTGCCCGGGGCGACCGGGCTAGAGGACATCGCGGCGAGCGAGGACGAGAAGAAGCCGGTGGTCGCGTACTCCGGGGAGGACGGGATCGTCTGGCTGCCGCCGGGTGCGCAGTGGCGCACGGTGGCGGCGGGCGGCCGGGCTCCGGTCTACCCCGGCTGACCGGGGCTGGGCGGGGCTGGGCCTGGCTGGGCCCGGCTGACCGCCGCTGGCCCCGCTGACCGGGGCTGGCGTGCCGGCGTCCTGACCGGGGGCGGACCGGCGGGACCGGTCGACCGGCGGGCCTGGCTGGCCCTCCCGGCCGTGTCTCCGGCTGCCCCCACGGCCCCGGGCCGCCCTTGTCCCCGGTTGTCCACAGGGGTGGCGGCTCCGGGTCCCCGCGCGGCACGGTGGACTCCATGCGGGAACGGTGGCGGGCCCTGGCCGGCGGGCTGAGCGCGGAGCTCGCCGGGCTGGTCCTGCCCGTGGACTGCGCCGGCTGCGGGGCCGTCCGGGTGGCGTTGTGCGGAGCCTGCCGCTCGGCGCTCAGTGGGGCCGGGGCGGCCCGTGCGTGCCCCTCTCCGCGCCCCGCGGGGTTACCCGTGGTGCATGCGGCCGCCGCGTACGAGGAGGCCGTACGGGCCGTCGTCCTGGCCCACAAGGAGCGCGGCGCGCTCCCGCTGGCCGGCGTCCTCGGCGGGGCCCTGGCCGCGGCGGTCCGGGCGGGCGCGGAGGCGAGGGGCGGGGTGGGCGGGGAGGGGGAAGGGGAAGTGGTCCTGGTCCCCGTGCCCTCCGCCCGGCGCCGGATCCGGGCGCGCGGCCACGATCCGGCGCGCAGGATCGCGCTGGCCGCCTCGGCGTCGCTGCGGCGGGCGGGTGTGCCCGCGCGCGTGGCGCCCGTACTGCGGCTGCGGCGGGCGGTGGCCGATCAGGCGGGCCTGGGGGCGCCGGAGCGCCGGGAGAACCTGGCGGGGGCGCTGGAGGCCCGCCACGGAGCCGGACGGGTGATGGCCGGGGCTGCCGCGATCGTGCTCGTGGACGACGTCATGACCACGGGATCGACGCTGGCGGAGGCGGCGCGGGCGCTGCGCGGGGCCGGGTTCGGCCGCGGGTTCGGCCACCGGGGCGGCCCTGCGGACGGCGTCCGGGTGACGGCGGCCGTGGTGGCCTCCCGGGCGGACGCGTTCCCGGTGCGGGGCTGAGCCGGGCCGGGGCGGCGGCCGGGGCAGCCGTCGGGGCGGGGAGCGGGGAGCAGGGGAGGTGAGAGGGGGCGGGACCGAGGGCCGAGGGCCTGATCGGAGGGGCCGGGGCGAGACGGATCCGGTCGGCGACGCATACGGAGCAAGAAACGTGTGAATAGATTTGGAACTGGTGGGGAAGTCGCATCGTTGCAGGTAGTAAGAGGGAACGGCCACCTGAACGGAGGTACGTTCCGGTAGCGGGTGCCGACAACCGGCATAGAGGGATATGTTCGGTTGTAAGGAATTGGCGAGCCTTGGGCCCCACGCATCGGACCGCACTTTTCGAGCGTGTGTACGCACGCTTCGGGATCTCCGTGTCAGAGACTGTCTCTCGACTCCGAAGTCGGTGGGGTGTAGATCTTGCCGATGGGGGAGGAGGAGGTGGAAGTCGCCAAGTCCGAGGCTCCGGTGTTCACCGGGGTCTGGTGCGAAAGGGAGACGCTTCGCCCCTGGGGCGTGGCTATCCGGGAACGGAGTTCTGCGTGGACATCGTCGTCAAGGGCCGTAAGACCGAGGTGCCCGACCGGTTCCGCAAGCACGTGGCCGAGAAGCTGAATCCGGAGCGGATCCAGAAGCTCGACGCAAAGGTGATCAGCTTGGACGTCGAGGTGTCCAAGGAGCACAACCCGCGCCAGGCCGACCGTTCCGACCGCGTGGAGATCACCCTGCATTCGCGTGGACCGGTGATCCGTGCCGAGGCCGCGGCCGCCGACCCGTACGCGGCGCTCGACCTCGCTCAGGACAAGCTGGAGGCCCGGCTGCGCAAGCAGCACGACAAGCGCCACACCCGTCGCGGCAACGGACGGCTTTCGGCGGCCGAGGTCGCCGACGTCGTACCGAACGCGGCGACACTGAACGGAAACGGCGAACCGGTCAGCGCCGAGAAGGCGGACTCGATTCCGACGACCCGGATCGGATCGTTGGAAGTGCAGGGCGAAGGCCCCCTCATCGTCCGCGAGAAGACCCACTCGGCCGCACCCATGTCGCTCGACCAGGCTCTCTACGAGATGGAACTGGTCGGCCACGACTTCTATCTGTTCGTCGACTCCGACACCAAGATGCCGAGCGTCGTCTACCGGCGCCACGGCTACGACTACGGCGTGATCCACCTCAACGCCGACGGCGCCTCGAGCTCCGGTGAGCTCGACGGCGCGGGCGCGGGCGGCGCGCTCGGCGGCTGAGGCCGCACGGCATTGCCTGATGTCCGTGTGGTGCCCCCGAGTCCGCTTCGGCGGGCGCGGGGGCACCCGCACGAGAAGATGGCCGGTTATAGGTCGGCCTGTAATCGTCTGCACCCGCCCAGTCATGTCGGCATGGAATCATGTCGGGCAGTCAGCCGGCGGCCGCTCCCGTCGGATTGGCCCAGCAGCTCAGCACATGCGGTGCAGGGGGAGGAACGATGGCGGACAGCTTCGGGCCGGTGCGTGACGACGACGGTGCGGGCTGCCGTGAGGAGGACCGGCCTGCCGAACCGATCAGGGTGCTCGTGGTCGACGACCACGCGCTGTTCCGGCGCGGGCTGGAGATCGTGCTCGCGCAGGAGGAGGACATCCAGGTCGTCGGCGAGGCCGGGGACGGCGCGGAGGCCGTGGACAAGGCGGCGGACCTGCTGCCGGACATCGTGCTGATGGACGTACGGATGCCCCGGCGCGGCGGGATCGAGGCCTGTACGTCGATCAAGGAGGTGGCGCCCTCCGCGAAGATCATCATGCTGACGATCAGCGACGAGGAGGCGGACCTCTACGACGCGATCAAGGCCGGTGCCACGGGGTACCTCCTGAAGGAGATCTCCACGGACGAGGTCGCCACGGCGATCCGCGCGGTGGCCGACGGGCAGTCGCAGATCAGTCCGTCGATGGCGTCGAAGCTCCTCACGGAGTTCAAGTCGATGATCCAGCGGACCGACGAGCGGCGTCTGGTGCCGGCGCCCCGGCTCACGGACCGGGAGCTGGAGGTCCTGAAACTGGTCGCCACCGGGATGAACAACCGCGACATCGCGAAGGAGTTGTTCATCTCCGAGAACACGGTGAAGAACCACGTCCGGAACATCCTGGAGAAGCTGCAGCTGCACTCCCGGATGGAGGCGGTGGTGTACGCGATGCGCGAGAAGATCCTCGAGATCCGCTAGCGGAACCCCGACCTTCCGGACCCTTCCGGACCCCCGGGCCCCCGGAGTTCCCGGAGTTCCCGGAGTTCTGGGAGCCCGGGAGCCCGGGAGCGTCAGAGCGACGCGAGCTCGGACCTCACCGCCGCCGCCTCCGCGGGGGAGCCGGCCCGCTCGACGCGGACCGCGTCGCAGCCGACCCAGGAGGCCGCCTCGCGGAGTGCCTGCGCCATGGGACGGGCCGCCTTCGGGGAGGTCAGCGAAAGCTGGCGGGCCACCAGCGTCGTGCCCTCGCGGGCCGGGTCCACCCGTCCCTGAAGGTGTCCTGCGGCCAGCAGCGGCATGGCGAAGTAGCCGTGGATCCGCTGCGGTTTGGGGACGTACGCCTCCAGCCGGTGCGTGAATCCGAAGATCCGCTCCGTGCGCGGGCGCTCCCAGACCAGGGAGTCGAAGGGCGACAGCAGGGTGGTGCGGTGGCGGCCGCGGGGCGGGGCCGCCAGGGCCGCCGGGTCCGCCCACGCGGGCTTGCCCCAGCCCTCCACCTCCACCGGGACCAGGCCCGAGTCGGCGATCACCGCGTCGAACTGCGCCCCCGTCAGGCGGTGGTAGTCCGCGATGTCGGACCGGGTGCCGACGCCCAGGGACCGGCCGGCCAGGGCCACCAGCCGGCGCACGCACTCGTGGTCGTCCAGGCCGTCGTGGAGCAACGCCTCGGGGACCGCCCGCTCGGGGAGGTCGTAGACCCGCTTCCAGCCGCGCCGCTCGGTGCAGACCACCTCGCCGATGTCGAGGAGCCACTCCACCGCGATCTTCGTCTCGGACCATTCGAACCATTCGCCGCCGTTCTTGGCGCCGCCCAGTTCGGTGGAGGTGAGCGGTCCCTCGGCCCGCAGGCGGTCCAGGACGGTCTTCGTGGAGCGGTCCTTGTCCGCGAGGACGTGCCAGCGGTGCCCGCGGGCCTTGCGCGCCCGGCGGCGGAAGGCGAAGTGCGGCCACTCCTCGATGGGCAGGATGCAGGCGGCGTGCGACCAGTACTCGAAGGCGTGCTGCCGCGACCAGTACGCGGCTTCGACGCCGGAGCGGCCGACCGCGCCCAGGCGCGCGTACGGGACGAGCTCGTGGGAGCGGGCCAGCACGGAGATGGTGTCGAGCTGGACGGCGCCCAGGTGCCGCAGGACCCCGCGTACTCCGCCCCGCCGGTCGGGGGCGCCGAGGAAGCCCTGCGCGCGCAGCGCGATGCGGCGGGCCTCGTCGGCGGACAGGGTCGAGGACGGGGCGGGTCGCGGCCGGGGCGTGGCGGTCGTCATGACCGCACCCTAGAGGCGCCCACTGACAGGCGGCGGCGAGCCCGGCGGCTACCCGGCCGACGCCGACGCCGGTGACGGAACCGGTGACGGAACCGACGCCGCCGACGGCCGCGCGGGCGAGGGCAGGTAGGGGAGGCGGGAGGGCAGGCCCAGGTCGGAGGGGAGCAGGGAGCCGGTCCAGCAGTCCCGCAGGGTCTCGCGGTGTTCCATGCCCGCGCGCAGGACGCCCTCGATGACGAAGCCGGTCTTCTCGGCGACCGCGCGGGAGGCGTGGTTGCCGACCCCGGCGCGCCAGATCATCCGTACGCAGCCGAGTTCGGTGAAGGCCCAGCGCACCACGGCGGGGAGCGCCTCGGGCAGGTAGCCGCGGCCCCGGTGCGCGGCGACGGTCCAGTAGCCGACCTCGTGGGCGTGCGCGCCGTTCGGGACGACCCCGATACAGGCGACCAGCGGGCCGTCGGCGCCGAGGCGGACCGCGAAGTTGTATTCGGAGCCGTCCTGCCACCCGCCCGGGACCCGCGCCACGTAGGCCTCGGCGTGCGTGCGCTCGTACGGGACCGGTACCGGGATCCAGCGCTGGATGGCGGGGTCCGTCAGCGCCGCGTGGACCTCGTCCGTGTCCGAGGGGCGCAGGGGGCGCAGTACGAGGCGTTCGGTGGTGAGGGTGATCGTTTCCATGGGGGGATTCTGGTGGCGGGGGACGCCCCGCGGCGAACGGATTCGAGGAAGAGGGTGCCTCCACACCGGCACCTTCGGCGCCCCCCGCACGTTCTCTTTCCGGGCAGTCCTGTCCCGCAGGTGGTGCGGGCCTCCCGACGCGGCCGCGTCCTCGCTTACGATGGCCGTTGCGGTGGGGCCCACCCTCCGTGCCCGTGCACGAACCAGTGCCAGGCCCGACCGGCAAGGAGACAAACCTCGGTGTCCGTCTTCAACAAGCTCATGCGTGCAGGCGAAGGCAAGATCCTCAAAAAACTGCACCGCATCGCGGACCAGGTCAACTCCATCGAAGAGGACTTCGTCAACCTCTCCGACGCCGACTTGCGTGCGCTCACGGACGAGTACAAGCAGCGCTTCCAGGACGGCGAGAGCCTGGACGACCTGCTGCCCGAGGCCTTCGCGACCGTCCGCGAGGCCGCCAAGCGCGTCCTCGGCCAGCGTCACTACGACGTCCAGATCATGGGCGGCGCCGCCCTGCACCTCGGCTACGTGGCCGAGATGAAGACGGGTGAGGGCAAGACCCTCGTCGGCACGCTCCCGGCGTACCTGAACGCGCTGTCCGGCAAGGGCGTCCACCTGATCACGGTGAACGACTACCTCGCCGAGCGCGACTCCGAGATGATGGGCCGGGTGCACAAGTTCCTCGGCCTGGAGGTCGGGTGCATCCTGGCGAACATGTCTCCGGCGCAGCGCCGTGAGCAGTACGGCAACGACATCACGTACGGAACGAACAACGAGTTCGGCTTCGACTACCTCCGCGACAACATGGCGTGGTCGCAGGACGAGCTCGTCCAGCGCGGCCACAACTTCGCCGTGGTCGACGAGGTCGACTCGATCCTCGTCGACGAGGCCCGTACCCCGCTGATCATCTCCGGCCCGGCCGACCAGGCCACCAAGTGGTACGCGGACTTCGCGAAGCTGGTCACCCGGCTGAGCAAGGGCGAGCCCGGCCAGCCCCTCAAGGGCATCGAGGAGACCGGCGACTACGAGGTCGACGAGAAGAAGCGCACCGTCGCCATCCACGAGTCCGGTGTCGCGAAGGTCGAGGACTGGCTCGGCATCGAGAACCTCTACGAGTCGGTGAACACGCCGCTCGTCGGCTACCTGAACAACGCCATCAAGGCGAAGGAACTGTTCAAGGCCGACAAGGACTACGTCGTCATCGACGGCGAGGTCATGATCGTCGACGAGCACACCGGCCGCATCCTCGCCGGGCGCCGCTACAACGAGGGCATGCACCAGGCGATCGAGGCGAAGGAAGGGGTGGACATCAAGGACGAGAACCAGACCCTCGCCACGATCACCCTCCAGAACTTCTTCCGCCTGTACTCGAAGCTGTCGGGCATGACCGGTACGGCCATGACCGAGGCCGCCGAGTTCCACCAGATCTACAAGCTCGGCGTCGTCCCGATCCCGACCAACCGGGACATGGTCCGCAAGGACCAGGCGGACCTGATCTACCGCACCGAGGTCGCGAAGTTCGCCGCCGTCGTCGACGACATCGCGGAGAAGCACGAGAAGGGCCAGCCGATCCTCGTCGGTACGACGTCGGTCGAGAAGTCCGAGTACCTCTCGCAGCAGCTGTCCAAGCGCGGCATCCCGCACGAGGTGCTGAACGCGAAGCAGCACGAGCGCGAGGCCTCGATCGTCGCCCAGGCCGGCCGCCGCGGCGCCGTCACGGTCGCCACGAACATGGCCGGCCGCGGTACTGACATCAAGCTCGGCGGCAACCCGGACGACCTCGCCGAGGCGGAGCTGCGCCAGCGCGGCCTGGACCCGGAGGAGCACATCGAGGAGTGGGCGCACGCCCTTCCCGAGGCGCTCACGCGGGCCGAGGCGGCCGTGAAGGCGGAGTTCGAGGAGGTCAAGGAGCTCGGCGGGCTGTACGTGCTGGGCACCGAGCGCCACGAGTCGCGCCGTATCGACAACCAGCTGCGCGGCCGTTCCGGCCGACAGGGCGACCCGGGCGAGTCCCGCTTCTACCTGTCGCTCGGCGACGACCTGATGCGCCTGTTCAAGGCGCAGATGGTCGAGCGCGTCATGTCGATGGCGAACGTGCCGGACGACGTGCCGATCGAGAACAAGATGGTCACGCGGGCCATCGCGTCGGCCCAGTCGCAGGTCGAGACCCAGAACTTCGAGACGCGCAAGAACGTCCTGAAGTACGACGAGGTCCTCAACAACCAGCGCACGGTCATCTACGCGGAGCGCCGGCGGGTCCTGGAGGGCGAGGACCTCCAGGAGCAGATCCGGCACATGATGGACGACACGATCGACGCGTACATCACGGCCGAGACGGTCGAGGGGTTCGCGGAGGAGTGGGACCTGGACCGGCTGTGGAACGCCTTCGGGCAGCTCTACCCGATCAAGGTCACGGTCGAGGAGCTCGAGGACGCGGCGGGTGACCGCGCGGGCATCACCGCCGAGTTCATCGCGGAGTCCGTCAAGGACGACATCCACGAGCAGTACGAGGCGCGCGAGGCGACCCTCGGCTCCGACATCATGCGCGAGCTGGAGCGGCGCGTGGTGCTGTCGGTCCTGGACCGCAAGTGGCGTGAGCACCTGTACGAGATGGACTACCTGCAGGAGGGCATCGGCCTGCGGGCGATGGCCCAGAAGGACCCGCTGGTCGAGTACCAGCGCGAGGGCTTCGACATGTTCAACGCCATGCAGGAGGGCATCAAGGAGGAGTCCGTCGGCTACCTGTTCAACCTGGAGGTCCAGGTCGAGCAGCAGGTCGAGGAGGTCCCGGTGCAGGACGCGGGTCCGTCGCTGACCAAGCCGGAGATCCGGGCGAAGGGCCTGGACGCTCCGCAGCGTCCGGACCGGCTGCACTTCTCCGCGCCGACGGTGGACGGGGAGGGCGGGGTCGTCGAGGGCGACTTCGACGCGGATGCCGGGGACGATGCCGGGATGACGCGTGCGGAGCGCCGCAAGGCCGCGAAGGCCACGGGCGGCCGCCGCCGCAAGAAGTAAGAGCCGCAGGAAGTACCGCCGCCACGCGCGGCGTTCCCGCCGGGGCCGGACACCACGTCGTACGTGGGGTCCGGCCCCGGCTGCGTGGTGCGCCGCGCCCTGGCGCGCACCGCGGCAGGGGCCGCGTCACGGGCGGGGGCCGCGCAGTTCGACGGCGGCGCAGCGCCAGCGGAGGTCGGGGCCCTGTTCGAGGCGGAAGGCCAGCGCGGTCAGGCGGTCTCCCGTCGCGATGCGGGCGAAGGCCTCGATGACTCCCGGCCCGGGGACGAAGCGGCCGCACTGGCGGACGACGGGGCGCGGGCGGCCGCCCGCGGGCTCTTGCGGGCCCGTGGAGCGCGGGGAGGGGACCGCGCCGCCCGGGGTGTCGGCGGGGCCCGTGGGATCCGCGGGGCCGGCGGGGGCCAGGCCGATCAGCTGGTCGTAGGCGGGGCCGACGGTGTGGCCCATCAGGGAGTGCACCGGGCGGCGCCCGCTGAGCACGGCGAGCAGCCGGTCGGCGAACCAGTGGTGCGGCCCGCGGTGGATGACGGCGGGCGGGCGGCGCTGGTCGTGGCGGCCGGCGGGACGGGTCGCGTTCCTGGCCTTGGCGGTCCTGGTGGTCATGCGGCTGCCCCCGAGAAGTCCGGGCCCGGAGCGGTACCGGGCGGTAACTTGTTAGGGGACTTCTACGGTCCCGCGAACACGCTCCGCAACGGCCCCGGACCGCCAGCGGGGGCGGGATCCGCCTTCACCTATCCGGGTCGGGGGCCCGGTGCCCCGGGGCCCCCGCCGCGCTCCCGACGGGACCGGGGTGGACGCCGCGCGGTCCGGCCCCGGCACCCCGAAGGGGGACCGGAGCCGTCACCGGACGCAGCGCGCGTCCCCCGCGGGAGCCGGCCCGCCGGCTGCGCCCGCGCTCGGGAGTCCGCGCCGCCGGCCGTCGGGACGCGCGCCGCTCGCCGCCGGGACATGCGCCGCCGGCCTCCGGGAGTCCGCGCCGCCGACCCCGGGGAGACGGGCGCCGCCGACCCCGGGGAGACGGCGCCGCCAACCCCCGGGAGCCCGCACCCCGAAACGGTGGTGGCCGTATCCTGAGGGCGTTTCCGACTACCGAAAGCAGCCGGCCATGCGTGTGTACGTCCCCCTGACCCTTCCCGGGCTCGCCGAGGCGCACGAGGCGGGTGAGCTGGGACCGGCTCCGTTGCGGGCGTACGCCGTCACGCCCGGCCTGCGCGCCTGGTACGTGTCGGACGACATGGAGGAGCTGGAGTACGCCGCCCTGGGCCGGGCCGCCGCCGCCTCGCTGCGGATGCTCGCCGAGGACGCCTCCGCGCCCCGCAAGCGGGTCGTCGTCGCCGTGGACGTGGACGACGCGGCCGCCACCGAGACCCCCGGCGACGAGGAGGCCGCGCTCGGCCGGGTGGCCCTCGCCGGGACCGTACGGCTCAAGGTGGCCGCCGCCGTCCACATGGACGCGCCGGACGCCCTGGAGGACGTGGAGGCGGCCGTGCGCGCCGTCCCGGCCGCCGGCCAGGGTGACGAGGACGCGCAGTCCACCGTCGACGGAGCCGAGGACCACGAGCTGCTGTGGTTCGGCGTGCAGGAGATTCCGGGGTTGCTGAAGTGACGCTTCCCGAAGAGATGCTGCCCGAAGTGACGTTTCCGGAGGTGGCGCTCGTGACGCCGGTCAGCCCGCACATCGTCTGGGACTGGAACGGCACGCTGCTCCACGACATCGACGCCGTGATGGCCGCCACGAACGCCTCGTTCGCCGAGCTCGGCCTCGCGGCGATCACGCTGGAGAGGTACCGCGAGCTGTACGTCGTGCCGGTGCCGAAGTTCTACGAGCGCCTCATGGGGCGGCTGCCCACGGACGCGGAGTGGCTCGTCATGGACGAGGCGTTCCACCGCCACTACTGGGCCGCCGCCGAAGGCGCCGGGCTCGCCGACGGCGCCCGGGAGCTGTTGCGCGACTGGCAGGCCGCCGGGCTCACGCAGTCCCTGCTGTCCCTCGCGCCCCACGACAAGCTGGTCCCGCTCGTCCGGGCGCACGGCATCGACGGGCACTTCCTGCGCGTCGACGGACGCACCGGGCCCTCGCACACCAGCAAGGCGGGACATCTCGTACGCCACCTTCAGGCCCTGGAGGGGACGGGGGTGACGGCCGGCCGTACGGTTCTCATCGGAGACGCCGTGGACGACGCGCTGGCAGCCGCGCACGTGGGCGCGCGGGCCGTTCTCTACACGGGCGGCTCGCACAGCCGCAGCAGTCTCGAATCAGCCGGTGTGCCCGTCGTGGACACCCTGGCGGAGGCCGTACGCACTGCTCGCGAGCTGGCCGGATAGCGGCGGACCCGGCGACCGGCACGGCCGCGCGGGGCGCGTCGCTGTCCAGAGTGTCAAAGTTCCCCCCCTGGTTTTGTACACATACAGCTCATGACGAGCCGGGGGTGGGGCGAGATAGCCTGGTACCCGTGATCAGCGCGATAGTTCTCGGAGGCACCGAAGCCTCCGCCCCGCGCCCGGCGCACGACCGTGCCCGGGCCCTCGCTGATCCCCGCTGCCGGGACCTCTTGCCGATCATGGCCGATTTCCTCCCAGGCGGCGCTCTCGACGACATAGCGTCGATCCCGAACGGATTTCGACACACCGCCTCGCGGCGCTACGTCATTCCTTCCTTCACCTACGTCACGCAATGGCGCGCGACAGGAGCCAGAGGACATGCAGACCAAGCTGGACGAAGCAAAGGCCGAGCTGCTCGCGCGGGCGGCCCGGGTAGCTGAGAACAGCCCGGCCGGGGGGCTACTTCCGACTGGGTCAGAGCAAGGAGAGCGTCCCGACCGTCCGGATCAGGACGCGATGCTCGCCTACCTCCAGCGCTACTACCTGCACACCGCCCCCGAGGACCTCCTCGACCGGGACCCGGTCGACGTGTTCGGGGCGGCGCTCTCGCACTACCGGATCGCGGAGACGCGCCCGCAGGGCAAGGCGAGCGTCCGCGTGCACACCCCCACGGTGGAGGAGAACGGCTGGACCTCCAGCCACTCCGTCGTCGAGGTGGTCACGGACGACATGCCGTTCCTGGTCGACAGCGTCACCAACGAGCTGTCCCGCCACGGACGCGGCATCCACCTCGTCATCCACCCGCAGGTCGTCGTCCGCCGTGACGTCACCGGCAAGCTGATCGAGATCCTCGGCCCCGACTGCGACGCGCACGGTCCGCGCACCGCGCGCCCCCACGACTCCCTCGTCGAGTCCTGGATCCACGTCGAGATCGACCGCGAGACCGACAAGGCCGACCTCAAGCAGATCACCACCGACCTGCAGCGCGTCCTGTCCGACGTACGGGAGTCCGTCGAGGACTGGGAGAAGATGCGCGACGCTGCGCTGCGCATCGCGGAGGACCTGCCGAAGGAGCCGACCGCGCCCGATCTGCGCGAGTACGAGCTCGAAGAGGCCCGCGAGCTGCTGCGCTGGCTCGCGGACGACCACTTCACCTTCCTGGGCTACCGCGAGTACAACCTCGTCGACGGCGACTCCCTGGCCGCCGTGCCCGGCACCGGCCTCGGCATCCTGCGCGCCGACCCGCACCACAGCGGCAAGGACGACGGCCACCCCGTCTCGCCGTCCTTCAACCGCCTGCCGGCCGACGCCCGAGCCAAGGCCCGCGAGCACCGCCTGCTGGTGCTGACCAAGGCCAACAGCCGCTCCACGGTGCACCGCCCCTCGTACCTCGACTACGTGGGCGTGAAGAAGTTCGACGCCGACGGCAACGTCATCGGCGAGCGCCGCTTCCTCGGCCTGTTCTCCTCCGCCGCGTACACCGAGTCGGTGCGCCGCGTCCCGGTCATCCGCCGCAAGGTCGTCGAGGTCCTCGAGGGCGCCGGCTTCGCGCCGTCCAGCCACGACGGCCGCGACCTGCTGCAGATCCTGGAGACCTACCCGCGCGACGAGCTGTTCCAGACCCCGGTCGACCAGCTCCAGGCCATCGCCACCTCCGTCCTGTACCTCCAGGAGCGCCGCCGGCTGCGGCTGTACCTGCGCCAGGACGAGTACGGGCGCTACTACTCCGCGCTGGTCTACCTGCCGCGCGACCGCTACACCACCGGCGTGCGGCTGCGCCTGATCGCGATCCTGCAGGAGGAGCTCGACGGCATCAGCGTCGACTTCACCGCCTGGAACACCGAGTCGATCCTCTCCCGCATCCACTTCGTCGTCCGCGTCCCGCAGGGCACCGAGCTGCCCAAGCTGACCGACGCCGACGTCGAGCGCATCGAGGCCCGTCTGGTCGAGGCCGCCCGCTCCTGGGCCGACGGCTTCGGCGAGGCCCTGGTCGCCGAGCTGGGCGAGGAGCGCGCCGCCGAGCTGCTGCGCAAGTACGGGACCTCCTTCCCCGAGGGCTACAAGGCCGACCACTCGCCGCGCGCGGCCGTGGCCGACCTGTGCCACCTGGAGCGGCTGTCCGCCAGCGACCGCGAGTTCGCGCTGTCGCTGTACGAGCCGGTCGGCGCGGGCCCCGGTGAGCGCCGGTTCAAGATCTACCGGACGGGCGAGCAGGTCTCCCTGTCCGCCGTCCTGCCGGTCCTGCAGCGCCTGGGCGTCGAGGTCACCGACGAGCGGCCGTACGAGCTGCGGTGCAGCGACCGCAGCAACGCGTGGATCTACGACTTCGGTCTGCGGATGCCGCTCGCCGCCAACGGCGACAGCGCCGCCGGCTACCTCGGCGACGACGCCCGCGAGCGGTTCCAGGAAGCCTTCGCGGCGGTCTGGCGGGGCGAGGCCGAGAACGACAACTTCAACACCCTGGTCCTGAGCGCCGGGCTGAACTGGCGCCAGGCGGTCGTCCTGCGCGCGTACGCCAAGTACCTGCGCCAGGCCGGCGCCACCTTCAGCCAGGACTACATGGAGGACACCCTCCGCAACAACGTCCACACCACGCGGCTGCTGATCTCGCTCTTCGAGGCGCGGATGTCGCCCGGCCGCCAGTCGGCGGGCAGCGAGCTCGTCGACGCGATGCTGGAGGAGCTGGACGGGGCCCTGGACCAGGTCGCCTCGCTGGACGAGGACCGGATCCTGCGGTCCTTCCTCACGCTCATCAAGGCCACGCTGCGGACCAACTTCTTCCAGCTCAACAGCGTGGGCGAGCAGCACGCGTACGTGTCGATGAAGTTCGACCCGCAGGCCATCCCGGACCTGCCGGCCCCGCGCCCCGCCTTCGAGATCTGGGTGTACTCCCCGCGCGTCGAGGGCGTCCACCTGCGCTTCGGCAAGGTCGCCCGAGGCGGCCTGCGCTGGTCCGACCGGCGCGAGGACTTCCGTACGGAGATCCTCGGCCTGGTCAAGGCGCAGATGGTGAAGAACACCGTCATCGTGCCCGTCGGCGCCAAGGGCGGCTTCGTCGCGAAGAACCTCCCCGACCCGTCGGTGGACCGCGACGCGTGGCTCGCCGAGGGCATCGCCTCGTACAAGATCTTCATCTCGGCGCTGCTCGACATCACCGACAACATGGTCGGCGGCGAGGTCGTCCACCCCAAGGCCGTGGTCCGCCACGACGAGGACGACACCTACCTCGTCGTCGCCGCCGACAAGGGCACCGCGACGTTCTCCGACATCGCCAACGGCGTCGCGGAGTCCTACGGGTTCTGGCTCGGCGACGCCTTCGCCTCCGGCGGCTCGGCCGGCTACGACCACAAGGGCATGGGCATCACCGCCCGCGGCGCCTGGGAGTCCGTCAAGCGGCACTTCCGCGAGCTCGGGCACGACACCCAGACCCAGGACTTCACCGTCGTCGGCGTCGGTGACATGTCCGGCGACGTCTTCGGCAACGGCATGCTGCTCTCCGAGCACATCCGCCTGGTCGCCGCCTTCGACCACCGGCACATCTTCATCGACCCGGAACCGGACGCGGCCACCTCGTACGCCGAGCGCCGGCGCCTGTTCGACCTGCCGCGCTCCTCGTGGGCCGACTACGACACCTCGCTGCTGTCCGCGGGCGGCGGCATCCACCCGCGGAGCGCGAAGGCCATCCCGGTCAACGCCCACGTCCGCGAGGCCCTGGGCATCGAGGCGGGCGTCACGAAGATGACCCCGGCCGATCTGATGAAGGCGATCCTGCAGTCCCCCGTGGACCTGCTGTGGAACGGCGGCATCGGTACGTACGTCAAGGCGACGGCCGAGACCCACGCGGACGTCGGCGACAAGGCCAACGACGCCATCCGCGTCAACGGCTCCGACGTGTGCGCCAAGGTCATCGGCGAGGGCGGCAACCTGGGTCTGACCCAGCTCGGCCGCATCGAGTTCGCCCGGAGCGGTGCCGGCGGCGAGGGCGGCAAGGTCAACACCGACGCCATCGACAACAGCGCGGGCGTGGACACCTCCGACCACGAGGTGAACATCAAGATCCTGCTGAACTCGGTGGTCACCGACGGCGACCTGACCGTCAAGCAGCGCAACAAGTTCCTCGCCGAGATGACCGACGAGGTCGGCCGGCTCGTCCTGCGCAACAACTACGCGCAGAACGTGGCGCTGGCCAACGGCGCGGCCCAGGCGCCCAGCCTGCTCCACGCCCAGCAGCGCTTCATGCGCCGCCTGGGCCGTGACGGCCTGCTGGACCGCGCGCTGGAGTTCCTGCCCAACGACCGGCAGATCCGCGAACTGCTCAACAACGGCCGGGGCCTGACCCAGCCGGAGCTGGCCGTCCTGTTCGCCTACACCAAGATCACGGTGGCGGACGAGCTCATCCACACCGAGCTGCCGGACGACCCGTACCTCGCCCGCCTGCTGCACGCCTACTTCCCCGGCGCGCTGCTCACCAAGTTCCCCGAGCAGGTCGACGGGCACGCGCTGCGCCGCGAGATCATCACTACCGTGCTGGTCAACGACACCGTCAACAGCGGTGGCTCGACCTTCCTGCACCGCCTGCGCGAGGAGACCGGGGCCTCCCTGGAGGAGATCGTCCGGGCGCAGCTCGCGGCGCGCGAGATCTTCGGGCTGGCCGGGGTGTGGGACGCCGTGGAGGCCCTCGACAACGAGGTCGCCGCGGACGTCCAGACCCGGGTGCGGCTGCACTCGCGGCGCCTGGTCGAGCGCGGCACGCGCTGGCTGCTGAACAACCGGCCGCAGCCGCTCGAGATCACCGGGACCATCGAGTTCTTCGCCGAGCGCGTGGAGCGGGTCTGGTCGGAGCTGGCGAAGCTGGTGCGCGGCGCGGACCTGGAGTGGTACGAGGCCGTCATGGCCGAGCTGATCGGCGAGGGCGTCCCGGAAGAGCTGGCGGCGAAGGTGGCCGGCTTCTCGTCGGCCTTCCCGACGCTGGACATCGTCGCGATCTCGGACCGTACGGGCGTGGAGCCGCTGGCCGTCGCCGAGGTGTACTACGACCTCGCCGACCGCCTGGACATCACCAAGCTCATGGACCGGATCATCGAGCTGCCGCGGGCCGACCGCTGGCAGTCCATGGCCCGTGCCTCCATCCGGGAGGACCTGTTCTCGGCGCACGCGGCCCTGACCGCCGACGTACTGGCGGTCGGCAACGGCGCTTCGACTCCCGAGGAACGCTTCAAGGCGTGGGAGGAGAAGAACACGGCGATCATCGGGCGGGCCCGGACGACGCTGGAGGAGATCCAGGGGTCGGACGACTTCGACCTGGCGAACCTGTCGGTCGCGATGCGGACGATGAGGTCGCTGCTGCGGGCGCACACGTAGCCCTGCGGGGCTTCGGGCGCGCACCTGCGCGAACGGGCCGGGCCCGGGACCTTCGTGGGGGCCCGGCCCCGCCCCGAGGGGGGGGGGGGCCCGGGCGGGGGGGAAGCACAGACACGACTCGAAGCAGACCCCGCGGGGGCC
>NZ_JBSGWY010000045.1:0-36423 GCF_053609145.1 Streptomyces sp. NPDC054961 | reverse complement strand
CGCGGGGGGGCGCCCCCCGCGGCGGGGGGGGGGGGGGGGCGCGCCCCGGGCCCGGGGGGGGGGGGCGCCCGCGGCGCGCCCCCCCCCCCCCCCCCCCCGTTCGTGTGGGGTCACCGGGCGCGGGTGAACTCCTCGTACGCGTCGCAGACTTCCCCGGAGGGGCCGTCCATGCGCAGGACGCCCGACTCCAGCCAGATCGCCCGGTCGCAGGTCTCGCGGACCGTGCCGATGCCGTGGGAGACGAGGAAGACCGTGCCGGCCTGTTCGCGCAGCTCCTCGATGCGGGCCTGGCTGCGGCGCTGGAAGGCCGCGTCCCCGGTGGCCAGGGCCTCGTCGATCATCAGGACGTCGTGGTCCTTGGCGGCGGCGATGGAGAAGCGGAGCCGGGCGCCCATGCCGGAGGAGTACGTGCGCATGGGGAGCGAGATGAAGTCGCCCTTCTCGTTGATCCCCGAGAAGTCGACGATGCCCTGGTAGCGCTCGCGGATCTGCTGTTTGGTCATGCCCATCGCGAGACCGCCGAGGACGACGTTGCGCTCGCCCGTCAGATCGTTCATCAGGGCGGCGTTCACGCCGAGCAGGGACGGCTGGCCGTGCGAGAAGATCCTGCCGCGGGCCACGGGCTGGAGGCCGGCGATGGCGGACAGCAGGGTGGACTTGCCGGAGCCGTTGCTGCCGATCAGGCCGATGGCCTCGCCCTTGTACGCGGTGAAGCTGACGCCCTTCACGGCGTGCACCTCCCGGATGCCGGGGGCGGGCTTGCGGGAGAAGAGGCGGCTCAGGGCGGCGGTGGCGCCGCCCTTGCGGCCGCCGGTGCCGTGCACCTTGTAGATCACGTGGACCTCGTCCGCGATGACGGTCGGGACGCGGGTGTCCGGGACCTGCGGGGCGGTGCGGGTGCCGGCCGCGGTCCCCGCCGCGGTGGCGGTCCCGGTCCCGGTCCCGGTCGCGGGGCCGGACCCGGGGCCGGATGCGGTTGCCGATGCGGTTGCGGTGTCAGCCACGGCCGTACTCCTCCTCAGCCTTCCAGAAGAAAATGAACCCGCCCACGCTCATGACCAGCGCCCAGCCGAGCGCGATCAGCCATACGTGGTGCGGGAGCCGGCTCGCCCCGTAGGTGTCGATGAGGGCGAAGCGCATCAGGTCGATGAACACGGCAGCGGGATTGAGCTCGAGGGCCAGCGAGACCCAGCGGGGCAGGTCGTCCGTCCGGAGCATCGAGTCGATGGACCACATGACGCCCGAGGCGTACATCCAGGTCCGCAGGACGAACGGCATCAGCTGGATGACGTCCGGGCTCTTCGCCCCGATCCGGGCCATGACCATGGCGCAGCCGGCGCAGAAGGCGGCCATCAGCAGGAGGGTCGGGAAGACGAACAGCCAGTTCGGGGTGGGGGTCTGGCCGAAGGCGAGGAGCAGGACGATCAGCGCGCCCATGGTGACGAGCAGCTGCTGGAAGAGCTGGACGACGGTGGACAGGGGCAGCGAGGCGCGCGGGAAGTGCAGCGCGCGCACCAGGCCGAGGTTGCCCTGGACGGAGCGGGTGGCGGCGTTGACGCAGCTCCCGATGAAGTCCCAGACGAAGACCCCGGTGATCAGGAACGGCACGTAGTCCGGCACGCCGTGGCTGGCGTGCATGACCACGCCGAAGATGAAGTAGTAGACGGCCGCGTTGAGCAGCGGGGTCACCAGGTGCCAGATCTGGCCGAGGCCGGCCTGGCTGTACTGGGCGTGCATCCGGGCGGTGGCGTGCGCGGTCACGAAGTGGCGCCGGCCCCAGAGCTGGGCGAGGTAGCGGGGGAGCGTGGGGCGGGCCCCGCTGAGCGTCAGGTCGTGGGCCGCCGCCAGTTCGGCGATCGGGTCCGGGGCGCGGCCCCGGGACGTGGCGGGGGACCCGGCGGGGGCCGGGGGCGCGGTGGTCACTGTCACGGGGGTCGCTTTCGACGGGGTCGGGGCGTCGCCGGGGGCACTTCTCCGGTGGCACGTGGGACGGAACGGGTCCGTATCGTCGCTACGGTGAGGTTAAGACGTCCGACGTCGGAACGCAACCGTATCGTCGTCACCGGTTATGCTCTGCTCATGACGACCGACCCCGCCACGGCCCCCACCACCACCGCAGCCGCCGCCCCGCCCGCTGCCGCTTCCGCCGCCCGCCGGGCCCCCGCCGGGGCCGCGGTCCTGCGCGAGGACGTGACCGAGGCGATCCGGGCGGCCGTGGTCGAGGAGCTGGCCACCGTGGGCTTCGCGCGGATGTCGATCGAGGGCATCGCGCGGCGGGCCGGGGTCGGCAAGACGGCGGTCTACCGCCGCTGGAAGTCGAAGCTCCACCTGGTCCTGGACCTGGTGGGGGCGTTCGCCGTGGACGGCCTGCCGGTGCCGGCGACGGGAACGCTGTACGGGGACGTACGGGCGCTGCTGGAAGTGATGTCCCACGTGCTGCGGCACCCGGTGGCCTCGGCGGTGATCCCGGACCTCCTGGTGGAGGCGGCCAGGAACCCGGAGATCGCGGACGCGGTACGGGGCGCGCTGCTCGAGGGGCAGCGGCGGATGGCGGAGGGGATCATCTCCGAGGCGGTCTCGCGGGGCGAGCTGCCCGCGGGGGTGGACGCGGGCCGGGCACTGGATCTGGCGATCGGGCCGCTGTACTGGCGGCAGGTGGTCGTGCGCGACACCGTGCCGGCGGGGTACCTCGACGGCCTGGCGCGGTCCGTCGTCGCCGGCCTGACGGCCGACACCCCTTCCTGACGCGGGCCGCGCGGGACCGGCCGGCACGATCCGCGAGGGACGGCCCGCGGCCCGCGGCCTACGGCCAGCGGCCCGCGGTGAGGTGGGCCAGGGTGGGCTCCGGGGCGGCCGAAGGGGCCGCGGGGGCGGGACGGCGCTCTTCCAGGGGGACGAGGGGGGACGCCGGCTGGCTCAGGAAGATGCGGCGGACCACCCGCTCCGCCGCATGGCCGTCGTCGTAGGTGCAAAAGCGCGTCCGGAAGGAGGACCGCAGCTGCGCCGAGCGCGAGCCCTGCCAGTGGCCCGTCGCGAAGATGTCCACCAGCTCGTCCTCGGTCCGGGCGATCGCACCCGGCGGGAAGGCCCGCAGGTCGAAGTAGGTGCCGCGGGAGGCCTCGTAGGCCTCCCAGTCGTCCGCGTGGATCACGATCGGGCGGTCCAGCGACGCGTAGTCGAACATCAGTGACGAGTAGTCCGTCACCAACGCGTCCGAGGCCAGGCAGAGTTCCTCCACCGAGGGGTGGGCCGAGACGTCCAGCAGGCGGGGGTGCGGGTCGGGGGAGGGTGAACCCGCGTACGTCAGGTGCGTGCGGGTCAGGATCGTGTAGCGCGGGCCCAGGTCGCGCAGGATCCGCTCGAAGTCCAGGTGCTCCGGCCGGCTGCGCCGGTAGTCGCGATGGGTCGGCGCGTACAGGATCGCGACGGAGCCCGGCGGGATGCCGAGGCGCTCGCGCAGCTCGAGGACGTCCGCCTGGGTGGCCCGGTGGAAGACGTCGTTGCGGGGATAGCCGTATTCGAGGGTGGTGTACGAGGACGGGACCGCCTTCTCCCAGACGAGCGTGGAGTGGCGGTTCGCCGAGAGCAGGTAGTCCCACTGGTCGGCGCCGCGCAGCAGGCCCGCGAAGTCCGTGGTCGGGGTGGCCGCCGGCCGGTCCTGGAGGTCGAGGCCGACCCGCTTGAGCGGGGTGCCGTGCTGGGTCTGCACGAGGATCTGGCCGGGGCGCTTGACCAGCGTGCGCTCGAAGTTGACGTTCGTGACGAGGTACGTGGCGCGGGCCAGGGCCGTCCAGTACGCCGCCGAGCCGGGGCGCAGCGGGGCCGTCTCGCGGGGCAGGGTCGAGGCGTGCGCGGGATCGCAGATCCAGGCGGTGCGCATGCGCGGGGCCAGTTCGCGGAGCTTGGCCTCGATGGCCGCCGGGTTGCAGGCGTAACCGCCGTGCCAGTACGCGGAGAAGACCGCGAGTTCGGGGCGGAGCGGGAGCAGGCGCTGCGCGCGGTAGTGCAGGCGCAGGGCCGTCTCGCGCAGGCCCTGCCCCAGGGTGGCCCCCGCGCGGCCCGCGGTGAGCGAGGCCGAGCGGAGCAGGGACAGCAGGCGGTACGTGCGCCTCGTGCCCAGGCGCATCAGGAGGTGGCGGGTCCGGTCCGTGCGGCTCAGGGACAGCGGGCGGGGCCCCGGGACGCGGTAGCGGCGCAGCAGGGCCGAGGCGCGGGCGAAGAACTCGGCGCGGGCCGCGCGCGGCAGCCGGCGCGGGTCGGCGTACAGGGTGCAGAAGTGCTCGGCCATCCGCCGGTGCACGGCGGACCGCCAGCGCTCCAGCTCGGGGCGGGTGGCGAGGTAGCCGAAGACGCGGTCGTACTGGTCGAAGACGTCGAGGTGGCGCCTGCTGCTGGTGGTCAGGATCGAGCCGGTGCGGCGCTGGCGGTAGTGGACGCACACCCGGTCCAGGACGGCCAGGGACTGCGCCGCGAGGAGCGCGGGATAGGTCCAGGGCGCGTCCTCGTAGAACCCGGGCGGGAAGGCGAGGCCCTCGCGTTCCACGTACTCGCGGCGGTAGGCCTTGTTCCACACCACCATCAGCATGCCGAGCAGCGCCGGGCGGTCGGCGAGCCGGAAGCTGGCCGGGCCGTCCTCGCGCAGACGGCTGGAGAGCCGGTTGCGGACCAGCTCCCCGGTCCAGAAGGTGCGCGCGTAGTCGTAGACGAGGACGTCCGGGGAGCCGGCGGCCTTCAGCCGGTCGGTGATGGCCCGCAGGGCGCCGGGGGCCAGGGTGTCGTCCCCGTCCAGGAAGATCAGGTAGTCGCCGGTCGCCCGGGCCAGGCCCGCGTTGCGGGCCGGCCCGAGACCGAGGTTGTGCGCCAGGTGCACGGCGGTCACCCGGGGGTCCCGGGCGGCGTAGTCGTCGATGATCGAACCGCAGGCGTCCGGGGAGGCGTCGTCGACCGCGATCAGTTCGAGATCCGGGTACGACTGCGTCAGGACCGAGTCCAGACTCTCCTGGAGGTACGCCTGGACCTTGTACGCGGGCACGATGACGCTGAACCGGGTCACGGCACATCCAGGGGTCGGCGCGGGCATATGGCCCAGGAACCCCCGGCGTGGCGATCGGGTTACGCAGGGTGTGGCATTCGGGTTACGCAGCGTCAAGGCCGCACGTCAGCGGCGTGATCTCGAGGATGCGCGGTGCTATTTGACCGCTCCCGCCATCACCCCCGAGACGAACTGCCGCTGGAAGGCGAAGAAGACGATCAGCGGCACGAGCATCGAGAGGAACGCGCCGGGCGCGAGCACGTCGATGTTGTTGCCGAACTGCCGTACCTGCTGCTGCAGCGCGACCGTGACGGGCGGGTGCGCCGAGTCCGCGAAGACCAGCGCGACGAGCATGTCGTTCCACACCCACAGGAACTGGAAGATGCCGAGCGAGGCGATCGCCGGACCGCCCAGCGGCAGCACCACCCGGGCGAACAGCCGCAGTTCGCCCGCCCCGTCGAGGCGGGCCGCCTCCAGCAGCTCGCGCGGGATCTCCGCGAAGAAGTTGCGCAGCAGGAACACCGCGAACGGCAGGCCGAACGCGGTGTGGAACAGCACCACGCCGGCGGTCGTCTCGAACAGCCCGATGGCGCCGAAGAGTTCGGAGACCGGGATCAGCGCCACCTGCACGGGCACGACCAGCAGCGCGACCACCACGAGGAACAGCGCGTCCCGGCCGGGGAACTCCAGCCAGGCGAAGGCGTATCCGGCGAACGCGCCCAGGGCCAGGACCAGCAGCGTCGCGGGGACGGCGATGGCCGCCGTGCTCAGCAGGGAGCCGGTGATGGTGTCGTTGGCCAGCAGCCGCTCGTAGTTGTCCGCCGTCAGGCGCGAGGGCGCGGTCAGCACCTGCCACCAGCCGCCCCGGTTCAGGTCGGTGGGGGCGAGGAAGGAGGAGATCAGCAGGCCGAGGGTGGGCAGCAGCCAGAACAGCCCCGCCAGGACCAGGAAGACGCGCAGCGCACCGCCGGCCGCACGGGAGGTGATGCCTCGCAGCATGTTCATCGGCGGGCCTCCCGGCGCATCCGGCGGATGTTGTAGGCCATGACGGGGACCACCAGCACCAGCAGCAGGACGGCGATGGCGGAGCCCAGACCCGGATCGGCGTCCGTACCGAAGGAGGTCCGGTACAGCTGGAGCGCGAGGACGTTGGCGTCGTCCTGCACGGCGCCCGGCGCGATCACGAAGACCAGGTCGAAGACCTTCATGACGTTGATGACCAGGGTGACGAGGACGACCGCCAGGACGGGACCCAGCAGCGGCACGGTGATCCGCCGGAACACCTGCCACTCGCTCGCCCCGTCCACGCGCGCCGCCTCCAGCAGCTCGCGCGGCAGGGCCGCCAGTCCGGCCCCGATCAGCACCATCGCGAACCCGGCCCACATCCACACGTACGCCCCGATGACCGCCGGGGTGACCAGGGACGGGCCGAGCCACTCCACTCCCGCGTACGCCTCGCGGAAGTTCGAGGCGGGCAGCCGCAGCTGCGCGCCGTCGGCCTTCGCCGACAGGGTGAAGGTGCCGTCGGCGCGGGCCGTCGCCGAGTCGACCACCCGGCCGTCCTTGACCGCCTCGATCCGCAGCCCGGCGAGCGCCGACTCGGTGGGGTCGACCGTGTTCGTCGCGCCGCCCCCGCCCCGGGTGAAGTCCTGCCAGGCGGTGCCGGTGACCCTCCCGGGCTCGGCGGCGGCCGCCTTCGCCGGGCGCGTCCCGGCGGGCAGGGCCTCCGGGGCGATGCCGACCAGCGGGATCACCGCGGGTACGCCCGCCCGTACCGGATCGCGGGTCACGTACGCGCCCCCGTCGGCCGGGAGCAGCGGGGAGTCGCGGCCCGGACGGGCCTTGGGGAACGCGGAGGACTCGGCGAAGGTGTCGTGGACCCCGACCCAGACGGCGTTCGCCACGCCCCGGTCGGGGTCGTGGTCGTAGACGAGCCGGAAGATGATGCCCGCCGCGAGCATGGAGATGGCCATGGGCATGAAGACGAGCAGTTTGAACGCCGTTCCCCAGCGGACCCGTTCGGTGAGCACGGCGAAGACGAGGCCGAGCGCGGTCGCCGTGGTCGGGGCGAGCACCACCCACACCGCCGTGTTCTTCAGGGCGGTGCGGATGGTGTCGTCGTGCAGGATCTCCCGGTAGTTGCCGGCGCCGACGAAGGCGTCGCCCGAACGGTCGAAGAAGCTGCGGTAGAGCGAGTAGCCGATGGGGTGCACGACGAGCGCGCCGAGCAGGACGAGGCAGGGCAGGAGGAACGCCGCGGCGGTCAGCCGGCGGCGCCGGGCCTCGGTGGCCCGGGTGGGCGTGCCCGGGGCCCGGGCGCTCGCACCGGAGGCACCGGAGGCGCCGGCGGGTCCGGCGGGTTCGGCCGGGCCGGTGGCCCGGGCGGCTCTGGTGGGGGCCACGGCTCAGTTCCCGTAAGCCTTGGCCGCGTCCGCCTCCAGCTTCGCCTGGGCTCCCGCCACGTCCGAGGGGTTCGCCAGGAAGTCCTGGAGCGCCTTCCACTCGCCCGCGCCCGGGGTCCCGCCGAAGGCCGCCGGAGCCTGGTCCGACATGTCGAAGCGGAAGTCGTCGCCCGCCGCGATCAGGGCCTTCGCCATGTCGCGCTGGATGTCGTTCGGGTAGGCGCTCAGCTCCAGCGTCTTGTTCGGGGAGAGGAAGCCGCCCTCGCGGGCGTGGACCCTCGCCGCGTCCGTCGAGGCCAGGAACGTCAGCAGGGCCTGGGCGCCCTTCGAGGGCTTGAGCGCGACCGCCACGTCGCCGCCCGAGACCACCGGGGCCTTGGAGCCGACCGAGGGGAAGGGGAAGACCAGGGCGTCCTTGCCGACCTTCGCCTCCGTCTGCGCGATGTTCACCGCCACGAAGTCGCCCTCGTAGACCATCGCGGCCGCCGGCCGGTCGCCGCCGGTGAAGGTCTGCGTCACCGACTTCGGGAATTCCGTGGAGAGCGCCCCGCTCTGGCCGCCGGCCAGGAAGTCCTTGCGGCCGAACAGCTCGGCGAGCGAGGTCAGCGCCTGCTTGACGCTGTCGTCCGTCCACTTGATCTGGTGCTTGGCGAGCTGGTCGTACTTCTCCGGACCGGCCTGGGAGAGGTAGACGTTCTCGAACCAGTCGGTCAGGGTCCAGCCGTCGGCGCCGGCCACCGACACCGCCGGGGTGCCGGACGCGGACAGGGTGTCGGCCGCGGTGATGAGGTCCTTCCAGGTCTTGGGGGGCGTCACGCCCGCCGCCTCGAAGGCCTTCGCGTTGTACCAGATCAGCGACTTGTTGGCGGCCTTGTAATACACGCCGTACTGGGTGCCGTCGACCGCTCCGAGCGACTTCCAGCCGTTCGAGTAGTTCTTGTCGAGCTGGGCCTGCGCCTCGGCGCCGACCGGCTGCGCCCACTTGTTCTTGACCGCGGAGACCAGCGCGCCGACCTGGGGCAGCAGCGCCACGTCCGGCGGGGCGCCGCCCGCGATCTTGGAGCCGAGGAAGGTGACGATCGGGTCCTGCGCCGGAACGAAGGTGACGGTGGCTCCGGTGCGCTGCTCGAACTCCTTCAGCACCTTGGTGAAGTTCGCCTGCTCGGGGCCGGTCCAGACCGCCGCCACCTCCAGCTTCTCGCCGTCGAGACGAGGTAAGGCGACGGCGGGCCCGGCGGAGGTGCCGGGGCCGTCGGTGCCCTTCGCGGGCTCCTTGTCGCTGCCGCACGCGGAGAGCGCGAGCGCGGCGGTGGCGGCGAGCGCCGCCCAAGCGGCGGCCCTCGTACGGGCCTTCGTGCCCGGCGTGCGGGCCTGCGTCCCGCTCGCGCCGGTCCTCACGCCGGTCGTCGCGCCGGTCGTGGTGCGGGTGTTCGTGCCGTGCATGGCTCTGCCCCCGATGCCTGTGTGGCTCTGGTGTGTCCCGTGCCACAAGGTCTACGCCGACCCGACCACCCTCGCAATAGCGCCCCGCTAGGATCGGGCTCGTGAACGCCTCGCCGACCAGCGCATTCACCCGTCCGGTACGGGGCGTCACGGTGTACTCCCGGCAGTCGCACGGCGGCTGCATGCCCTCGTACGGCAAGGTCGAGCTGGACTTCGAGCCGCCCGCCGAAGGGGCGCCGTCCACCTGCGAGTTCGCCTGCGAGGCCCGGCCGGAGCCCGACGCCGAGCTCGAAGAGGCCCTGGTGAGAGGGGTCTTGAGGGAGCTCGCCGACCCGCCGGCCGGGGACCCGGCGGGCGGCCGGGGTGCGCCGGTGCGGGCCCGGGTCCTGGTGCGGGACCTGCACTGGCACCCGGTGGACTCCCACCCGGACGTGTTCACGGGGCTGGGCGCGCTCGCGGTGCGGGAGGCGCTGGACTGCCTGGCCCGGGAGCGCGACCCGCGGTCGATCACCACGCGAGTCTCCCCGGGCCTCCGGCTCCCCTGACACCCCGACTCCACCGGCCGTTCCGGTCCTGCCGGTCTTGCCAGTCCTGCCGGCCCGGCCCGGGAGCGCCGGCCCGGGCGGGCCCCCGCGGGCCGGGCGCCCGCCCGTCCGCCCGTCAGGGTGCGGGCGGGAACAGCACGGGTACGGCCGACACCAGGTGGGAGGCCCGGTCCAGGGCGCTGGCCAGCAGCGCCAGGTCGGTCGGGCCGTTGCCCAGCTCGCGCACGGGGCGGCGGGCCGGCGGATCGCCCATCCGCTCCCACTCCACCGGGACGACCGTCGGGCGCTGCGTCGCGGTCCGGGGGATCCGGCCGGTGACCCGGCCGCCCTGGAACGGGACCGTGCGGCCGTCGGCGTACCGGAGCACGCCGCGCCCGGGGCCCGGCTGGTCCGGGGCGTCGAGTTCCACGCGCAGGGTGGCGAGCCGGGCCAGTTCGGTGTCGGCGGTCCGGTCCGGACGGGCGCTGGTGGCCACCAGGTGCACCCCGAGCCGGGCTCCCTCGCGGGCCACCGCCTCCAGCGCGCGCACCACCGACCCGGCGGCGGGACGGCCCGTACTGCCCAGGCCCGGTGCGACCAGCGCGTCGAAGTCGTCCACCAGGACGACCAGGCGCGGCAGCGGACTCGGCCCCGCGGCCGGATCGCTGCGGACGGCCGAGGCGCGCAGCCGCAGGGTGCCGGTGCGCTGGGGTTCGAGATCGCCGCGCAGCTCGCCGGGGGTGGGCTGGCGGGGCGAGACCATCCGGTCGGACACCTCGCGCCGCGCGTGCCACTCGGGGAACGGCACCCCGTCCAGCAACTCCGCGCGCCGCTTCAGCTCGGCGCCCAGCGCTTGTGCGAACTCCCGCATGCGCAGCGGGTCCGAGGCGATGAGATGGGCCGAGACGTGCGGCAGCTCCGTGCAGGGCAGCAGCCCGTCGCCGCGCTCGCCGCCGGCCCCGTCGAGGAGGACCAGGCCGAGCCGGTCGGGGCGCGCGGCGGCCGACAGGGAGGCGGCCACGGAGCGCAGCAGCTCGGTGCGGCCGCTCCCGGCGGGCCCCTCGATCAGCACGTGGGGTCCGTCGGTGACGAGTTCGGCTCCCACCGGCCCGCGCAGGCCCGTGCCGAGCACGATCTCGGCGAGGCCGCCGACGCGCTGCCCCTGGTCGGTGGCGGCGGCCCAGCGGGCCATCAGGGAGGCCGGAGTGGCGCGGGCCAGCCCCAGCTCGTCGAGCAGCCGGGAGGTCGCGGGGAGGGCGGCCGCGGTGGGCCGGTATCCCTCGGTGGGCGGGGAGTCGGCCTTCAGCGGGGCCAGGGCGCGGGCGAACCGCTCGGCCCAGGCGACCGACACGGCGTCGGCGACGGCCGTCTCGCCGGGCGGCACGGGCTTGCCGCCGCGGACCGCGAAGGTCCGTACGGCCGTGGCCACGTCCCCGCTGAGGAGGGCGACCGCGGCGCAGTCCCGGAAGGCGGGGTTGGCCGCGCAGGCCGTCTCGTACGTCTCGGCGACGGGGGAGGCGGGGGTCGCGGCCGGGGACTCGGCGAGCGCGAGCAGGTGGATCCCGGCGGCGGGCCCGTGCGAGGCGAGGCGGCCGGTGAGGTCGCGGAGCGCGCCGGCGCCGGGGTCCCCGTCGAGGACGAGGAGGGTGTACGGGCCGCGGTAGGCGTTCGAGGCCTCGCGGACCGCGTCCGGACCGGCGCCGGCCCAGTGGGTGCCGAGGGGGCCGTCGTCGAGGCGGCGGGTCAGTTCTCCGACGCGGGCCGCCGCCTGATCGCGGTCGTAGGCGAGGAGCAGCCGGCAGTCCTGCCCGTGCGCGGGCCGTACGTGGGGCAGCCAGCCGAGCCAGCCCCAGTCGCGGCGGCGTTCGGCGAGGGGGCGGCCGCGGTCGGCGGCGATCAGCACGATCTCCAGCCGCTGGCCGGGGGCGTGCAGGGCGGCGAGCTGGGCGATGACGGAGCGGGCGACGCCGGTCAGGCGGGCCCGCGGGCCCGCGATGCCGAGGGCGCCGGCCTCCAGGAGCGCGACCTCGCTGCCGACGCCGAGCGTGACGTCGAGCCCGGGGGGTCCGGCCCACAGGCGGGGGGCCGGGCCGAGGGCGGTGAGCAGCAGCGCGGCGGGATCGTCCGCCCCGGGGCGGACGGTGACGGAGGCGGCCGCGCCCGCGTGGGCCGCCGCCGCGGCGACGGCCTCCACCTGCGCGGAGTCCTCGCCGCGGACCCACTTGCGCGCCCAGGCGCCGATCCCGCGCCGGGGCCGCCGGGGTTCGGGCGAAGCGGCCCCGTCGCCCCGGTCCGGTTCGGGGGTGACGTCGGGCGCCGCCCATCCGCCGTCGCCGTGGTGTTCCACACCGGTGGCGTGCGCGTGGTGCCGGCCGGTGCCCGGCCGCTCCGCGGCGGAGCCGCCCCGTCCGCGCGGGTCCGTGTCGGGGGCGTCCCGGTCCGCCCCGCCGTACGGGGCCGCGGGCCGCTCGGGGTCAGGGGCGGCGGGGCCCCCGCTCCGGGAGGAAGCCTGGTGAGCCTGGTGGGGGAAGGGCCCCTGTGGCATCGGGCCGGTTCCGGGGCCTCCGCCGGGCGAGCCTCCGGGGCCGCCGCCCCGGCTCGCGCCGGACCAGGGGCCGGATCCCTGGGCTCCGGGGTGGGATCCCGGGCCGGGACCGCCGGTTCCGCCGGATCCGCCGGGACCGGTGTCGCTCCGGCCGGTGTCCGTGCCGGACCAGGGGCTCGTCCCCGTGGTGCCGCCGCCGGTGTCCGTGCCGGACCAGCCGTTCGTCCCCGTGCTGCCGCCGCCCGTGTCCGTATCGGACCGGCGGCTCGTTCCCGCGTCGGTCCCGCCGGTGTCCGGGCCGGACCGGGCGCCGGTTTCGCCGCTCCCGGCTCCGGCTCCGCGGGCTCCGCCGGGGGAGCCCGCGGGGCGGCGCCGGCTCGCCTCCGGCCAGGCGTCGGATCCCCGGGAGGTTCCCGGGTCCTCGCCCGGGGAGCCTCCGTGAGCTCCTCCGCTCACGCCCGGCCAGGCGTCGGGCGCCGGGTGGGATCCCGGTCCGGATCCGCCGGTCCCCGCGCCGGGCAGGGCCGTGGAGGGCCGGCCGGCTCCCGTGGCGGGGCCGTTGCCGGGCCCGCCGGGCGCCGTGGCCCCGGTGCCGTCGTCCCCGGTGCCCGGGGAGGCCGTCCGGGTGTCGCCCGCCAGGGTGAGGGAGAGGTGTCCCTCCAGGTCCGGGGTGAGCGGGAGGGACGGGGGCGTCGGTCCCGCGGCCAGGCGCAGCGTGGATTCGCCGATCCGCAGGAGCGCGCCGGGGGCCAGGGGCACCGGCGCCGCGCCGACCTCCGCCGCGTCGAGCGTCGTGCCGTTCGTCGATCCGAGGTCGGCCACCGCCACCCGCCCGTCGGGCAGGACGGTGACGGCGCAGTGCAGCCGCGAGACGTCGGGATCGTCCAGCGGGACGTCCGCGTCGGCCGAGCGGCCGATCCGGATCGCCCCCGGGTGCAGCAGGTGCACCCCGCCCGCGTCGGGTCCGGCCACGACGTGCAGCCGGGGCACGTCCCCGGGCCCGGCGTCCGCCAGTACCTCGGGACCGGGCAGGTGCAGCGAGAGCACCGCCCCGTCCACGAGCGGCGGTTCGCCGAGCGCGCACCGGGCGGGATCGAGCCGCTCCGTACCGGCGTACAGCACGACCGTGCCCCCGGTGTCCGGGCCGCCGACGGTCGCCGCGAGCCCGGAGGCCACCGCGGACAGCGCGGTGCCCGCGGGCGCGGTGACGAGCACGTCACAGCTCGACGGCGCGGCGGCGGAGGTGGTGGAGGTAGCGGCCGTGTGGTGGCCGCTGCGCGACCCCGAGCCAAGGACGGTCAGCCGGATCTGCATCGCCGTCAGCGGTCCCTTCTGCGCGGTGCGCGGTGCGTGCGCCCGGCAGGGATCCACGGGACGACGGCATGGATGCCGTGCGTGCCCGTCCGCCCCCACCCGGCACGGACGCGTCGTCCGGTCAGGTCTGCCCGGAAGGCAGGGCTCCCGTCCCGGCCGTTCCGTACGGGTGCATCCTCGCACCTGTCGCGGACGACACGCCCGGCGCCCACCGACAAGTGATCTTGATCGGTCGCCGTCCCGCACCGGACCTGCAACCGGGCCGGTCGGATACAGACACCGGGGTGCGCAAAATCGCCCCTGGCATACGCCGCAATCGTCATCCTTCGCGCATATGTACGGCAACCAACCTTCGGTGCCCCGCGTCTTCCCTCGGGACACCCCCTAGAGTGGGCCGGAAAAACCATCGCCGAAATCGACGACAGCAGGGAGCGCGCGACGTGCGGCCAGTCGGCAGTAAATATCTGCTCGAGGAGCCGCTCGGACGCGGCGCCACGGGCACCGTCTGGCGCGCCCGCCAGCGGGAGGCCGCCGGCGCGGAGGCCGCAGTGGCCGGCCACCCCGGCGAGACCGTGGCCATCAAGGTCCTCAAGGAGGAGCTGGCCCAGGACGCGGACATCGTCATGCGGTTCCTGCGCGAGCGCTCCGTCCTGCTGCGGCTGACCCACCCGAACATCGTCCGCACCCGCGACCTCGTCGTCGAGGGCGATCTCCTCGCTCTGGTCATGGACCTCATCGACGGTCCGGACCTGCACAAGTACCTCCGCGAGAACGGGCCCTTCACCCCGGTCGCGGCGAGCCTGCTGACCGCCCAGATCGCGGACGCCCTCGCCGCCAGCCACGCCGACGGCGTGGTCCACCGCGACCTGAAGCCCGCCAACGTCCTGCTCGACGAGAGCGACGGCCAGATGAAGCCGATGCTCACCGACTTCGGCATCGCGCGGCTGGCCGACTCCCCGGGCCTGACGCGCACGCACGAGTTCGTCGGCACCCCGGCCTACGTGGCCCCCGAGTCCGCCGAGGGCCGCCCGCAGACCTCCGCCGTCGACATCTACGGCGCCGGCATCCTGCTCTACGAGCTCCTCACCGGCCGCCCGCCCTTCGCCGGCGGCACCGCGCTGGAGGTCCTGCACCGCCACCTCAGCGAGGAGCCGCGCCGCCCGGCGAACGTGCCCGAGCCGCTGTGGACGGTCATCGAGCGCTGCCTGCGCAAGGAGCCGTACGAGCGCCCGAGCGCGCAGAGCCTGGCGCGCGGCCTGCGCGTCGTGGCCTCCGGCATCGGCGTGCACTCCACGGTCACCGAGGTCGAGGCCGCCCTCGGCGTCGGCGCGCTGCTCGCCCCGGACACCTCGCCCGCGCCGGTCCCCGCGACCCCGGGCGGCCACGCTTCCTCGGACGCGACGCAGGTGCTGCCCGGAGCCTCCCCCCTGGGGGCCTACGACCCCAACGGCATGACCAGCGTGCTGCCGCCCGTCGGCGCGGCCGACGCGACGTCCGTGCTGCCCTCCACCGGCGGTCCGGGCGGCCCGGGCGGCGCGCCGGGCGCGGACCCCACCTCGGTGCTGCCGCCCGTGCAGCGGCCGGACCAGCCGCACCCGTGGGAATCGCAGATGCGGGCGGCCCGCGACCGCAACGAGCAGACGCAGATGCAGTACCTCGACCCGAGCGAGGACCCGCTGCGCAGGCGGCCGCAGCGCCAGGCGCCCCCGTCGCAGGCGCCCCAGCAGCGGCCCCAGCAGCCTCCGCAGCAGCAGCCGTACCGGCAGGGGCCGCCGCCCCAGCAGCAGCAGTACCAGCAGCCGCAGCAGCGGCCCCAGCAGGCCCAGCAGTACGGGCAGCAGCAGTACGCGCCGCAGCCCCCGCCGCAGCACTACCAGCCGCAGCAGTACCAGCCCCAGCAGTACCAGCAGCCGCAGCAGTACCAGCCGCAGCAGCAGCAGCCCCAGTACCGCCAGCCCCAGCAGCAGCCCCCGCAGGGCCCGCCGCCGCGGCAGCAGCCGGCCGAGCGGGAGCCGCGCGAACCCCGTCGGCGCAGCGCGAACCCGGTCAAGATCCCGGGTCTGGGCTGTCTGAAGGGCTGCCTGGTGCTGATCCTCGTGTTCTTCGTCGCCGGCTGGCTGGTCTGGGAGCTCACCCCGCTCCAGGAGTGGGTCGGCACCGGCAGGGGCTGGTGGGACCAGGTGTGGACCTGGGGCTCGGACGTCGCGGACTGGGTCGGCACGATCGGCGACTCCACGGGCGGTACGACCCCCTGAACCGGCCCGAACCGGACCCCGGAGCACTGACTTCGTGGATTTGTCGACTTCTGGGACGTGATTTCGCCCGCAGAAGTGAAGGTCGCCGCGATCCGTGGACTCCAACCCCCACCCGGCCGCGTAGCTTTGGCACGTACGCCAGCCGCTGAGGGAGCAGTCTTGGCACGGAAGATCGGCAGCCGGTACACCGCGCACCAGATCCTGGGGCGCGGCAGCGCGGGCACGGTATGGCTGGGCGAGGGGCCGGACGGCCCCGTCGCCGTCAAACTGCTGCGCGAGGACCTCGCGTCCGACCAGGAACTCGTCGGACGCTTCGTCCAGGAGCGCAGCGCGCTGCTCGGACTGGAGCACCCGCACGTCGTCTGCGTCCGCGACCTCGTCGTGGACGGCAACGACCTCGCCCTCGTCATGGACCTCGTCCGCGGTACGGACCTGCGCACGCGCCTCGACCGCGAGCGGCGGCTCGCCCCCGAGGCGGCCGTGGCGATCGTCGCGGACGTCGCGGACGCGCTGGCCGCGGCCCACGCGGCCGGGGTCGTGCACCGGGACGTCAAACCGGAGAACGTCCTGCTCGACATGCAGGGCCCGCTCGGGCCGGGCGGCGCGCATCCGGCGCTGCTCACCGACTTCGGCGTGGCCAAGCTCATCGATTCCCCGCGGCGGACCTCCGGCGGACGGGTCTCCGCCCCCACCACGCGGATCATCGGGACGCCCGACTACCTGGCGCCCGAGATCGTCGAGGGGCTGCCCCCGCGCGCGGCGGTGGACATATACGCCCTCGCCACCGTCCTCTACGAGCTGCTGGCGGGGTTCACGCCGTTCGGCGGCGGGCACCCCGGGGCGGTCCTGCGCCGCCACGTGACCGAGACGGTGGTCCCGCTGCCGGGGATCCCCGACGAGCTCTGGCAGCTGATGGTGCAGTGCCTGGCGAAGGCCCCCGCCTCGCGGCTGCGCGCCTCGGAGCTCTCGCTGCGCCTGCGGGACCTGCAGCCGCTGCTGGCCGGGATGCCGCCGCTGGACGTGGACGAGCCGGACGAGCCGGAGCCGGCCGAGCCACCGGAGCCGGAGTCCGCGGGCGATCCGGTCCGGCGCCGGGGCGTGGTCCCGCTGGTACCCGGCTCCGGTTCCTCGACCGACTCCAACCGCGACACCCACACGTCCATGCGGGTGCCGGGTCCGGACGAACTGGCGGGCGGCGCGCTGGGGACCGCCCGGGTCCCGCGGCCCGCGGGCGGCCACCGGCCGGGCTCCGCGCGGCACCGGGCCGAGACGGTGCGCAAGCGGAGGCTGGCGCTGTCGGTGGCGGCCGTCGCGCTGGCCGCCGCTCTCGGCGTGGGCGGCTGGCTCGCGGCCTCCTCGGACTCGCAGTCCCCGCCGCCCCGGGACGGCAAGCAGTCGGGCTCGACGGCCCCGTAGCCCCCTGGGCGCGGGGGCACGGGCCTACGCGCCCACCAGCTCCGGGTGCCAGCGCCGCGCCACCGTCGGGTGGGCGCGGACCCAGCCCTTCAGCTCGTTGCGGCCGTACTCCGCGTGCAGCGGGTTCGACGCGTCGTGCGCGACTCCGGGCGCCGACCGCAGGTAGTCGCCCGGGACCGTGTCCACCACCGCGTCCAGCCGGGGGTTGTAGAAGAACGGCACCGAGTACCGCTCCACCGCCCCCCGCGGGCTCACGACGCGGTGGTCCGTCGCCGTCAGGTACCCCTCGGTCGCGATCTCCAGCAGCTCGCCCAGGTTGACCACGAAGGCCCCCGGCAGCGGCGGTATGTCGACGTACGCCCCGTCCCGGACCACCTGGAGCCCGCCCACCGAGTCCTGCAGCAGCAGGGTCAGGAAGCCGTAGTCCTTGTGGGCCCCGACCCCCTGGTCGGTGCCCGTCGGCGCGGATCCCGGGTACCGGATCAGCTTCGTGTGCAGGTGGGGACGGTCCGCGAAGGCCGCGTCGAAGAAGTCGGAGGGCGCGCCGATCGAGGCCAGCAGCTCCTGGAGCAGGCGGTGGGCGACCGCCGCAAGCCGGGACTGCCACTCCAGCACCACGGCCCGCAGCTCGGGCAGCGCCGCCGGCCACTGGTTCGGGCCCTCCAGCCACAGGTACGCCGGGTCGTCCGGCCCCACCACCGGCGCCGGCCGCTCCGCGCCCACGTCCAGCTGGTCCCGCCAGTCGGAGGAGCCGCCCGTCAGCTCGTGCCCGATGCGGGTGTACCCGCGGAAGTGCGGGGAGTTCAGATTGCTCACGGCCAGCCGGTCGGCCTCCGGGAGCGCGAAGAAGGCCCTGGTCAGTTCCAGGATCCGGGAGGTCTCGGCGGCGGTGATGCCGTGCCCGGTCAGGTGCAGGAAACCGCTGTCCCGGGCGGCCGCGTGCAGCTGCTCGCGGAAGGAGTCGCGCAGGGCGGGATCGTCGGCCCGGGAGAGGTCCAGAACCGGGAGCGAGGGCTGCGGCGCGGACGGCGCGGACGGCGCTGCGGAGGAAGGGAAGGACGACGAGGAGTCGGAGGAAGGCGCGGACTGCATGACGGCTCCGTTTCGGATGTCACGGGGTCCTGTCCCCAGGGGTGGCGGGGGCCGCGGCTGGGGAGGGTCGCCGGCAGGGTTGGCGCCGGGGACCGCGGGGGCCGCGTAGCAGGACCAAGTCGGATCGGGGTGGATCAGGCTTGGAGCAGGTCCGGCGGCAGACAGCTCGTCGTCGTGACGCGCATGTGGTCCACATGGCGGCGCTTGACGAGGAGGACGGTCATACGGTGAGCGTACGCCCGTTCGCCTCCACACCAGAACGGGTGATTCGGCCTGCCCGGAGAGCGGCCCCCGGGGACCGGCTACGCTGGACCCGTGGCAGTCGTCGATGTTTCCGAAGAGCTGAAGTCCCTCTCCTCGACCATGGGGTCGATCGAGGCCGTCCTGGACCTCGACAAGCTGAGGGCGGAGATCGCCGTGCTCGAGGAGCAGGCCGCCGTGCCGTCCCTGTGGGACGACCCGGAAGCCGCCCAGAAGATCACGAGCAAGCTTTCGCACCTCCAGGCCGAGGTCCGCAAGACCGAGAACCTGCGGGGACGCATCGACGACCTCGCGGTGCTGTTCGAGCTCGCCCAGGAGATGGACGACGCGGACACCCTCGCGGAGGCGGAGGCCGAGCTGGTCTCCGTGCGCAAGGCGCTGGACGAGATGGAGGTCCGCACCCTGCTCTCCGGCGAGTACTCCGAGCGCGAGGCGCTGGTCAACATCCGTGCCGAGGCCGGCGGCGTGGACGCCTCCGACTTCGCCGAGCGCCTGCAGCGCATGTACCTGCGCTGGGCCGAGCGACACGGCTACCCGACCGAGATCTACGAGACCTCGTACGCGGAAGAGGCCGGCATCAAGTCGACCACCTTCGTGGTCAAGGCCCCGTACGCGTACGGCACCCTCTCCGTGGAGCAGGGCACCCACCGCCTCGTCCGGATCTCGCCCTTCGACAACCAGGGCCGCCGCCAGACCTCCTTCGCGGGCGTCGAGGTGCTGCCGGTCGTCGAGTCCAGCGACCACGTCGAGATCGACGAGGGCGAGCTGCGCGTCGACGTCTACCGCGCGTCGGGCCCCGGCGGCCAGGGCGTCAACACCACCGACTCGGCCGTGCGCATCACGCACCTGCCGACCGGCATCGTGGTGTCCTGCCAGAACGAGCGCTCGCAGATCCAGAACAAGGCCAGCGCCATGAACGTCCTCCAGGCCAAGCTGCTCGAGCGGCGCCGCCAGGAGGAGAAGGACAAGATGGACGCCCTCAAGGACGGCGGCAGCTCCTGGGGCAACCAGATGCGGTCCTACGTCCTGCACCCGTACCAGATGGTCAAGGACCTGCGGACGGAGTTCGAGGTCGGCAACCCGCAGGCGGTGCTCGACGGCGAGATCGACGGCTTCCTCGAGGCCGGCATCCGCTGGCGCAAGCAGCAGGAACAGACCGCGTAAGCGGACCGCGCGAGCGGACAGGAAGGGCCCGGACACCGTGCAGGTGTCCGGGCCCTTCCGCTGAGCCGGGTGCTCGTTCGATCGGGACGTGGCGGCTGGAGCAGCTACACCGTGTGCTGCGCCACCAGGGCCAGAGCGGCCACCAGGATCACCAGCAGCGCGATGAGCGCCGCCGGGTTCAGGCCGCCGGAGGGGCCCTCCTGCTGGAGGCGCTGCCTGCTCGCCCGGCACACCGGGCAGCGGCCCTGGCTGACGGGTGCGGCGCAGTTCGCGCACACGAGCCGGTCAAATGTCATGCGCTCCTCCTTTCGTCCCCTCGGTTACAACGACAGGCGGAACGGGTCCGTTCCCCTCCCACTGTGCCAGCTCCGCCGACATTAGGCGCGGCCCGCCCGTACAATCACGGTCGCGCACCCCTCGGACCAGGGGATATATCGGGCAACTCCGGACCTCGGGTCCACACCTCGCGCCTGTTCGCGTATGGTCACGGTCACCTACTCCCGGCGACCGTGGTGCACACCGTGATCCGATTCGACAACGTCTCCAAGTCCTACCCGAAGCAGAGCCGCCCCGCACTCAGAGATGTCTCACTGGACATCGCTAAGGGCGAGTTCGTCTTCCTGGTCGGGTCCTCCGGCTCCGGCAAGTCCACCTTCATGCGGCTCATCCTGCGTGAGGAGCGGGCGAGCCAGGGCCAGGTCCACGTCCTGGGCAAGGACCTCGCCCGGCTCTCCAACTGGAAGGTTCCGCACATGCGGCGCCAGCTGGGGACCGTCTTCCAGGACTTCAGGCTCCTGCCCAACAAGACGGTGGCCGACAACGTGGCCTTCGCCCAGGAGGTCATCGGCCGGCCGCGCGGAGAGATCAAGAAGGCCGTCCCCCAGGTCCTGGAACTCGTCGGCCTCGGCGGCAAGGAAGACCGGATGCCCGGCGAGCTCTCCGGCGGTGAGCAGCAGCGCGTGGCCATCGCCCGCGCCTTCGTCAACCGCCCGGCCCTGCTGATCGCGGACGAGCCCACCGGCAACCTGGACCCCCAGACCTCCGTCGGCATCATGAAGCTGCTGGACCGGATCAACCGGACCGGCACCACCGTGATCATGGCGACCCACGACCAGCAGATCGTCGACCAGATGCGCAAGCGCGTCATCGAACTCGAGCAGGGCCGTCTCGTCCGCGACCAGTCGCGCGGCGTCTACGGCTACCAGCACTGAAAGGCTCCTGAGACGCGATGCGCGCCCAGTTCGTCATGTCGGAGATCGGGGTCGGTCTCCGCCGCAACTTGACCATGACCTTCGCGGTCATCATCTCCGTGTCCCTGTCGCTGGCCCTCTTCGGCGGCTCCCTGCTCATGCGCGACCAGGTGAGCAAGATGAAGGGCTACTGGTACGACAAGGTCAATGTCTCGATCTACCTCTGCAACAAGAACGACGCCGAGGCCACCAACGGCGCCTCCTGCTCCAAGGGCGCGGTGACGCCGGAGCAGAAGCAGGCCCTGGAGACCGAGCTCAAGGGAATGGACCTCGTCGAGAACGTCATCTACGAATCCTCCGACGAGGCCTTCAAGCACTACAAGGAGCAGTTCGGGCACACCGCCCTGGCCGCGTCCATCACCCCGGACCAGATGCCGGAGTCCTTCCGGGTGAAGCTCAAGCAGCCCGAGAAGTACAAGGTGATCACCACCTCCTTCTCCGGGCGCGACGGCGTCCAGTCGGTCGAGGACCAGCGCACCGTCCTGGACAACCTCTTCCGGCTGCTCGGCTACCTCAACGTGGCCGCCCTCGGCATCATGCTGATCATGCTGATCGTGGCGCTGCTGCTGATCGTCAACACGGTGCGCGTCTCGGCCTTCAGCCGTCGGCGCGAGACCGGGATCATGCGGCTCGTGGGCGCGTCCAGCTTCTACATCCAGGTGCCGTTCATCATGGAGGCCGCCTTCGCCGGCCTCATCGGGGCCCTGCTCGCCTGCGGCATGCTCGGCGCGGGGCAGTACTTCGTGATCGACCACGGTGCCGCGCTGCGCGACAAGATGGAGCTCATCAACTTCATCGGCTGGGACTCGGTCCTGACCAAGCTGCCCCTGGTGCTCGTCATCGGTGTGCTGATGCCCTCGCTGGCCGCCTTCATCGCGTTGCGCAAGTACCTGAAGGTTTGACGAGCGCCCCGCGT
Source organism: Streptomyces sp. NPDC054961 (assembly GCF_053609145.1). Lineage (NCBI taxonomy): Bacteria > Bacillati > Actinomycetota > Actinomycetes > Kitasatosporales > Streptomycetaceae > Streptomyces > Streptomyces sp. NPDC054961. The sequence continues at coordinate 14,809 of NZ_JBSGWY010000045.1, read as the reverse complement.
GCGGAACGGTCAATCCTCCGTGCCGCCGCGGGGCTTGTCCTAGACTCGGCGCCATGCCGGCTCTGCCCGCCTTCTGTCTCCGGCCCCGCGACCTGCGTCGCGGGGCCGCATTGACGTTGGCCTTCTGCGCGGCCGTCGGCGCCGGGGTCTGCACGGGCAGCTGGGTCCCCGGCCGCGCTGACGGCGTCGCCTCCTCCTCCGTCCTGGCGGCCCGTACGGGACCTTCCGCGGGCACCGGCTCCCGCGGTGCGGCCTCCGGGCAGGGCGGGGACGAGGCGTCCGGAGCGCCCGGCGGGGCGGGCACCGCCGACCGGGACGCGGTGGCCCGCGCCGCGGCGGAGGCCGCCGCCGAGGGCAAGTCCGGCAAGGAGGCCGCCGAGGAGGTGGTCAGCCGCAGCGGTGACCGCTGGGGCATGGTCTACGACCAGAGCGAGTACGAGGCCTTCTCCGAGGAACTCGACGGCCGCTGGACCGGGGTGGGCCTGTGGGCCGTACGGACGCGCGACGGCCGCATCGCGGTCGACCGGGTCCAGCCCGGCGGCCCCGCCGACCGGGCCGGCCTGCGCGCCGGGGACCGGCTGCTGAGCATCGACGGGCAGGGCGTGACCGGGCTGCGGGTCGCCGAGGTGGTGGCCCTGCTGCGCGGGGCGGCCGGCACCCCCGTGGTGCTGAAGCTGACCCGGGACGGAGCCGGCCTCACCGAGACCGTGCGGCGCGAGGAGCTGCGCGCCGAGCCGGTGAGCGTCCGGGAGATCCCGGGCGGGATCACCGTCATCAAGGTGGCCTCCTTCACCCGGGGCTCCGGCGAGCGGGTCCGCGCCGCCGTCCGCGCCGCCCCGCCCGGCGGCGGGTTCATGCTCGACCTGCGCGGGAACACGGGCGGGCTGGTGACCGAGGCGGTGACGGCCGCCTCCGCCTTCCTGGACGGCGGGCTCGTGGCGACGTACGACGTGCGCGGCGACCAGCACGCCCTGTACGCCGCCCCGGGCGGCGACACGGACCGGCCGCTGGTGGCCCTGATCGACGGCGGCACGATGAGCGCGGCCGAGCTGGTGACCGGGGCCCTCCAGGACCGGGGCCGCGCGGTGGCGGTCGGCACCCGCACCTTCGGCAAGGGCTCGGTGCAGATGCCGACGGAGCTCGCGGACGGTTCGGTGGCGGAGCTGACGGTGGGTACGTACCGGACTCCGGGCGGCCGGAGCCTGGACGGCGGCGGCATCGCCCCGGACCTGACGGCGGCGGACGGGGCCGAGGACCGGGCCCGCAGGGTATTGAGTGGCCTCGGGGTGGGTCCGTAGTGCGAAAATGACCGCACTATGGCTAAGGAAACAGGGCGCAAGCTGATCGCCCAGAACAAGAAGGCGCGGCACGACTACACGATCATCGACACCTACGAGTGCGGTCTCGTGCTCACGGGTACCGAGGTCAAGTCCCTGCGCCAGGGACGTGCCTCGCTGGTGGACGGCTTCGTGTCGGTGGAGAGCGGCGAGGCCTGGCTCTACAACGTGCACGTGCCGGAGTACAGCCAGGGCACCTGGACCAACCACAGCGCGCGGCGCAAGCGCAAGCTCCTCCTGCACCGCGAGGAGATCGACAAGCTGGACTCGAAGACGGGGGAGACGGGCAACACGATCGTGCCGCTCTCCCTGTACTTCAAGGACGGCCGGGCGAAGATCGAGATCGCGCTGGCGAAGGGCAAGAAGGAGTACGACAAGCGGCAGTCCCTGCGGGAGAAGCAGGACACGCGCGAGACGAACCGGGTGATCTCGGCCGTGAAGCGCAAGGAGCGCGGCCAGCTTTAATGTCCTGGCACGCGGTGGTCCACTTCGCGTACCATGGCGTCAGCACCACGCGCTTGCGGGTGGTGGCTTCGAGAGCAGGACCTGGCGAGACCGGTACGACCGGTGGAGCCGCCAGGACTTGTTGCCTAACTGAATAGCGTGAAACATGGGGATGATCGGTTTCGACAGCGGATGTCGATGTAGGGGAAGCGAGCCGAGAAAGCGGCAATGATCTCGTTAACCATATGTCGCAAACAATAATCGCCAACTCCAAGAGCGATAACTCCCGCTTCACCCTCGCTGCCTAATAACAGTGAGCTGAAGCCTCTGTGAGGAGCGTCAGCCCGGAAGTGGTCCCGGTCCGGATCCTGGCGTCAACAAGGGATCTAAACCTCTAACTCCGGTCACGGGGGATAGAGGGAAATCAAACAGTGACTGAGCCCGTCGGAGACTTGTCCGTGTGATCTCCGGGGCCGAGAAAAGCGCAGCGGAATGCGCTCGGAGAAGCCCTACTTCTGCACCGTTGGACGCGGGTTCGATTCCCGCCATCTCCACAACCCCATGTTGCACAAAGGCCCCGCGGCCATCAGGCTGCGGGGCCTTTGTCATGTGGTGTCAGTAGTGGTAGCGCGCCTTGAGGATCTTGACTTCCTTCTCGTCCGCCCGGTAGACCAGCCGGTGTTCGTCGTCGATCCGACGGGACCAGTAACCCGATAGCTCGCCCTTCAGTGGCTCGGGCTTGCCGATCCCGCCGAACGGGTCGCGCTGGATCTCGCCGATCAGGCGGGTGATCCTGCGGGCCATCTTCCGGTCCGCGGCGAGCCAGAAGAGGAAGTCGTCCCAGGCGGCGGGGTCGAAGTGGACGCTCCTCACTCCTCGCCCCCGGCCATCTCCCTCAGCTCCTCCAGCGTCCTGGCGACGGCGGGCGCGCCCTCACGGTCGCGGGCGACCGCTTCCATCAGGCGCTTCGCGTTCTCCGGGGATCGGAGCAGGTAAACGGTTTCCTGCCACGAGTCGTAGTCGTCGGCGGCCATGAGGACGGCGTCGCCACCCTTGGAAGTGATGCGCACCGGGGTGTGGTCGGTGTTGACACGCTCGATGAGGGGGAAGAGGGTCGCCCTGGCTTCGCTGGCGCTTATGGACATGGCGTCTCCATTCTCGACGGTACGGATTTACGGTACCAGTCTCGTACCGAAAACTCGTACCGATCCCGAGATGCCGATGGAGAGGGCCAGCAGGGCCGCCGTCGCCGGGAGGGCGTACGGGGCGGTCGTGCCCAGGTGGTCGATCGCGGCTCCGGCGGTCGCGGAGCCGGCGGCGATGCCGGCGAAGATCGCGGTCACGGCCAGGGTCATGCCCTCGTTGAGCCGGCCGGGCGGCGTCACCGCGTGGATCCGGGACATCGCGGTGACCATGACCGGAGCGGTGGCCATGCCGGCCAGCAGCAGCGCCAGGGCCAGCGGGATCAGGGAGCCGGTGGCCGCCGCGGCCCAGGGCAGGGTCATGGCTCCGGCCAGGGCGGCCAGGCAGGTGGGGAGCGCGCGCGGGCGGAGGGTTCCGTAGAGCAGGCCGGCCGCGCAGGAACCCGCCGCCTGGAGGGCGAGGACGGGGCCCGAGAGCGCGCCGAGGCCGTGGGAGCCGAGGTGGGCGACGGAGGTGATCTCCAGCGAGCCGAACATCGTGCCGAGGACGAAGAACAGCGGCAGCAGCCACTTCAGGGTCCGCAGCGGGGAAGCGCCCCGGACCGCGGGGGACGGCGGGGGCTCCGTCGCCCGGTGGGCGGTGAAGACCAGCATCCCGGTGAGGAGCAGGGCGGCGCCCGCGAGCGTGCCCGCCTCCGGGAACGCGGCGGTGCAGAGGAACGCGGCGACCACCGGGCCGAGCATGTACGCCAGCTCGTCGGCGGCCTGTTCGAAGGACATCGCCGTGTGGTGGTCGGCGGGGGAGCCCTTGAGCAGGTGCGTCCAGCGGGCGCGGGACATGCCGCCGATGTTGGGGGTGGTCGCGGTGGCCGCGTAGGAGGCGAACAGGGTCCAGGCGGGGGCCTGGGTGCGCACGCACACCACCAGGGAGAGTGAGCCGAGCACGGCGATCAGGGTGGCGGGGACGGCGACGCGCGCCTGCCCGTGCCGGTCCACCAGCCGGGCCGTCCAGGGGGCCACGACGGCCGTCGCGGCCAGGCCGGCGGCCACGACCGCGCCGGCCAGTGCGTACGAGCCGCGCTGGCCCGCGATCATCATGACGGCGCTGATCCCGAACATGCCCATGGGCAGCCGGGCGATGAGGTTCCCGGTGGTGAAACCGCGGGTGCCCGGGACGGCGAAGAGCCGCCGGTACGGGCCGGGGGAGCGGACGGACCGGACCGGGCGCGGCGCGCGGGAGGGGCGGAGCGCCGGGTCGGCGGCGAGGACCAGGGTGGCGCCGGTGACGGTCATCCGCGCGGGCGTGGTGGGCGTGGTGGGCATGACAACAGGGTTCCGCCCGGTGGGCCTCGCGGTCCAACACCTGTTCCCGCGCGATTCACCGCTCCGCGTTGTTAGTCTCCCCGGGTGATGCCCCGAGACCTCGACCCCCGGCTGCTGCGCTCCTTCCTCGCCGTGGCGCAGGAACTGCACTTCACCCGCGCCGCCGCCCGGCTCTACATCGCCCAGCAGGCCCTCAGCCGCGACGTGCGCCGGCTCGAGCAGGCCCTGGGCACGACCCTGCTGGCCCGCACCACCCGGGCCGTCGAGCTGACCGCCGACGGGGAGCGGCTGCTGCCGCTGGCCCGCCGGGTCCTGGCCGCCCACGAGGAGCTCGCCGCCGCCTTCGCCGCGGACGCCGGATCCCGCCCGCTGCTCGTCGACCTGAACACCGACGGCCCCGGCACCGCCCGCGAGGTCCTGGAGCGGGCCCGCGAACTCGCCCCCGACTGCGAGCTGATGGCCCGCTTCGAGTCTGGGCTCACCCATGCCGCCGCCGAGATCGCCGCCGGCCGCCTCGACGTCTCCTTCGGCTACGCCGACGGCCTCGGCCCGGCGCTGCGGGCCGGCCTCGCACAGGTGCCCGTACGGTACGAACCGCTCGCGGTGCTGCTGCCCGACGGGCACGCGCTGGCCGCGCGGGAACGCGTACCGCTGGACGCGCTCGCCGGGGAGACCGTGTACGCGGGGGCCGGCAATCCGCGGACCCTGGAGTGGACCGGGCTCGCGCTCGAGCTGTTCGCCGGACGGGGGATCCGGGCGGCGCCGCCCGCGCCGGTGGCGGTCGGCAAGGACGAGTTCCGCCGGGTCATGGTGAAGACCGGGAACCCGGTCCTGGCCACGGTGGACTTCGCCGATCTGCCCGGCTGCGTGAAGCGGCCGCTGACCGGCCCGGTCCCGCTGTCGCCGCTCGCGATGGTCTGGCGCAAGGGTCTGCGCCACCCCGGCCTGGACGCGCTGCGCGCCGCCGCGGCGCAACTCGCGGCCGGGCACGGCTGGCTGGAGGTGCCACCGGACAGCTGGCTCCCCGGTGGCGCCTCCCCGCTCCCGCCGGCGCCCGCACGCCCGTCCGCCCCGGGAGCCGCGCTCACACCGGGGCCCGGCGGCGGGTGAGTGCAAGGTTTCCCGGTGGTCATCAGCCGGGGACCCGGACCGAAACGAGCCGTTCCTACCGTCGTGACCACGGACGAGACGTGATGTGACGCGACGCGATCGCAGCAGCCGGGGAGGCGTGTGATGACCAGTAGGACCGCACCGCGTAAAGGGAGCCGCTGGATCGAGCGGTGGGAACCCGAGGACGAGACCTTCTGGAGGGAGACGGGCGAGAAGACCGCCCGGCGCAACCTGGTCTACTCCGTGCTCTCCGAGCACATAGGCTTCTCGATCTGGTCCCTGTGGTCGGTGATGGTCCTCTTCATGACCCCCGCCTACGGGATCGACCCCGCCGGGAAGTTCTTCCTCATCGCGACCGCCACCTGCGTCGGCGCCCTCGTCCGGGTCCCCTACACCTTCGCCGTGGCCCGCTTCGGCGGCCGCAACTGGACGGTCGTCAGCGCCCTGCTGCTCCTCGCACCGACCGCCGCCGCGTGGCTGGTCATGGAGCCCGGCACCTCGTACGGCACCTTCCTGCTGGTGGCCGCGCTGACGGGCGTCGGCGGCGGGAACTTCGCCTCCTCGATGACGAACATCAACGCGTTCTTCCCGCTGCGCAAGAAGGGCTGGGCGCTCGGCCTCAACGCGGGCGGCGGCAACATCGGCGTCCCCGTCGTCCAGCTCGTCGCCCTGCTGGTCATCGGCACGGCCGGGGCCGGCCACCCCAGGCTCCTGCTCGGTGTCTACCTCCCGCTCATCGTGATCGCGGCCACGCTCGCCGCGCTGCGGATGGACAACCTGGCGCCCGTGCGCAACGACACCGGCGCCGTGCGCGAGGCCGTCCGCGACGCCCACACCTGGATCATGGCGTTCCTGTACATCGGCACCTTCGGGTCCTTCATCGGCTACAGCTTCGCCTTCGGGCTGGTCCTGCAGACGCAGTTCGGCCGCACCCCGCTCCAGGCGGCCTCGCTCACCTTCATCGGGCCGCTGCTCGGCTCGCTGATCCGGCCGGTCGGCGGGGCCCTCGCGGACCGGTTCGGCGGGGCGCGGATCACCCTGGGCACGTTCGTGGCGATGGCGGCGGCCACCGCGGTGGTGATCCTGGCCTCCGTACGGGAGTCCCTGACGGTGTTCCTCGTCGGCTTCGTGGCGCTCTTCGTCCTCAGCGGGCTCGGGAACGGCTCCACGTACAAGATGATCCCCGGCATCTTCCAGGCGAAGGCCCTGGCGCGCGGCATGAGCGGCACGGACGCGGCCGCCTACGGGCGGCGGCTGTCCGGGGCCTCCATGGGGCTCATCGGCGCGGTCGGCGCCCTCGGCGGACTCGGCATCAACCTGGTCTTCCGGGAGGCCTTCCTCAGCTCCGGGTCGGGCACGGCCGCCTTCGTGACCTTCCTCGCCTTCTACGCGGTGTGCTGCGCGCTCACCTGGGCCGTATACCTTCGCCGGCCCTCCCGCACGACGGTCAGTACGGCGGGCTCGGAGCCGAAGCCGCAGCTCACCTCGGTGTAACGGCGGCCGGCCAGCGGTTAACGGCACCGAAATACGCGTGAACCGAGCCTGATACGCCCCCAGGGCAGGCTCGGTTCACGCGAACGCGATCCCGGCGCCGGTTCCGGGCCGGGTCCGGACCCCGACCACTGCGCGAGGCAGGTCACCATGCACGACACCCCCACCGGGCCGGCCGCGGACACGGCTCCCGTCCCGAACCCGGACCCGGCAGCGCCCACCGGGCCGCTCGCGGGCTTCACCATCGGGGTCACGGCCGCCCGCCGGGCCGACGACCTGATCGCCCTGCTGCGCCGCCGCGGGGCCACCGTGCTGCACGCGCCCGCCCTGCGGATCGTCCCGCTCGCCGACGACGCCGAGCTGCTCGCCGCGACGAAGGAACTCATCGGCTGCGCACCCGACGTGGTGGTGGCCACGACCGCCATCGGCTTCCGCGGCTGGATCGAGGCCGCGGACGGCTGGGGACTCGGGGAGGAACTGCTCGGGCGGCTGCGGGAGACCGAACTGCTGGCGCGCGGGCCGAAGGTCAAGGGGGCGATCCGCGCCGCCGGACTGGTGGAGACCTGGTCCCCGGGATCGGAATCCCTCGCCGAGGTACTGGACCGGCTGCTGAGCGCCGGGGTGGCCGGCCGGCGCATCGCCCTCCAGCTGCACGGGGAGCCGCTGCCCGGGTTCGTCGAGGCGCTGCGGGCGGGCGGGGCCGAGGTGGTCGGCGTACCGGTGTACCGGTGGATGCCCCCCGAGGACCTCGGCCCGCTGGACCGGCTGCTCGACGCGGTGATCGCGGGCGGGGTCGACGCGGTGAGCTTCACCTCCGCGCCCGCGGCGGCGTCCCTGCTGTCGCGGGCCGGGGACCGGGGCGTACGCGAACCCCTGCTCGCGGCGCTGACCGGCGGCTCGGTGCTGTCGGCGTGCGTGGGCCCGGTGACGGCCGTGCCCTTGCAGGCCGAGGGGATCGACACGGTCCAGCCGGAGCGGTTCCGGCTCGGACCCCTCGTCCAGCTGCTGTGCCAGGAACTCCCCGGCCGGGCGCGGGTGCTCCCGGTGGCGGGACACCGGCTGGAGCTGCGCGGCCACGCGGTCCTCGTCGACGAGGGGCTCCGTCCGGTCCCGCCGGCCGGCATGGCCCTGCTGCGGGCGCTGGCCCGCCGGCCGGGCTGGGTCGTGGCCCGCTCCGAGCTCCTGCGCGCCCTGCCTGGCGCGGGCCGCGACGAGCACGCGGTGGAGACGGCGATGGCCCGCCTGCGCGTCGCGCTCGGCGCGCCGAACCTGATCCAGACGGTCGTCAAGCGCGGCTACCGCCTGTCGCTGGACGCGGGGCCCTGCGCGGACTGAGGGCGTACGGAGCCGTCTCCGCGGCCCCGCGGTCCGTTAATGTGCCCGGATGTTCATCAACGGTGTGGAGATGCGGGACACCCGCCTGGAGGACGCCGCCGGGCTCGCCGGGGTACTGGTGCGCAACCGGGCGTACATGGCGCCCTACGAGCCCCTCCGGACCGAGGCGTTCTACACCGAGGCCGGGCAGCGGGCGCGGATCGGGGAACTGCTCGCGGAGCGGGACGCCGGACGGGTCCGCCCGTACGTGCTCCTCGCCGGCGGCACGCCCATCGGGGCGATCAACCTCGGTTCCATCGCGCTCGGGCCGCTGTGCAGCGGCGGCGTCGGCTACTGGATGGATCAGGCCTGGACCGGCAAGGGCCTGGCCACGGCCGCCCTGGAGGAGGTCTGCCGGATCGCCCGCGACGAGGTCGGACTGCACCGGATCGAGGCCGGGACCCGGGTCGAGAACCTGGCCTCGCAGCGGGTACTGGCGAAGGCGGGCTTCGAGCAGTACGGGCTCGCGCCCCGCTACCTGCACGTCGGCGGGGCCTGGCAGGACCACCGCCTCTTCCAGCTGCTCCTGCACGACGACCCGCCGGCCCTCTAGTGCCGCGTCAGGCAACGTCCGCCCCGTCGCGACGCCCGGCACGCACGCTCGCCGCACCGGCCGAAAGCCCGAGTACGTCCCGTACGAGCGCTTGCGGCCGGCACGCCGAGAGCACGCACCGGACGCCGCTCCTCAAGGGGCAAACCTTGCCCGACGCGGCACTAGTACTCCGCGGAGCGGACGGGCACTCTGGGGGAACGCCCCAAGCGTGAGGCGGTGACGGGCATGTGGTTCGACTCCGGGCGGATCTGTCTGGACCTGGTGGCCACCTTCGAACCCCACGGGAGGACCGAGGGGATCCGGGACGGCGACGCGCTGCGGTTATGGCTCGCCGGGGCCGGGCTGGTGCCCGACCGGACGCCGATAGCGCGGGTCGGCGCCGACTGGGTGCCGGCCTTCCGGGCGCTGCGCGCCGACGTCGAGGACCTCGTACGGGCCGAGCTCGCCGGAGCCGCGCCGCCCGGAGCCGCGCTGGCCCGGGTCAACGCGGCGGCCGCCGGTCCACCCCCGGGACTGTGTGCCGTACAGGACCAAGAAGGTCACCTCGTACGGGAGTTGTGCGGCGGAGTGGAATGCGCCGGGCTGCTCGCCGCCGTGGCCCGGGACGCCGTGGAACTGCTCACCGACCCCGGCGACCGCGCGCTGCTGCGGGCCTGCGAGGGCGAGGGGTGCGCCCGCGTCTACCTCGACACCTCGCGCGGCCACCGGCGCCGCTGGTGCTCCAGCGAACGGTGCGGCAACCGCGAGCGCGTGGCCCGCCACCGGCGCCGCGTGCTCGAAGCGCGCCCCGGTTAGGGGGTGTCCGCCCGGAGCGCTCCGGGTCCGGTGCCGGGGTCCGGTGCGGTGTCCGGTCCGGTGTCCGGTGCGGGGTCCTGCCAGGGTCCTTCCGGCGGCGGTCCGGGACCCGTCCGCGAGTGATCTTCGTCTTGTTCCGCGAGCCTTCCCGGAACGGGGCGTGCGCACAGGGGCCCCTTCGCGTACGGTTGACGGTCGCCCATGCACGTCAGAAAGGGGCCTTGGTGGCCGCGCAGAATGCCGCTGTCGACAGCACGGCGGATTCCGTCCGCGATCGGGAGATCGCGGTCGAGCAGACGCATCTCGATCACGTGTACCGACGCCTTGAGGAGAAGATCCACGAGGCGGAGTTCCTGATGAACGACGCCGCCAAGCGTGGCCAGGTCGGCACGCCCGGCGCGCTCGCCGAGCGGGACGCACAGGTCTTCCGCGCCGGAATCCATCTCAACCGTCTCAACAGCGAGTTCGAGGACTTCCTCTTCGGCCGCGTCGACCTGGTCCTCGGCAAGGACGGGGAGCGGGGCCCGGACGGCGCGTTCACCTCCGTCGACCCCGCCGACGACGCGATCCGCGCCGACCTCACGGCCGACATCGCCGAAACGCTCCACATCGGCCGCATCGGGGTCCTCGACTCCGACTACGCGCCGCTCGTCATCGACTGGCGGGCCCCCGCGGCCGCGCCGTTCTACCGTTCCACCCCCAAGGACCCCGGACGCGTCGTGCGCCGCCGCGTCATCCGCTCCAAGGGCCGCAAGGTGCTCGGCGTCGAGGACGACCTGATGCGTCCCGAGGTCACCGCCTTCCTCGACGGGCGGGAACTGCCCGTCATCGGCGACGGCGCCCTGATGGCCGCCCTCGGACGGGCCCGCACGCACTCGATGCGGGACATCGTCTCCTCCATCCAGGCCGAGCAGGACCTCGTCATCCGGGCCCCCGCGGCCTCGGTCGCCGAGGTCGCGGGCGGACCGGGCACCGGCAAGACCGCCGTCGCCCTGCACCGCGCCGCCTACCTGCTCTACCAGGACCGGCGCCGCTACTCCGGCGGCATCCTCATCGTCTCCCCGACCCCCCTGCTCGTCGCCTACACCGAGGGCGTCCTGCCCTCCCTCGGCGAAGAGGGCCAGGTCGCCATCCGGGCGCTCGGCTCCCTCGTCGACGGGGCCGAGGCGACCACGTACGACGATCCCTCCACGGCCCGGATCAAGGGCTCGTCCCGGATGCTGAAGGTGCTGCGCAAGGCGGTACGGGGCGCCCTGGAGCTCGGCGGCCGGAGCGGCGCCCCCGCCCCGGACCGGCTGCGCGTGGTGGCCTTCGGGCGCCGCCAGGAACTGGAGGCCGGCGACCTCGACCGGATCCGGCAGAACGTCCTGTCCGGCACCGCGCCCGTGAACCTGCTGCGCCCGCGCGCCCGCAAGCTCCTGCTGGACGCGCTCTACTCCAAGTCCGGCGGGGCCGGCCGGCACAGCGACCCGGAGCTCGCCGCCGAACTGCGCTCGGCCTTCGACGAGGACATCTCGACGGAGGACGTCTTCATCGAGTTCCTCGACGCCTGGTGGCCCGAGCTGACCCCGCGCGGGGTGCTCGCCTCCATGGCCGACGAACGGCGCCTGGGCCGCTGGTCGCGCCGGGACCTGAACCCGCGCGAGACCCGCCAGCTGGCGCGTTCGCTGCGCCGGGTGGGCCCGGACGGCAAGGGCCCGCTGTCGGTGCACGACGTGGCGCTGCTGGACGAACTCCACCAGCTGCTCGGCGCGCTCGCGCGGCCCAAGCGCAAGCGCGAGCAGAGCCCGCTGGACCAGCTGAGCGGGCTGGAGGAGCTGATGCCGACCCGCGAGGAGACCCAGTGGGAGCGGGCCGAGCGGCTCGCGGCGGAGCGCACGGAGTACGCGCACGTCATCGTCGACGAGGCGCAGGACCTGACGCCGATGCAGTGGCGGATGGTCGGCCGCCGGGGCCGGATGGGCACCTGGACGGTGGTCGGTGACCCGGCGCAGTCCTCGTGGACGGACCCGGAGGAGGCGGCGGCCGCGCGGGACGAGGCCCTGGGCTCCCGGCCGCGCCGGCGCTTCACCCTGACCGTGAACTACCGCAACCCGGCCGAGGTCGCCGAGGTCGCGTCGCGGGTCCTGAAGCTGGCGGCTCCGGACACGGAGCCGCCGACGGCGGTGCGCTCCACGGGACTTCGGCCCCGGTTCGCCGCGGTCGCGGAGGACCTGCGCGAGACCGTCCGGGAAGAGACCCGGCGGCTGCTGGAGCAGGTCGACGGCACGGTGGGCGTGGTCGTGGCGATGGACCGCCGGGCGGAGGCCGCGGACTGGCTGGCGGACCTGGGGGAGCGGGCGGTCGCGCTGGGCAGCCTGGAGGCGAAGGGCCTGGAGTACGACGCCACGGTGGTCGTCTCCCCGGCGGAGATCGCGGACGAGTCCCCGGCGGGCCTGCGGGTGCTCTACGTGGCCCTGACGCGTGCGACGCAGCAGCTCACCGTCATCTCCACCGCGCTCGACACCCCGGACGCGGAGGGCGTCGCGGCGCTGCTCCAGCCGTAGCGGGAGCCGCGGCCGGAGCGGAGTGCGGCGGGGCGGATCGCGGTCCGGGGGCTGTTCACAGCCGGTCCCCGGACCCGCCCGGGGCCTCGTAGGGCCGGATGGGCGGCGGCCAAGGGCGTGGTCCGCGGAACCCGGTGGCGGGAGGGGGCTCGCTTCCGGCGAACCTTTGTTAGCCTGGGTTACGGCACCGACTCGATCCAAGCCCCCGGGCCCAACCTTCGTCGCCTAGAGCGACCACTTGCCGCGAGGCGAGCATGGCGGGTCGGTGTCATAGACGTGCGGAACAGGTCTGCCCCCATCGCGGAAGCGGTGGGGGCAGACCTGTTTTGCGTGGCCGAGAGGGTTCCGTGAGATCGTCAAATCTCGTATGGTGGAAGTGTCTTTCCGAAATTTGTAGCTGGTTACCTTGTACCGGCTGGTAGGTGGGACGATCGGACAACAGGTCCTGCCGCGCCTGCCGGGATTCCGGCCGGTGCGGGGCGGGATCTCGTGTGTACAGAAGAACCAGGAACAGAAGAGGAACACGGCCATGGCAACGGCGCCCAGCGTCTCGTACTCGATGACGGTCCGCCTGGAAGTGCCCGCGAGCGGAACCGCGGTCTCCCAGCTCACCACCGCCGTGGAGTCCTCCGGTGGGTCGGTCACCGGCCTCGACGTGACCGCATCCGGCCACGAGAAGCTCCGTATCGACGTCACCATCGCCGCGACCTCCACGGCGCACGCGGACGAGATCGTCGAGAAGCTGCGCGGGATCGAGGGCGTCAGCCTCGGCAAGGTCTCCGACCGCACCTTCCTGATGCACCTCGGCGGCAAGATCGAGATGGCGTCCAAGCACCCCATCCGCAACCGCGACGACCTCTCGATGATCTACACCCCGGGCGTGGCCCGCGTGTGCATGGCGATCGCCGAGAACCCCGAGGACGCCCGCCGTCTGACCATCAAGCGCAACTCCGTCGCAGTCGTGACGGACGGCAGCGCCGTCCTGGGCCTCGGCAACATCGGCCCGATGGCCGCGCTGCCCGTGATGGAGGGCAAGGCGGCCCTCTTCAAGCGCTTCGCGGGCATCGACGCGTGGCCGATCTGCCTGGACACCCAGGACAGCGACGAGATCGTCGCGATCGTCAAGGCGATCGCCCCGGGCTTCGCCGGCATCAACCTGGAGGACATCTCCGCGCCCCGCTGCTTCGAGATCGAGGCCCGCCTGCGCGAGGCCCTCGACATCCCCGTCTTCCACGACGACCAGCACGGCACCGCCATCGTCGTCCTCGCCGCCCTCACCAACGCGCTGCGCGTGGTGGGCAAGGCAGTTGGCGACGTCAAGGTGGTCATGTCGGGCGCCGGCGCGGCCGGTACCGCGATCCTCAAGCTGCTGCTCGCGGCGGGCGTCAAGAACGCGGTCAGCGCCGACATCCACGGCGTCGTGCACGCGGACCGCCCGGACCTCGTCGACGCGGCCGCGGACTCCCCGCTGCGCTGGATCGCCGACAACACCAACCCCGAGGGCTACACGGGCACCCTGAAGGAGGCCGTGGCCGGCGCCGACGTGTTCATCGGCGTCTCGGCCCCGAACGTCCTGAACGGCGAGGACGTGGCCGCCATGGCGGAGGGCGCGATCGTGTTCGCGCTCGCGAACCCGGACCCCGAGGTGGACCCCGCGGTCGCCCGCCAGACCGCCGCCGTCGTGGCCACCGGCCGCTCCGACTTCCCGAACCAGATCAACAACGTGCTGGTCTTCCCCGGCGTCTTCCGCGGCCTGCTGGACGCCCAGTCGCGCACGGTGAACACCGACATGATGCTGGCCGCCGCGGCCGCCCTCGCCGACGTGGTCGGCGAGGACGAGCTCAACGCGAACTACATCATCCCCTCGGTCTTCAACGACAAGGTCGCGGGCGCGGTCGCCGGAGCCGTCCGCAAGGCCGCTTCGGGCGCCGTGGCGGCCCCCACCTCGGTCTGATCCCCGGCGCGTCGCGGGATGCGGGCCCCCCGGGCCGCCTCTAGGGTTGCGGGGATGCCCGCGTGGTCCGCGGTCCGCACCGGCCGGAGACCCTTCCGGTGCGGACGGAGCGTCACCGCGGCGTGACTGTGGCGCTTTTCGTGTGACCCCGGCGGGTGCCGGATTGGCTTTCCCGCCGCTGGTGGGGGCAGGATGCGTAACCGGGCGAGAGGGTCTGACGTCAGACCCGGGTCCGGGGACTGTCCTAGGGCCCTGGCAGCATCGGCTTCGATCTCACGCCTCTAAGGCACGTTGAACACGGGAGTACAACATGAACCGCAGTGAGCTGGTGGCCGCTCTTTCCGAGCGCGCCGAGGTGACCCGCAAGGACGCCGACGCCGTTCTGGCCGCGCTCGCCGAGACCGTCGGCGAGATCGTCGCCAAGGGCGACGAGAAGGTCACCATCCCCGGCTTCCTGACCTTCGAGCGCACCCACCGTGCCGCTCGCACCGCGCGCAACCCGCAGACCGGCGACCCCATCCAGATCCCGGCCGGCTACAGCGTGAAGGTCTCCGCGGGCTCCAAGCTCAAGGAAGCCGCCAAGGGCAAGTAGTACGTCCTTGTGCCGGGAGCCGTACAGGCCCCCGGGACGGCAGTAGTACGTAGTACGCGAGAGGCGGGGCCCCCCGCCCCCGGGGGCGCCCCCCCGCGGAGCCCCGGGCGCCCCGGGGGGCCCGCGGGCCCGACCCCCCCCCCCCGCG
>NZ_JBSGWY010000044.1:0-63558 GCF_053609145.1 Streptomyces sp. NPDC054961 | reverse complement strand
TCGTCCCAGATCTGGTGGCGGCGGTCCTGGTAGACGTCGCGGTGGGTGTCACGGCCCTGGCCGGTGTGGACCTTGACGCTGGAACGGCCGTCCAGACGGAGGTTGTTGAAGCGGTAGCGGTTGCCCTGCTTGTCGGTGAGGGTGTAGCCGCGCAGGTCCACGCTGCGACGGCCGGTGTTCTTCACCTCGACCCATTCGCCGTTCAGGGCGCGGTTGTCACGCCCGCGGCCGGCGTTCTCGACATCACCGATGACGATGGAGGAGTGACCGCCCCGGTTGTCACGCCGGTGGTCGTCGGCGGCGGCCGGCACCGCCGCGGCGCCGATCAGGGCGCCGACGGCCAGGAGACCGGCGAGGGTGCGGCGAGTGGCGAGAGAAGCAGACATACAGATGACCCCTTCAACAGACAGCCCGGCCAGGCCTGGTGCAGACCGGGCGGGCTTCGAACAGTTCCCGGCGTCCTGCCGAGGAGCCACACTCTGGCCCCAACTCCTGCCCGAAAGCAACGAAGACGGGCCGTGTTGCCCAATACGGATATATCCGTAACCCTCCGTTGTAGGGGGCATGCGTCAAGCCCGCGTTGACCCGCGGGTACCCCACGGACGACCCGCACCCAGGAAGCCCAACGGCCGCGGTGCCCCCGCCTCGCCGACGCCCCGAGCCCTTCCGGCTTCCCACCCCTGCGCCGAACGGGTTCAAAGCCATGTAACGGACGCTCGCGCCACTTCTTGGAACACATGTGCGCCCAGGGCTCTGGCGTACGGATACCGCCGCCCGACCCGACACCTTCGAGCCGCCCTTACGGACGGGCCGGGAGGGTGAACCCTCCGAAGAGGTCGTCCAGGGCGCGCCGGGCGGCACGGGCGGGGGTCGCGCGGAGGGCTAGGTCCCGGGCGGCGACGGCCAGGGGGTGGGAGAGGGCCGCGACGCGGCCCGCGCGGCGGGCGCGGACCCGGAGGGCGTCGGTGCGGGCCAGACGCGCCCGGGTGTACGCGGCCAGGGCGGCGGGCACACCGGACCGATCCGTCCGCTCCAGGAGGTGGGCCAGGATCACGGCGTCCTCGATGGCCTGGCAGCCGCCCTGCCCGAGGTTGGGGGTCATGGCGTGCGCGGCGTCGCCGATCCAGGCGATGCGGCCGTCGTGGAGGCGCGGGAGCGGGGCGGCCAGGTCGTACAGGTCATGCTGGAGCACGGCCGCCGGGTCGATCCGCTCCAAGAGGGCGGGGATCGGGTCGTGCCAGGTGCCGTAGCGGCGCAGGAGTTCGGCGCGGACGTCGGCGGGCCGGTACCCCTCGGGGACGACGGCGGTGGCGTAGAGGTAGACCCCGCCGTCGGCGAGCGGGACCGTCCCGAAGCGCTCGCCACGCCCCCAGGTCTCGCAGGCTTCGGCCGCCGTACCGCTCGGCAGCACGGTGCGCCAAGCGGTCTCCCCGCTGTGGTGCAGGCCCGGGTGGTCCGGGAAGTGCCGGCGGCGCAGGGCGCTGTGGATGCCGTCGGCGGCGATGACGGCATCGGCCGTGAGATCGCCGGCGGCGGTACGGACCACCGCGCGCCCGCCGGCCTCCTCGACCGCGGTGACGGCACTCCCGTACACGAGCACGCCCTCGGGCAGCGCGGCGGCCAAGGAGGCGGCGAGGGTCGAGCGGTGCAGGGCGAGCGGCGGCCGCCCGTAGCGGGCCGCCATCGTGACGGTGTCCGCGCGGTTGAGCCGTCGGCCGTCCGGGCGGCGCAGGCCGCCCATGGCCGTTTGGACGGCGCCGCTCGCCGCGTCGGCGAGGTCGAAGCCGATGGCGTCCAGGGCGTGCAGGGCATTGGGGGCGAGGACGATGCCCGCCCCGAGGACGGCCGGGCCGGCCGCCCGCTCGCACACCGTCACCCGCCAGCCCCGGCAGTGGAGGGCCAGGGCGGCGGTGAGCCCACCGATCCCCGCACCCGCTACGACCGCATGACGCGCACGCTCCGACATGTCACGCCTTCCCTCTCGCCCCACGACCTCTACATCTGTAGAGGCCTCGCGGCACACTCTACAGCTGTAGAGTGTGCGCATGTCCAGCCCCCAGCCGCCCCCTGCTGCCCCTGCCGCCCCTGACCGCAGAACGCTGATCGCGGACACGGCGATCGGCCTCGTGGCCGCCGTCGGCTTGCGGGGACTCACCCACCGCGCGGTCGACGGCGCGGCGGGGCTGCCTGCGGGAAGCACCTCGTACTACTTCCGCACGCGGACGGCGCTGATCGGCGCCTGCTACCGCAGACTGGCCGAGCTGGACCTCGAGGACCTCGGCGAGGCCCCGGCGCCGGCCTCCGACCGCGATGCGGTGGCAGGGGCGCTCGGCGCCCTGCTGTACCGGTGGCTGACCGTCGGCCGGGCGCGCCAGCTCGCGCGTTTCGAGCTGAGCCTGGAGGCCGCGCGGAACCCGGAACTGGAGGCAGCGCTGCATGGGGCGGGCCTCGGGGCACGGGCCCGCGCGGCCGCCATCCTCGCGGGCCTCGGCGCGGAGCGGCCACAGGAGTCCGCCGAGCTGATGGTCGCCTGGACGGACGGCCTCCTCTACGACCGCCTCGCGGGCGCCCTCGCCCGCTCCCGGCCGTCTCCGGACCTGGCCGAACTGACCGCCACGACCCGCCGCATGATCGACGCCGCCTTGGCGGGCGAGTAGGGACGGGGACGGGCCGGAACCGCGACGGGGCCGGGCCGGGGAGCCCTCACGCGGCACTGCTCGTGCTCTTACGCGACGACGCCGGACGCCCGTCCATCACGTCCGTCCATCACGTCCGGCCGGCCCGGTGGCCGGGCTCCCCCGGCCACCGCGTGGGCGGCAGGCTGCGGGACGTCCAGCCGGGCGACACCATCCGGCCCGAAGGGCCGTGCTCGCTCTTCCGGACCGACGCGGCGCGGCCCACGTCGCTGCCGAACCGGTCACCACCGGCCTGGGTGTCCGTGCGCGGACTCGGCCAGGACGTCAGGGTGCGACCGCGCAGGACGTCGGTCTCTGCCGGCGTCCACGGGGCGTGACGGATCGCCGCCGCGGGCTCGCCCTGGTCGAAGGTGCCGCGCACCAGGGCGACCGCTGCCGTGTGCAGCCCGCGGTGCGTGCGTCCGGATGGGCCATCCCACCTGGCAGGACCAAGGCGTCGAAGTCCTGCGGCAGCGGCCTCTTCCACGGTCAGGCGGACCCGGCACCGCCCGGACCCGGCGCCGCCCGGGCCCAGGCAGGCCGTTCGCCGCACCTCAGTCGGACGCGGTGGCACCGGTCAGCAGGTCGATCAGCCCCGGTAGCCCGGCCTCGGCCAGAGCACGGCGCTGACGGTCAGCGGGGGTACCCACCTGGAGGAGCCGGTGGACGAGGGCACTCACTCCCCGCAGATCACCGGCTTCCTCCAGCGCGGGCGTGATGTGCCGCAGGAGCGCGGACAGCACGTCACCGCTGCTCTCCGGGAGCCCGGCCGGATTCACCAGGGTCCCGTTCAGCCCGTGCCGGGCCGCGTGCCACGTCGCGGCCTGCACCAGCTCCGGCGGGCTCGCGGCCGGCGGTGCTCCCGCCTTCTCCTCCGCGATCGCGGTGGCGACCAGCGCGCGGACGATGCCGGCCAGCATGACGGCGTCGTCGGCCCGGAGCTGGACGTCCAGACAGCGCACCTCGAGGGTGGGGTAGCGGTCGGACAGCCGGGCATGCCAGTACACCTGCCCGCGGTCGGCGATCACCCCGGACTCCAGCAGGCCCTGCAGACGCCGCTCGTAGTCGGCGAGCCCGTCGAAGACCGGCGGCGGACCGCTCACCGGCCAGCGGCCGAAGACGATGGTGCGCCAGCTGGCGAACCCGGTGTCCCGACCGTCCCACAGCGGCGAGTTGGCGGACATGGCCAGCAGCGTCGGCAGCCAGCCGCGGATCCGGTTCAACACCGCGACGCCCGTCTGCGGATCGGGGATCCCGACGTGGACGTGCATCCCGGAGATCAGATGCTCGTCGACCAGTTGCCGGGCCTCCCCCTCCATCCGCCGGTAGCGCGGCGTCGGGGTCACGGGTACGGGCAGGTCCCCGCGCAGCGGCGCGGCGCCCGTGGCGGCGATCCGGCACCCGTTCGTCTCCGCCGCGGAGGCGACGGCGTGACGCAGGCGCAGCAGGTGGCCCCCCACCTCCTCGAGGTTCCAGCACACCGGGGTGGCCACCTCGATCTGGGCCTGCAGCAGCTCGTCCTGGACCTCACCCCGCTCCGCGAAAGGTCCGAGGCCTGCGGTCCGGCGCACGTCCTCCACGGCCGGTGTGGGTACGGCCGTGGCCGGGTCCACCAGCACATACTCTTCTTCCACGCCTACGGTGATCACGTCGTGCGACTACCCGGCCATCCCATGATCATCCCAGGCGGCGACGGGAACCGCCGGAGGTGGGGAAATCCGGCGCCGCAGGACCCGGGAGACCCGGGAGCCCGCTCTGTGTCCCGGTCAGCCTGTGCGCCGGTACGGGTTCGCTGCGGCAGGTCGGGCGAGATCTTCGAACCGCTCTCCGCGGACGGTGACGTCATGGGTGCTGGATGCGTGCGCAGGGGATGCGGTCATGCCCACCGCCTGCCCCGTCCGCTCCCTCCCGGACACGGTGACGGCGCGGTGCGGTGCGGTGCCAGCGTCCTCGCGAACCTCGTATGGGGGCCCGAACCCCGGGTGGCGGCGCGGACTGCGGGTAGGCGCGGAGATGACGCACGTTCAACAACACTGATGGGGTGAGGACATTGGCGGTCAAGGCAGTGGGCTGGGCGCGCTCGTTCCCGATCGCGGAGGGCGTGCGGGCGGCGCGGCAGTGGACTGCGGGGCATCTGGGGTCACTTCCGTGGAACCGTTCGGCGCCGGACACCGTGCACTCCGTGCTGCTCTGCGTCTCCGAACTCGTCACCAACGCGCACCGCCACGCGCGCGGCACCGCCAACCTGGTCCTGACCTGGGACGGCCGCTGCCTCCACGTGAGCGTCTCCGATGCCGATCCGCGCCTGCCCGGCCCGCGCGCACCCGATGCCGACGAGAACGCCGTGTCAGGTCGTGGGCTGGGGATCGTCGACACGCTCGCCGATTCGCTCGACATCCACGCCTGCCACGGCGGCAAGGCGATCACCGCCTGCTTCCGGCCGGCGGGCGGGCCGGACCCGCACGCCGGATGACGGGTGCGCGGCGGGGACGCGGACCACACGGGGGCGGCCAACTCCTGCTCCCCGCACGGCGGGACGGCGGGACGGCGGGACGGCGGGACGGCGGGACGGCGGGACGGCGGGACGGCGGGACGGCGGGACGGCGGGACGGCGGGACGGCGGCGGCCGTTCGGCGGGGCGCGGCGTGGAGGAGGGTCATGGACGGGATCGTGCTGCTCAAGGAAGACCACAAGACGGTGGAGAAGCTGTTCAAGTGGTTCGAGAAGGCCGGTGACCGCGCGTATGCCGAGAAACGGAAGATCGCGGACGAGGTGATCGAGGAAGCTCACCACCCACACCTGGAGAAGGGGTGGTTCCCCGACGTCCGCACGGCCATGGGCCGCAAACGCCACACCGAAATCGGCGACCAGAAGGAAGCGGCCAAGGAGAGGGCCCCGGGTGATCCCCTGGCCGTCCCCAGCGCGGACACGTAGACGCCGGACGGCAGGCTCCGCGGCATGGGCGGCCCGATCGGCCAGGGCCGTCAGGGCCTTCGGGGCCGTCAGGGCAAGCAGGGCTCGCAGGGCCTTCGGGGCAGGCCGCGAGGATGTCCCGGTCGCGCAGGGGTACGGCCGGTACCGACCCGCCGGCCCCTTTCCCCCCTCCGGGAGGCTTCGCTCATCCGCTGGCGAGGAGCTCGTCCAGGAGCGTGTCGAGATCGAGGAACTCCTCCCCGACGCCGATGACGGCGTACGTCTGCTCCAGGAAGCACCTGAGTACGCTGGTATCCACGAACAGCGCGGCCTCTCCCTCCGGCTCCGCGCCCGGGCCGCGCAGGTCGATCCGGAGCTCGTCGGCGCCCGCGTCCTCGTAAGGGCTGAAACGGACGTCGCCCTCCCCCACCGGACGCCGGATTCCCTCGGCGAGCATCTGCCGGTCGAAGTGCCAGCGGGCCAGGACGTCGGGACCGTCGAAGAACTCCGCCTGGACCGCGTACGGGTCCTCGCCGTCATAGGAGAGGCGGGCGAGAAGGAGCACATGATCCGTCGCCGCTTCGAGGCGGACGACGATCAGAGCAGACACGCAGGACATCGATAGGCCTCCTGGATGGGCGCTGCACGGCTCCACGCGTCTGCCCTGCTTCGTCCCTCCCACACTGGACCGTTCGAGCGAAGCTCAGGAGGAGCGGAGCCCGAGGCCCCGAGGCCCCGAGGCCCGGGCGGCGGGTCCGGCGGGCGTCCCGCCGCACCGCGGGTCCCCGGCCGCCCGGCGGCGGCCCCCGCCACGACGACGAGGGGGCGGGGACCGGGAGGCGGGATCAGATCGATCCGACGACCTTGCGCGGGGTGATGCGGACGACGACGCGTTCCGCGTCGTCCTTCGACGCCGGGTTGAAGTCCGCGTAGTCCTTGCCCGTGTACTTCCGCGACAGTGCGTCGATCAGCTCCTGTCCGCCCTCCTGGGTCAGCGCGGCCGAACCGCGGACCTCGGCGTAGGTGTAGGGGGCGTTGTGGGGATTGATCATGACCGTGACCCGCGGGTCGGCGCGCAGGTTCTTCTCCTTGCGGCGGCCGATGGTCGTGGAGACCAGCAGGTCGTCACCGTCCCGCGTGAGCCAGGTGACGGTCAGCTGTGGGCTGCCGTCCGGCTGGATCGTGGCCACGGTCGCGAAGACCGGGCTGTCGTCGATGAGCTTCTTCAGGTCTTCGGAAAGTTCGGCGGACACGGAGCGGGTTCCTTCCCTCGGCTGACTGCTGTCCCGGGGCCGACTGCCGTCGGTGGAGATCAGCAACGGACAGCCTGCAAAACACGTCTGCCCCGGGCAAGTCCCGGCATGCCCGTGGCGCGCCGCGCGTCCCGGGACCGGACGCCCCCGATCCCCGGACGCGGACAGGCCCGCCCCACCCGGCCCGTCGGACGGGGTCTTCGGACAGTCCACCCGTCCGGCCCAGCCGCACGCCGTCCCGCGCGGCGCCGAGCCGCCATCGGCCTCGCGAGCCTCCCTCGGCCTTGCCCCGGGAGCGGTCCGGACGGACGTCTCGACGGACGTCTCGACGGGCGCTGCGAAGGGCGCCGCGAAGGGCCCCAAAGGGTGTCGAAACGATACTGCAGTGGCGTTGGAGTGAACGCCCGTTCCCGGGGGTTCCGTCCGGCCGTTGAACGGGGCGACGCACCCATCCACCGGCGCGTCGTTCCGTAGATCCTTAGGGGAATCATGCGTATTCGTTCTGCAGTGACCGCCTCCGTCCTCGCCGCCGGCATCCTGCTGGGCGGGGCCGGCGCCGCCCTGGCCAACGACGGTGTCGACATCGACTACTTCTCGGGCGGCCACAAGGCCTTCTCGTCCAACTGCTCCTCCGCGGCCGCCATCCCGGCGCAGTTCGGCCCGGTCTACACCTCGGCGTGTGCGAAGGACGGCGAGTCGGAGTGGGTCAAGGGCGCGCACCTCGGCGCCAGCTGAGCACGTCCGGTTGAGGCCGGCGCCGCGGGAGCGGACGGACAGCTGCGTCCGTCGCCCCCGCGGCGTTCGCGCGTGCGGACCGCCACCGGACGCGGCGCCGGGGCTCTCGTCGCGGTTCCGGGTCGCCCGTACCGTCGGCGGCAGGACGGCTCAGTTCCGGCCGCCGTCCGGATGGATCGACAGGGACTCCCGGAACACCCGTGTGGAGCGCGGGTTCTGGCCGCACTGCCACACGCCGTGCGGGCAGTAGTCGGTGATGCTGTGGTAGAGCGGCCTGTGCTCGCCGATCCATGCCAGCATCTGCCGCATGTACTCGGGGTTGTCGCCGTTGCGGAACAGTCCCCACTCGGGGTACGAGATCGCCTTGCCGTGCGCCCTCGCGAAGTCGACCTGCTGCTGGAGTCCGTACGGCTGGGTGACCTGCTCGTCGAAGGTGTGGCCGGGAGGCTGGTCGTAGGAGTCCATGCCCACGATGTCGACCACGTCGTCACCGGGGTAGCACCTGGTCCAGGCGATCGCGTCACCACCGCGGTTGGGGGCGAAGTCGAAACGGAACCGCTGTCCCGGCACGGAGCGCATGGCAGCCACGATGCGCCGCCAGTACCTCTTCCAGTTCTCGGGGTCGGGCCGGCACCGGTGGCTGTAGTTGAAGCCGTTCATCTCCCAGCCGAGCACGATCACCGTGTCCGGCACCCCGAGTCCGACCAGCCGCTTGCCCAGCCGCCGGAAGTGGTGGTCGTACGCGCCGCGCGCGCCGGTGCGGATCAGCTCGGCGACCCGGCCGTCGGGGAAGCCGGCCTCGTTGCGCTCCAGCATGGGTACGTTCAGGACGAAGAGGCGATCGGCCTTCGCCCTGCGCCACCGTGCCCAGCTGCGCAGGGAGTCGGGCGCCCCCTCGATGTTCGTCCAGGTGTCGCCGGGCAGGTAGGTGTGCCCGGCGCGCAGGTCGGTGCCCCCGAGCCAGCGCGAGAGCCCCTGCATCCTCTCGACGCCGGGCGAGCCGTAGTGGAGATAGGCGCCCACCGCGACCTCGGTCCCGGCGCTCCTGTCCGGGCCCTCTCGCGACGGCGTGGCGGGGGCGCCCCCTGTGACGAGCAGGCCGGCGGCGACCGCGCTCACACAGGCGCCCGCGATCCAGCGGTTTCGATGGGACATGCCGTCTCCACACGCTTGGCGAACCGATGTGTCTGGCAGCGACGATAGGCATCTCTTCCGACGTACTGCCTGTCCGGTCCGCCGATGCTGGGCCATTCGCGCCGGGCGACCGCCCTCGCCTGGCCCGGCCGGGTGAACCGGTCCACGGACTCAGGCGGGTGTCAGCATGACGGCCGGCAGAGTGCCGTTCACGATCAGCTCCCTCGGCAACGAGAGCCCGAAGAACCCTTCCACGACGCCCAGCGCGATGCGATGCGCTTCCCCGCGCCCCCGCTCCGGGTCCGGCAGCCCCGCGGCGGTCAGCAGATCCTGCAGGCGGGCAGCCGTCGCGGGGTCGCCCTCGACCCCCTGGTAGCCCCACGAGGCGTCCAGGTGCAGATTGCAGGCGCTCAGGACGCGGCCGTCGCGGAAGTACGCGAACTGCGGCGGGACCGGCTTGCCGTTCTCCTCCTCGTACTCCAGCAGGCAGACGTCCGCGCCGTCGCGCGATATCGGGGCCAGCGTGTCGAACTCGCCCTGCCAGCCTCCGTAGGCGACCGCGTACGTCCACTCCCCGGTGCGGCCGAGGCGCAGGCCGATGCCGTCGAGGGGGTCGCCGTAGGTGTCGTCCATGAGCTCCAGCAGGGAGTCCGCGGTGTGCTCCCCGACCTCCTCCGCGACATGGTCCCCGCCGTACACGCTCGCGGCGAGGCGGTCGGCGAGTGCCTCCGGCGAGAGACCGCGGGCGAGCACCACGTGGTACCCCCCGAAGGCGACGGACTGGGGGGCGGCGAGCCAGGTCGTTCCGTTCGTCATGACGCCATCCTGCCCGGCCCCTCTGACAACGAGGGCGGCACGGCGGGACGGGACAGGGCGGGGCAGGACTGGCAGAACAGCGCGGGACAGAGAAGGGCACGGCACGCCCCGGCCCGGCCCGGCGAGGGCTCAGCTCTGCCCGGCGCCCGCCTCGTCCTCGAGCCGGTCCACGAGGATGATCGCCACGTCGTCCGCCAGACGGCCCTGCGTGTGGCGGAGCAGGGCCTGGCGCAGGCCCTCCAGGAACGCCGGCCCGCTGTGGCCGCCCATCGTCTTCAGGGCCGTGGGCAGGTCGAAGAAGGTGTTGTCGCCGTCGCGGGCCTCGATGACCCCGTCCGTGTGCAGCAGCAGCCGGTCCCCCGGTGCGAACGGGTATCGGTCCGTCCGCCCGGGAGGACCGATGATGAACTCCTCGAGGCCGAGCGGCGGCAGCGGGCTCTCGGGCATCAGGGTCCGTACCGTGCCGTCGCACAGCAGCAGCGGCGGCGGATGGCCCCGGTTGATCACCTCCACGTCCGGGCCCCCCGGGATCTGGACCACGAGCGCGGTGACGAAGGCCTCCCGCAGGGCGTCGCCGCCTCCGTCCGCCCCCGCGCCCACGATCGCGGCGTCCCGGCGCAGGGCCTCTCCGCAGTGGCTGATGACCTCCACCAGGTCGTCCTCGTAGTGGACGGCCTCCCGGAAGGCGCCGAGCACGACCGCGGCGGCGCGTACGGCGGGCAGCCCCTTGCCCCGGACGTCCCCGATGATCATCCGGACCCCGTACCGCGTCTGGACCGCGTCGTAGAGATCTCCGCCGATCTGCGCGCCGCTCTCGGCCGCCAGGTACATGCTGGCCGCCCGGACGGGGCCCAGCCGGGCCGGTACGGGCCGCAGCAGCACCTCCTGCGCGGCCACGGCGATCCGGCGGAGCTGGTTGAGCTCGCTGTCCCGGCGCACCGCCACGGCGCGGCTCGTGATGAAGCTCGCCACCGACACCAGGAGCAGGGCGAGGAAGTTCGTGTAGACCTGCTGGCCGCCCCAGGCGTGGTTGTGGGTGGCGGTGATCACGCTCACGCCGACGGCCACGCCCGCCGCCGCGAGGGTGCCCATGGGCCCCATGGTCACCGCCGCCAGAGCCGGGGTCGCGACCAGCATGGGGCCGGTGTACACGACGTGCGCGGGCGTGAGCTCGATGCAGAGCACCAGCAGGGCGATCGCGAAGGGCATGCACTCCGCGAGGGCGAAGAGGACGTGGTGGTGCCCGCCGGCTCCCGGCCCCGGTCCCGGGGGCGAGCGCAAAGGCGCTCTCATGAGTACAGACTGCCTCGCCGGGACGCCGGACCGCCACCCGTCGCCCGTCACCCGCCACCCGTCGCCCGCCCCTCATCGGGTCACCCTTTCCGGGCTCGGGTCAGGCCACTGCCCGAAACCGGGTAGGGATGCGGAAAGACCACGGGCCGCCCTGCCGCCCCTGCGCGTCTGGAGCGCCGCATGCCGCTGAGTACCCGCCCCGCGGAGGTTCCCCGGGTCTCCCGTCAGGAGTTCGACGCCCTCTTCGCCGCCGTCCGGACGTGGGGGCGGTGGGCGCCGGCCGACCGGGGTGCCTGGAACCGGGTCACCCCGGACCACGTACGGCGGGCGGCCGCCCTGGTCCAGGACGGTACGACGGTTCCCCTGGGGTTGCCCTGGAACACCCGGCCCGGACCCGACAACGCCCGGCCCGCCCTGCACTACATGTCGGATCTCGGCGATGTGGAGGCCCCTGAACCGGCGACCCACAAGGACTTCCTCGGCGTCGACTACCACGGCAAGGCCGTCACCCACCTCGACGCGCTGTCCCACGTCGCCTACCGGGGGCAGCTCTACGACGGACACCCGGCCCGCGAGGTCATCGGCGCCGCCGGCGCCCGCTTCGGCTCGGTGGCGGCGCTCGGCCCGCTCGTCACCAAGGGCGTGCTCCTCGACCTGCCCGCCGTCCTCGGAACCGACTGGCTGGAGCCCGGGCAGGCCGTCCGCGCCCGTGACGTCATCGCCGCGGAACGGGCGCTCGGCACCGGGATCGACGAGGGGTGCGCGGTACTGCTGCGCACCGGCCGCTTCCGGCGCCGCCGCGAACTGGGCCCGTGGGACGTCGACGCGGCGAGTGCGGGCTTCCACGTGGACGCGATGCCGCTGCTGGCCGAGCGGGGCATCAGCCTGCTCGGCTCGGACGGGGACAGCGACGTACGGCCCTCCCCGGTCGAGGGCATCCACTCCCCCGTCCACGCCCTCGCCGTCGCCGCCATGGGGGTGCCCCTGCTGGACAACCTGGACCTGGAGCCGCTGTCCACCGCGTGCGCCGCGACGGGACGCTACGCGTTCATGATCGTCGTGACGCCCCTCGACGTCCCCGGCGGGACGGGATCGCCGGTCAATCCGGTTGCGCTCCTGTGAAGCGGGAAATAGCCAGGAATATACTCAAACCGCACCGGTTCGACTTCACCGCGCGGACCGAGGGCCACAGTGATGATCCCGTCACGGCCCAGGGCACACAGCCAAGGGGAAGTGATGCAGATGGGGGTCACGGGAGAGCAGATCGGCCCCGCACGCTCCCGTGAGCGCTTCCTGGTGGGCGATCCGGTCGAGACCGGGGTACGGGGTCCGATCCTGACCTCGTGGCTGCGCTGCCGGCAGCTGGGACTCTCGCCGGACCAGACCGAACTGCCCTACCGCGACGACTTCGACCCGGACAGCCGGCTCGTGCGCGCGGCCGGACCCGTGCTCGACCGGCTCCAGTCCCGGTTCGCCGGCAGCCAGATGAACATCTCGGTCGCCGACGCGAACGGCACGGTACTGCAACGCCGTTTCGGCGAACCCTCCCTGGCCCGGAGCCTGCCCCCCATCCAGAGCGTGCCCGGCTTCGTCTTCGCCGAGCGCTTCGCCGGGACCAACGGCATCGGCCTCGCACTGGCCGAGCGGAACCTGATCCAGGTCTACGGCGCCGAGCACTTCGCCGAACGCTCCCAGCGGAGCGCCTGCTGCGCCGTCCCCATCCGCGACCAGCTCAGCGGCTGCATCGTGGGCGTGCTCTGCTTCGGCTACCCGCACGCCTACGAGCGCGGCTCCCTGGCCGTCCAGGTCCGCCGGGCGGCCGAGACGATCGAGCGGCGGCTCATGGGGCAGAGCTCGGCGCGCGAGCGCGGACTGCTGCGGACGTACCTCGATGCCGAGACGCGCGCACGGACGGCCGGGTCCGACGGGGAGGGTCGCCACACCGGGCCGGCCGTCGCGGCCGAGCTGGACCAGCTGGTCGATCTCGCGCTGGATCCGCACGACCAGACGATCCTCAAGGAGAGGGCGAGCGAGCTCATCGCCGCGTCCCGGCGCGCGGCCGTGGACGTCCTCCTCCCCCACGGCCGGGAGGCCACCTTGCTGAGCCGCCCCGTCACCAGCCGCGCCGGAGTGGCGGGGATAGTCGTCGAGGCCCTGCTCAGCGGCGGCCCGTCACCGGTCCACCACCTGCCCGTCCCGGACCGGTCCGGACCCCTGCCCGCAGGCTCCCCGCCCGGCGGACCGGTGCCCGGCGGACCGCCCGCCGCAGCCGCCGGGCCCGGCCCCGGCACGGTCCGCGGCCTGGTGCTGGTGGGCGAACCGGAGGTCGGGAAGTACGCCGTCGAGGCAAGGCGCCGCCTGGAGCTGCTGGCCGAGGCCAGCAGCCGCATCGGCACCACCCTGGACGTGAGCCGCACCGCCTGGGAACTCGCCGAGACGGCGGTCCCCGCCCTGGCCGACTACGTCACCGTCGACCTGCCCGGAGCCGTGCTGCGCGGCGAGGAGCCCTCCGATCCCGGGACCGACCTGCACCGCACGGTGCTCCACGGGATCCGCGACGACTGCCCCTTCTACCCGGCCGGGCACCCGGTGGAGCTGCACGCGGGAACCCCCCAGATGCGCTGCCTGACCGGCGGGCACGCCGTCCTGGAACCCGATCTGAGGTCCGCGGCCGACTGGATCGCCCAGAGCCCCGCGCGCGCCCGACGGATCTTCGCGCACGGGGTGCACTCCCTCATCGCCGTGCCGCTGCTCGCCCGGGGAGTCCTGCTCGGCATCGCGACCTTCTACCGCTCGCGGGAGCCCGCTCCCTTCGGGGACGACGACAGCCGGCTGGCCCAGGAACTCGCGGCCCGCGCCGCCCTGTGCGTCGACAACGCCCGCCGCTACACCCGGGAGCACACCCTGGCCCTGGCCTTGCAGCGCAGCCTGCTCCCGCGCGGCGTGCCCGAACAGGGCGCCGTCGAGGTCGCCCACCGCTACGTGCCCGCCGAATCCGGCGTGGGGGGCGACTGGTTCGACGTCATCCCCCTGTCCGGGACCCGGGTCGCCCTGCTCGTGGGCGACGTCGTCGGCCACGGCCTGCACGCCGCCGCCACCATGGGGCGCCTGCGGACCGCCGCGAGCAACTTCGCGGAACTGGAACTCGCCCCCGACGAGCTCCTCACGCACCTGGACAACCTCCTGGTGCGCCTGGACCGGGAGGAGGACGACGAGACGGACGCGGGCCGCACCGGCATCGTCGGCGCCACCTGCCTGTACGCCGTCTACGACCCCACCACGCGGCAGTGCACCATGGCCCGGGCCGGCCACCTGCCGCCGGCCCTGGTCCGTCCCGACGGCAGCGTGAGCTTCCCCGACGTGCCGGCCGGGCCCCCGCTGGGGCTGGGCGGTCTGCCCTTCGAGACGGCCGAGGTGGAACTGCCCCCGGGCAGCACCCTCGTCCTCTACACCGACGGGCTCGTCGAGGACCGCCACCGCGACATCGACGTCGTCCTCGGCCGGCTGGGGCAGGCCCTGGCCCGAGCGGACCGCAGTCCCGAGGAGACCTGCGAGGCGGTCATGGAGGCCATGGCGCCCGAGCACCCCACCGACGACATCGCCCTGCTCGTCGCCCGCACCCGTACCGTGGCCGCCGACCGGATCGCGGCCTGGCAGCTGCCGGCCGATCCCGCACGGGTCGGCGACATCCGCGCCTCGGCCACGCGCCGGCTGACCGACTGGGGGCTGGAGGAGGTCGCGTTCGCCGTCGAGCTGATGCTGAGCGAGCTGGTCACCAACGCCATCCGCTACGGCACCGAGCCCATCCAGGTGCGCCTGATCCACGACCGCACCCTGATCTGCGAGGTCTCCGACGGCAGCAGCACCGCCCCGCACCTGCGCCGTGCGGCCACCACGGACGAGGGCGGGCGCGGCCTGTTCCTCGTCGCCCAGCTGGCCCAGGCATGGGGCACCCGCTACACCCCCCACGGCAAGGTCATCTGGGCCGAATGCGCGCTGGACGCCGCCTGAGCACCGTCATGCACGGGTTTGCCCCTTGACTCCCCGTAGCATCCTGCCTGTCCCAGCCTCCCGAGAGGGGGATCCGAGGTCGGCCCCGGAGACGTCCCGTGCACGACGCCCATGACCCTTCCGACCCCTCGACGGGCCGCCCGCCCCCGCGCCCCGGCGCGCAGCCGCTCGTGCGGATGCGCGGTCTCGGCAAGCGGTTCGGCGGTACCGCCGCGCTGACCGCCGTCAGCCTCGACCTCCACCGCGGCAGCGTGCTGGCCCTCCTCGGCCCCAACGGCGCCGGGAAGTCCACCCTCATCAAGGTGCTCGCCGGGGTCCACCGGGCCGACGAGGGCGACGTGACCGTGGCCGGGCACCCGCTCGGGTCCGAGGCCGCCTCCGGGAAGATGTCCTTCATCCACCAGGACCTCGGTCTCGTCCCGTGGATGACGGTCGCCGAGAACATCGCCCTGGGCACGGGCTACCCGAGGCGCCACGGCCTGATCTCCTGGCGGCGCACCCGGGAGCAGTGCGCCGAGGCCCTGGGGATCGTCGCCGGACACCTGGACGCCGACACCCGGATCGCGGATCTCGCGCCGGCCGAACGTTCCCTGGTGGCCATCGCCCGGGCCCTCGCGCGACGGGCCGAACTCTTCGTCCTCGACGAGCCGACGGCCACCCTCCCCGCCGCGGACTGCGCCCGCCTCTTCGACGTCCTGCACACACTGCGCGACCGGGGGCACGCCGTCCTCTACGTCAGCCACCGGATCGACGAGGTGTACCGGGTCGCCGACACGTTCGCCGTCCTGCGCGACGGCCGCCTGATCAGCGGAGGGCCGCTCGCGGACTACGCCCCCGCCCGTCTGGTCCGCGACATCGCGGGCGGCGTACCGGCCCGGCGCGCGGCTGCCGCCGCCGTGCCGGCCGGCCGCACCCCCGTGCTGAGGCTCGACGCCGTGACGACGCCGCGCACCGGGGCCGTGAGCCTGGAGCTGGCCCACGGGGAGATCCTCGGCCTGGTGGGGCTGACCGGCGCCGGACACATGCATCTGGGCCGCGCCCTCGCCGGCGCGCTGCCGCTGCTCGGCGGGCGGGTCCTGCTCGACGGGCGGCCGTACCGCCCGCGCGGCGTGGCCGCCGCTCTCGGCCGGGGAGTCGGACTCGTGGCCGCCAACCGCCAGGAGGAGGGCTGCGCCATGGATCTGACGGTACGGGAGAACCTCCTCGCCAACCCCCGGGCGGCCGGGGTACCGGCCTGGCGCCTGCTCCGTCCACGCGGTGAGCGGCTCGAGGCCGAGGCCCTGATCGAACGGTTCTCGGTACGCCCCCGCGACAGCGAGGTGCCCCTCGCCATCCTGTCCGGCGGCCATCAGCAGAAGGTCGTCCTCGGCCGGGCGCTCCGCGGGCGCCTGCGGCTGCTGATCCTCGAGGAGCCGACCGCCAGCGTGGACGTCGGCGCCAAGGCCGCGATCCACCGGCTGCTCGACGAAGCGGCCGCCGAGGGCCTGGCGGTCCTGCTGGTGTCCAGTGACTTCGAGGAGGTCGCGGACCTCTGCCACCGCGCGCTGGTCTTCGTACGCGGCTCGGTCGCGGCCGAGCCGGCGGGTGCCGGCCTGACGGCCGCCGCGCTCACCCGCGCCGCGTCCGCCATGCCGGCGATCACCGGAAGCACGACGGCCCGGTGACCCGCTGGTCCCCGCGCGGGCACGTCCTCGGGAGCTACGGCCTGCTGGGCCTGACCGTCCTGCTCTTCCTGGTCTTCTCCCTCGCCCTGCCGGACACCTTCCCCACCCGGGACAACGTCTCCTCCATCCTGTCCAACCAGTCGATCCCCGCCCTCCTGGCCCTCGGGGCGACGATCCCCATCACCACCGGCAAGTTCGACCTGTCCATCGGCTACGGGCTGGGGCTGGCGCACGTCCTCGTGATGCGCTTCATCGTGGAGCAGGGGATGCCCTGGCCGCTCGCCTGCCTGATCGTCGTCCTCGGCG
Organism: Streptomyces sp. NPDC054961; assembly: GCF_053609145.1. Taxonomy (NCBI): domain Bacteria; kingdom Bacillati; phylum Actinomycetota; class Actinomycetes; order Kitasatosporales; family Streptomycetaceae; genus Streptomyces; species Streptomyces sp. NPDC054961. The sequence continues at coordinate 46,758 of NZ_JBSGWY010000044.1, read as the reverse complement.
GGGCGCTCGTCGGCGTCCTGAACGGCGCCCTCGTCGAATTCGCCCGGATCGACTCCTTCATCGCCACGCTCGGCACCGGCAGCATCATGTACGCCTTCACCGGATGGCTCACCGAGGGCAGCAGGATCGTGCCGGGCCCGGAGGGGCTGCCGCCCTCCTTCACCGGCCTCTACGACGCCCGGTTCCTCGGTCTGCCGCTGCCCGCCTTCTACGTCCTCGGCGCCGTCACCGTCCTGTGGGTGGTGCTGGAACGGCTGCCGTTCGGCCGGTACCTGTACGTCATCGGCTCCAACCCCCGCGCCGCCGGCATCATCGGCATCCCCACCCGCAGGTACTGCGTCTACGCCTTCGCCGGATCGGGCCTGTTCGTGGGGATCGCGGGGGTCCTGCTCGCCGCGCAGCAGCAGACCGGCAACCCGAGCGTCGGCCTCGACTACCTGCTTCCGGCCTTCGTCGGCGCGCTGCTCGGCTCCACCACGGTCAAGCCCGGCCGCGCCAACGCGCTCGGAACGCTCGTGGCCGTCGGTGTGCTCGCCGTCGGGCTCGCCGGAATCGGCCAGCTCGGCGCCCAGTTCTGGGCCACCCCGCTGTTCAACGGCGCCACGCTGCTGCTGGCGGTCGGCCTGGCCGGCTACGCCGCCAGGCGGCGGCTGCGTACGCGCGCCACGGCGGACCGGTACCCGTCCGACCGGCCGCCCTCACGGGCGGACGCCGACCGTCTCTGACCGAGCCCACCCGCCCGCAGCCCACCCCAGCCAGGAGCACCGTGTACCCGAACCGCAGCGGCGTCGTCTCGGCCGCGGCCTGGTGGGCGGCCGTCTCCGCCCTCGTCGCGGGCTGCGCAGGCGGCCCGTCGCAGAGTCCGGCCGCGCCCGCGGGCGCCGGCTGCCCGGCCGTGGCCGCGAAGGCGAAGGAGGCCGTCGGGCAGGCCGAGCGTACCGACCTCTCCTGGACCGGCCCCACCACCGGCCCGGCGGCGGTGCCGGACCGGACCGTCGTCTACGTCGCCCAGACCATGACCAACCCCGGAGTCGCCGGAGTGGCCCAGGGGGTCCGTGAAGCCGCGGCCGCCATCGGCTGGCGGGTCCGGGTGATCGACGGGGACGGGACCCCGGCGGGCATCCAGGCCGCCCTCAGCCAAGCGGTCACCCTCCGCCCCTCCGGCATCGTCATCGGCGGCTTCGATCCACGGCTCACGGCGCAGCAGACGGCCCGGGCGGAGGCCGCGGGGATTCCCCTGATCGGCTGGCACGCGGTCAGTTCCCCCGGACCGAGCACGAACCCCCGGCTCTTCACCAACGTCACCACGAACGTGGAGCAGGTGGCGAGGATCAGCGCGGACTGGGTCATCGCCGGGTCCGACGGAAACGCCGGGGCCGTCGTCTTCACCGACGACTCCATCCCGTTCGCCCGCAACAAGTCCGAACTGATCGAACAGAGGCTGGCCGACTGCCCCGGGGTGAGGCTGCTCGCGACCGAGAACATCCCCATCCCGGACGCCAGTCAGCGCACGCCGCAGCAGGTCTCCTCCCTGGTCTCGCGCTTCGGGGACCGGTGGACCCACTCCGTCGCGATCAACGACCTCTACTTCGCCGACGCCGCCCCGGCGCTGCGCGCCGCCGGGCGCCCCGGAGCGGGGCCGCCCTTCAACATCGGCGCGGGCGATGGCGACCCTTCGGCCTTCCAGCGCATCAACAGCCGCCGGTTCCAGGCCGCCACCGTCCCCGAGCCGCTGTCCCAGCAGGGCTGGCAGATCATCGACGAGTTCAACCGCGCCTTCGCCCACCGGCCCGCCAACGGCTACGTGGCGCCCGTTCACGTGGTGACGGCGCGGAACAGCGGCGGCGCCACGTCCTGGGACCCCCCGGGCTACCGGGAGGCGTACCGGAGGATCTGGCGCGGGGAGTGACACGGGGCCCGCGCGGTCGACGGTCAGCCGTGGCCCGGCAGCCAACGCCTGACGGCCGGCAGTTGACAGCCGGCAGTTGACAGCCGGCAGCGTCCGAACGGGCCCCGGTCACGGTCAGCCGGCCGGGACCGTCCACTTCTGCTGGGCCGCCCCGGTGCAGGTCCACAGCTGCAGGCGCGTTCCGTTGGCGGCGTTGCCTCCCGCGACGTCGAGGCACTTGTTCGCCTGCGGGTTCACGATGTCGCGGGCTCCGGACACCGCCCAGCGCTGGGCTCCGGTCCCGTTGCAGTCGTAGAGCTGGACCGGCGTGCCGTCGGCGGTGCCGCCGCTCGCGACGTCGAGGCACTTGCCGAGTGCCCGTACGGTTCCGTCGGAGCCGAGGGTCCACCGCTGGGCGCCGGTGCCGTTGCAGTCGTAGAGCTGGACCGGGGTGCCGTTGGCCGGGTTCGCCCCGGCCACGTCGACGCACTTGCCGGCGAGCCCGCTGATCTGGCCGGTCCGGCCGCCGGGGGCGCTGTCGGACGAGGAGACGCGGACGTGGTCGACCACCAGCTGCTGCGGGAAGGCCGTGCCGCCGTCGGGGTCGCCGGGCCAGTAGCCGCCGACCGCGAGGTTGAGGATCAGGAAGAACGGCTTGTTGAAGGCCCAGCTGCGCCCGCCCAGATCGGCGGGGGTCCGCCGCTGGTAGACGACGCCGTCGACGGACCAGCTGACGGAATCAGGGGCCCAGTCGACGGCGAAGGTGTGGAAGGCGTCGGCGAAGGCCTGGCCGCCGGGGAGCGAGTAGGCCGCCCCGATGCCCCCGGAGCCGGAGTAGCCCGGCCCGTGGAGGGTGCCGTGGACGGTGGACGGTTCGAAGCCGACGTTCTCCATCACGTCGATCTCACCGGAGTTGGGCCAGCCGACCTGGCCGATGTCGTCGCCGAGCATCCAGAAGGCGGGCCACATGCCCTGGCCGCGCGGCACCTTGAGCCTCGCCTCGACGTGTCCGTACGTCTGGGTGAAACGGCCGGCGGTGTTCAGGCGGGCCGAGGTGTACTCGCAGCGGCCGTACCAGCAGGTGTAGTCGCCCGGGTTCTCGCGGCGGGCGGTGATGACCAGGTGGCCCTGCCCGTCGAGTGCGGCATTGCGGTTGCCCGCCGTGTAGTACTGCCGCTCGTGGTTGCTGACGTTGTCACCGGTCTCGATCTGCCATTTACCGGCGTCGACGGCGGCTCCGGCAGGCCCGTCGAACTCGTCGGAGAAGGTCACGGCCGCGGCCGCCGCGGCGGACGGCGCCGAGCGCCCATTCCTGCTGCACGGCGGTGGCGGAGTCCTTGCCGTGGAGCTCGACCGCGTGCGCGGAGAAGTCGCGCACGAGAGCGCCGAAGAGTTCGTCGAGCACGTCCTCGTCCAGGCCCGACAGGCGCGCCTGCTCCAGGATGAGCTGACCGTGCACGACGAGCGCGAACAGCTGGCCCACGGCCAGGAGGAGGTCGAGGTCGCGGCTCTGCGCCTCGTCCGGGGCGGCCGTGGCGACAAACGCGCAGAGGGCGTCCGCCTGCTCGCGGAAGCGGCTCACGTTCGGCACGGAGGCGTACGCGTCGTAGGCGGTGCGCCAGTCGTGGAACCGTACGGAGCCCAGACCGCGGGCGGGGCCCTGGTGGAAGAGGAAGGCGTCGTCGGCCGCGTCGAGGCGGGTCGGGACGGGCGCGTACTCGGCCGGTTCCAGCAGGTGGTTGCGCATGAACTTGAGGATCAGGGCGAGGTTGACGTGGACCGTGCCCTCCAGCTTCGGCAGCCCGCGGATCTCGACGGCCGCCTGCGCGAAGTAGGTGTCCTTCTCGAAGCCCTTGGCCGCGATGACGTCCCACATCAGGTCGATGACCTTCTCGCCCTCCGTGGTCACCTTCATCTTGGTCATCGGGTTGAACAGCAGGTAGCGGCGGTCGTCGGGGCCGGCGGAGCGGAAGTAGTCGACGGCGCGGTCGCTGAACAGCTTCATTCCGACGAGCCGGACGTAGGCGTCGGTCAGTTCGCGGCGCACGTGCGGGAAGGCGGTGACGGGGCGGCCGTAGAGGATGCGGCCGGTGGCGTGGGTGACCGCCTCGTACATCGCGTGCTCGCAGATGCCGATCGACGCGGTGCAGAGGTTGAACTTGCCGACGTTCACCGTGTTGAGGGCGGCGTCGAAGGCGGCGCGGCCCGTGTGCAGGACGTCCGCGGCGGTGACCGGATAGTCGGTGAGACGGAACTCGCTGACGTACTTGGACGAGTCGACGACGTTCTTCACCAGCCCGTACGCGGGGTGGCGGCTGTCGGCCGCGAAGAACACGTAGCCCTCGGGGCCCTCGACGTCGGTGCGGCGGCCGAAGACGGAGACGAGCGCCGCGGCGTTGCCGTTGCCGATGTAGTACTTGGACCCGGTGGCCCGGAAGCCGCCGTCACCGTCGGGCTCCAGGAGCATGTCGGTCGAGTAGATGTCCGCGCCGTGGGTCTTCTCAGACAGGCCGAACGCGAACACCTCGCCCTCGGAGAGGAGTTCGGCGGCGCGCCCGCGGGCACCGGCGTTGTCGCTCTGCCAGACCGGGCCGAGGCCGAGGACCGTGACCTGCCACGCGTACCAGTAGTCCAGGCCGTAGAAGCCGAAGATCTCGTTGAGTGCGGCGATCCGCGCGGTGTCCCAGCGCTTGTCCGGCTCGTCCTCACCGGCGGCGGAGGCGGGGGTCAGGAAGGTGGCGAACAGCCCTTCCTTCGCGGAGAACGCCAGGAAGTCCGCGAGCCAGGCCCGGGAGCGGTAGTCCTCCAGCAGCTTGCGCTTGCCCCGGTCCTCGAACCAGTCGACGGTGGCGCGCAGCAGCCTGCGGGTCTCGGGGTCGAAGTGCGCGGGGTCGTAGGTGCGCGGGTTGAACAGCAGGGAGTCGCTCATGGGCGTTCGCCTTCCGGTCGGAGGATGAGGGAGGAGAGGAGAGGAGAGGTGAGGTGCGGGGGGGGCGGCGGCGCCCCGGGGTGAGGGCTCACAGGGCGAGGGCTCGACGGGTCGAGGGCTCACGGGGTGAGGGTCCACGGCGTCGCGCCGGGAGGCCGGTGGGCCTCGGCGGGCCAGGAGGTCAGGGCGCCACGAGCCGGTGGAGCGTGGCGCGCACGTCCTCCAGCCAGGCGAGCTGCATCCGCTCGTAGGCGATGCCGCCGCGGAGCACGACGTGCTGGAGTTCCCGCCCGGCGTCGTCCACCGCGGGAGCGTCCGGGCCGGTGAAGTCGCGCAGCTCGCCCGCCAGATAGTGCGTGAGCCGGTCCGCGTGCGCCCGGTGGTGCCGCTCCACTTCGCGGATGAGCGCGGCCGGGTCGTCGAAGGCCGCGCCGCGGATCTTCACGGCGAGCTCGTGCCGGACGCTGTCGGGCTGGATCGGCTCGTGGAGCCATGCGGCGAGCGCGGTCCGGCCGGGCGGGGCGACGGAGTACTCCTTCTTGTCCGGCCTCGCTCGCTGCGCCACTTCGAGGACGTCGACCCAGCCGTCGCCCTCCATCCGCTTGAGCACGCGGTAGATCTGCTGGTGGGTGGCCGTCCAGAAGTAGCCGATGGACCGGTCGAACCGCCGGGCCAGCTCATAGCCGGAGCCGGGCTTCTCCAGGAGAGAGACGAGGATCGCGTGCTCGAGTGCCATGCCCCGATCCTTCTATGCAACTCGTTGCATAGACAAGCGCCCTCGTCCGGTTGAGACGCGGCTCACGTGGCGCGGGGCCCCCGTGCGGATCCCCCGCTGCTGCCGGGCACCGACGGCGGCGGGCCGAGCAGGTCCGCGGCAGCGGGCCGAGCAGGCCCGCGGCGGCGCGATCGCCCTCCCGGACAACGCGGACGCCCCCGCCCGCCTCATGGAGAGAGCGGCGCGGGGGCGTTCTGAGCGGACTGACGTCAGCAGGTGATGGCGCCCCTGCGCAGGGCGTGGCCGCCGGTGTTGCTGTCGTCGGACCAGAAGACGGGCTTGGAGCCGGCGACGCACTCACCGGCACCGGCCACCGAGAAGCCCTCGTTGTTGAGGTTGGCCATGCCGCTCGGACGGTTGTAGACCGCGCTGACGGCGAAGGCCCCGGACGCGGCCACCCGCATGGTCCGGTGCTGCCCGTCGCACGTGTCGTCGCAGACGGCCCACAGACGCGAGGCCTGCGGCTCCCACTGCACCTCCATGACGCCGGCCATGCCGCTGTTGACGTCCGCGACCCGGGTGAAGGCGCCCGAGTCCTGCAGGACGTAGCCGTAGAGCATGCCGGTGCCCTCGACGCCGACGAAGAACACCCCGCCGGAATGGGCCCCGTAGCGGCTCGGGTCGTACACCGCGCCGGTCGAGGCGTCCTTGAAGCCGGCCCCGGTCAGGTAGGAGTCGGGGACCCAGGTGACTGCCTCGAGACCGAGGTTGGAGCCCACGGACGGCAGGTTCGCGGTCAGGTTCCATTCCTTCGTGGCGGTCAGCGTGGACGCGGTCCCGCTCGCGTCGTACCGCAGGACGGACAGCCGACTGGTGCCCGAGGAAGCGCTGTTGCGCTCGCTCGCGACGAAGACGCCGCCCGCGGCGCCGGCGCCGGTGAGCGTGACGCCCTCGGAGTCGGGGCTGCCGGAACCGCCGCCCGGGAAGCGCAGCGTCTTGCCGGAGGACCAGCCGTTGGCCGTGTCGGGGGTCCACCCGCCGGAGCCGTTCGGGAGCAGGCGCCACAGCTTCCCGGAGTTCTGCGCGGCCCACATCACGCCGCCCTCCTGGTAGAGCCCGCTGAGGTCCTCGCCGAAGACGTTCGACGCGTCGGCCGTGGCCACCGAGCCGCTGCCCGGCCAGGCGACCGGTGTGGTGCCCCCGCCCGGGGAGCCGCAGTCGTTCGGGGCGCCGAGCGTCACCCGGGCCGCCTTGAACGTGCCCGTTCCGTCGGCACAGCGCGACCACGACGGGGCGGAGTGCTCGCTCCAGGTGAAGGTGTCGGTCAGGGTGGTGCCGTCCGGCAGGTAGAGGCGCGCCTTGTCCCCGGAGCCCAGGCCGAAGGAGCCGTGTACGTCGAAGGCACGGAACGCGCCCGGGGCCAGCGTGGTGCCGGAGGCGATCTTGTACTTCGAGCTGCTGCTCGAGTCCTTGAGGATCCAGCCCGACAGGTCGACGGGGGCGGTGCCCTTGTTGTACAGCTCGATCGAGTCGTCCACGTCCCCCGTGGTCACCACTTCGTTGATGCGGATGTCGTTGGCCGGAGCGGCCTGGGCGGGGACGGCTGCCAGGGTACCGACGGCCAGGGCCGGTACGACGACGAGAGCCAGGCCCAGCGCGAGTCGATGGCGGCGGTGGTGGCGGGCGGGCGATTCGGTCACGGTGTCTTCCCGGGGTCGTTGGAGCAGGGCGGCACGAGGGTCTCCCCCCAGGCCGAATGGGTGCTCCCCGGCAGGGTGGTGTGCCGGTGAACGGTGGCCGAACTGTGCACGTGGCCGCCCGCGGGCGCGGCCCGCCCGGTACCCGACCGCCCACCACCCCGCGGACCGACGCCGCGGGAAGGAACCGGTGACGGGCCTCCGGCTTCTCGCACGCCGCCTGCCCCTCCCCCGCCACTCCGGTCATCGGGGCCACCGGCAGCACCGGCAGGCGCGTCACGGCCAGGCTGGACGCCGCGGGGGGCCGCGTCAAGACCGCGGGCCGGAGCGCCGCTCGGGTGCGGGAGGGGCGCGGGCCTTCCGTTGCGACCGGAATGAGCCCAGGACCTGGGACGGGGCCCTCGAGGGCGTCGGCCGCGCGGGGATTCTGGCTCCTGAGGACACCCCGTACGGTGCGGCGTACGCTCGTCGCGAGGGACTCGTAGCGACGCCGCCCGGCCCCGGCGAGCCGGGGCCGGACGAGACCGCGGGAGGATCCATGACCGCGCTGGGCGACCTGATCGAGATCGACGACAGGACCGTACTGGTCCTCGGGCAGGAACTGGACGTCGAGCACGGCCAACCGGACGTCGCCAACGCCCTCGTGCACCGGGTCGGCGAGACCCTGGTCCTGATCGACACCGGGGTCACCACGGCCTTCCGCACGGCGCTGCGGAAGGCGGCCGACCGGGTCGGGCCCTGGTCCCGGGCGCTGGTGCTGACCACGCACGGCCATCTCGACCACATCGGCAACAACGACCTGCCGGCCGACGCGTGGGACGTGCCGGTCGAGCACTACGTCCCCGCCCCCGACGTCGACCAGATGCGGGACCCGGTCCGGTACTGGTCGCGGTGCTTCGAACGCGTCGCCGGGCAGGGGCCGTTGCCGGCGGAGCCCGCACTGTTGGCCGACGAGGTGGTGTCGCTCTTCCGCCCGATGCGGCCCTTCGGCCCGACGACCCGGATGTACGAGGAGCTCCCGCTGGAGCGGATCCGGATCGGCTCGATCCGCTTCACCGGCTGGACCTTCGCCGACGGCGCGGTCCGGGTGCTGCGCAGCCAGGGCCACTGCGCGGGACACGTGATCGTGCACCTGCGGGAGTGCGGCGTGGTCCACCTGTCCGACGAGGGCAACGGACCCTGCGGTCCCATGGCCGACGCCGACCAGCTCAAGATCCAGACCGTGCTCGGGGCCGTCGCCCTCCTCTTCGAGGAGGGCGAAGCCTCGCTCCTCACCGACGGGCACACCTTCGCCGTGCGCGGAGCCGCTGAGGCGGGGCCCTACCTGGACGGGCTGCTGGAGCAGGCCACCGCACTCCAGGAAGCGGCTCTCGGGTTGACGGCGCAGAGCGGTCGGGTGCGGCCCGGCGAGTTCACCACGCGCTTCCTGGAAGCCGTCACCGGACTGGGGGTCGGCGGCGCCCACCCGAATGCGATGTTCACCGCCATGATGGCGGTCAATCAGCTCCGTGAGCTCGGACTGCGGCCGCAGTCCGGCGACATCGACGCGAGCTGGTCCCTGCCCGCCCTCGAGAACCCCGCGCCGCTCCCCCCGCGACCGGCGCGACGTCCGGGACAGGGCACGGATGAGGTGACCGGTACGTCAGCGTCCGGGACCGCGACCCGTGCGGTCGCGTGACGGCCGGCCCGGAGTTTCCCGGGCCGGCCGTACGCCACCTACGCGGTCGGGCGACGACGGCGGCCGGTGCCCGCCACGAGCGCGGCGCCCATGGCGAGCGCCACGCCGGAGGCGCCCAGGGCCCAGCTCGCCGCCGGGTCGGCGCCGGTCTGCGCCAGCTGACCGCCACCCGTGCCGTTCGTGCCGGCGGCGGGGGTCTTCGTGTCGACCGGCTTGGCGCCGCCGTCCGGGGCCGGCTGGTTGCCGCCGTTGTTGCCGGTCCCGGAACCCGTACCGTTGCCGTTGCCGTTGCCGTTGCCGTTGCCCGAGCCGCCGCCCGTGGCCGCCCCGTGAACCGACGTCTGCTTCACGACCATGTCGGATTCGACCGGGTGCGCGGAGCCGTTGCTGTCCCCGTACAGGATGACGACGATCGGGCTGTCCGGGGCGTCGGCCGTGGCCCGCACCCGGAGCTGTATGTCGAACTTCGCGTTCTTGCCGACGGCCCACTGGAAGATCGCCCCGGGTTCCCGGCCGAGGGGGTCCTTCGCGAGGGGAACCCACGCCGTGCCGTTCCAGGCCTCGATGTCGAAGTGCTTGGCCCACAGCACGTCCTTGCCGTCGGGGAACAGGAAGAACACGAAGGTGTACTCGTCGATCGCCTCCTTGCCGGAGTTGTCGACGTGCAGCGCGAGCTGCTGCCAGTCGCCGCCGGCCGTGAAGCCGCCCTGGGGCAGACCGTCGAGCCCGAGCTTCGGGCCCTGGCGCTCCGCCTGCTGGTCGGCGGCCGTGAGCGTCGTGCTGTGCTTCACGCGCGGCGCGCTGCCGCCTTCGGCCGTCGTGTCCAGGGACAGGCGCGTGGCCGGAGCGTCCTTGGCGAACTTCATCCGCAGCTTCAGGTCGAAGACCTCGTTCTTCTCGATGTCGACCTCGGCGAGCGAGAAGCTCCAGGCCTCCTCCGAGCCGTAGGCGTCGATCTCGTGCCAGCCCCAGGTCCCGCCGGCGTCCGGTGCGTACACCTCCAGCTGGGCGTCGCCGTCCTCGAAGCCCGTGGTGTCGAGCGTCCACATGGCCATTTCGAGGCTGTAGTCGTCGACGCCCCGGCGGCCCGCGTTGTCCACGTGCAGGGAGAACTCGCTCCAGTCCGACCCGGCCGTGAAGCCCTTCGCCGGCAGGCCGGTGAGGGACAGCCCGGGCGCCCCGGCCGTGGTGCCGTCGCCGTCACCGGTCTGCGCGTGCGTGATCTTCGACGCGAAGGAGGCCGCCTTCGAGTCGGCGTCCCGGTTGTCCGTGCCGGTGACCGCGACGGTGATGTCCGCCGCGGGCGCCTCGGCCTTGGCCCGCATCCGCACCTTGACGTCGGTGACCGAGTCCGCGCCGTAGGTGAGGCCGGGCGTGGCGTCGTACACCGGGGCATCGGGTCCGGGCAGCGCCGCCCTGTCCGCCTTGTGCCAGGCACCGGCGTAGAACACCTCGACGTCGAAGTACGAGGAGCGCAGGTTGCTTCCCCTCACGCTGAGCTCGAGGGAGTAGCCGGTGACCGACGGGCCGCCGGTGTTGTCCACCTTGACCGTGAACTCGCTCCAGTCCGAGCCGGCGGCGAAGCCGGCCCGGGGCGCGTCCGTGAACGAGAGCGTGGGCGCCCAGGGGCTCTCCTGGCCGGGGCCGGCCTGCGTCGGCGCCGTGTCGTCCTTCGGCGCCGCGTCCGGGGCGGTCACCGCCGGGTTCTTGACCTCGTCGGCCATCGCCGGCGTGACCATCAGAACCGTCGGACCGACCACGGCGGCGACCGCCACGACGGCAATGCGCTTGAGCTTCACTGAATTCCCCTTCGTGCGGCCGGGCCGCGTGTGATCACGCGCCCAGCCGCCCCCCATATCGTTTTGAACCTGCTCAGGTTAACGGGGTGTGATCGCGGGTCACGACGCGGAAGGTCACGAACGGACACCGATCGCACGGGGGGGGGTGGCCGGCCGCCCTGGGGCGCGCCTCGGCCGCCGCCCCGCCCCTCACGCCCCGTACTGCCGGGGCGTGCGCGGAGGGGCCGTCTCCGACGGCGCGACGGGGGCCGGCGACGGGAGCATCGCGTCCAGGCGGCGCAGGGCGGTACGGCGCTGGACGGTCGACAGGGCCGCGATCGCCGCGCCGAGGGCGAGCCAGCCCGCCGGGCCGGCCGTCATCACCAGGCCGGTCAGCAGGAGCGGTCCGGCGGACTTCTGGACGGATTGGGCCATCCCCGCCACGCCCAGGTAGGACGCCCTCGCCTCCGCGGGGGCGAGGGAGACCGCCAGTTCCCAGGAGCTCACCGAGCGCATCAGCTCCGCCGCGGTGGCCAGTACCGCCGCGGCGAGGAGCACGACGGACGCGGTCCAGGCCCCGGCTCCCGCGGTGACGGCGAGGAGGACGCAGCACGCCAGCATCGTCAGCCCGTACAGGACGACCGCCGCCACGGCCTGGCGGGGCTCCTCGACCTTCGCCGACACGCGCAGCTGGAGTACGACGACGAGCGCGGTGTTGATCACGAGGAAGGCCGGGACCAGGGCGTGCGGCGCGTCGGTGTGGTCCACCAGCCACAGCGGCAGGCCGATGCCCAGGATCGAGTCGTCCAGGTTCATCGGTATGTCCAGCAGGACGAAGCGCAGGTAGCCGCGGTCCCGCCAGGGGCTCGGCGCATCCGGCCGGACCGCCGGAGCCGCGGCGCCTGCGGTGCGCGCGGCCACGATCCCCTGGCCGCGCGGCTCGCGGGTGCGCCAGACGAGGGCCGCGGCCGCGAGGAAGGACAGCGCGTTGGCCAGGATCAGGACCTGGTAGGCCTCGCGGGTCCCCAGGGCGAGACCGATCGCGGCGACGCCCGCGCCGAGGCCGTACCCGGCGTTCGCGGTACTGCGCGACAGCGCCTGGTAGGTGGCCCGGCGGTCACCTGCCGCGCGCGTGGCGAAGAGCATCTCCAGGGTCTTGGCCGCGCGGTCCCCCAGGTAGGTGAGGGCGACCACGGGCAGCAGCACGTCGAAGCGGGTGACCACGAGCAGCGAGCTGAGGGTGCCGAGGCGCAGGAGGTGACAGCCGATCAGCAGGGAGCGCACCTGGAACCGGCCGGCCAGGTGGCCCGCCAGGGGTGATCCGGCGATGCCCGCCACCGCGGCGGCGCCGAGCAGGAGGCCGAGCCGACCGGCGTCCAGGCCGATGACGAAGACGAAGAACAGGACCGAGGAGGCGGCCCACACGCCCGTTCCGGTGCGGTCGAGGAGTTGGGCGAACAGCATGATCCGGGCGTCCCGCCCCCCGGGCGGACGGCGCAACTGCGCCACCAGGCCGGGCCGGACCGGTCGCCCCTTCCCTGTTCCCGCACCGCGCCGCCGCATCTCAGGCCTCCGAGTCCCCCGCGAAGATATCTCGATGTCGAGATATCTGGCGGTAGCCTGCCCGAGAATAATCTTGACGTCAAGATACTTCCGGAGTGCCGACACGGCCGGCGTCCGGGAGCCGGCGCACGGAGGACGGCGTGTCCGAAACTGCGCGGATGCTGTCGTTCCAGACCCTCACGACGGGCTCCTCGCACGGCGAGACTGGACCCCACAGGACACCGAGAACGGGGAAGACGATGAACACGACGGCCGCAGTGGTGGTTTACGGGGCGACGGGACACACGGGGCGCTTCATCGTCGCCGAACTCCGCAGGCGCGGTGTCGCCACCGTCGTATCCGGCCGCGACGCCGCCCAGTTGGACGTACTGGCGGCCCAATGGCCGGGCGTGGACGCGCGGCCGGCCTCCGTGGACGACCCGGGCGCGCTGGACCGGGCCCTCGCGGGCGCGGCGGCCGTCATCAACGCCGCCGGCCCCTTCGCGGTGACGGGAGGCCCCGTGGTCGAGGCGGCCCTGCGCGCGGGGATCCCGTACCTCGACGTGGCGGCGGAACTCGAGGCGAACGGCGCGACGTTCACCGATCACGCGGAAGCCGCCCGGAAGGCGGGTACGCCCGTGGTCCCGGCGATGGCCTTCTACGGCGGACTGGGCGACCTGCTGGCGACCGCGGCGATGGGCGAGTGGACCTCCGCGGACGAGGTGCACGTCGCGTACGGGTTGAGCAGCTGGCATCCCACGGCGGGCACCAGGACGGCCGGCGCGGTGTCCCACGAGCGCCGCGCGGGCCGGCGGGTGCGGTTCACGGACGGTGCGCTGCAGTACCACGACGACGCGGCGCGGGTGCAGGACTGGGTCTTCCCGGAGCCGCTGGGCCGGCGGCCGGTGATCGCGGAGTTCACCATGGCCGACGTGGTCACCGTTCCCAGCCACCTGGACGTACCCGAGGTCCGCACCTACATGGCCGTCGAGGCCGCGCGGGACCTGGCCGGTGAGGACACTCCGGCGCCGGAGGCGGTGGACGCTCTGGGCCGGTCGGACCAGACCTTCGTCGTGGACGTCCTGGTGCGCGCGGGTGGCGTCGAACGGCGCGCCACGGCCCGGGGCCGGGACATCTACGCGATCACCGCGCCGCTGGTGGTGGAGGCCGTCCAGCGGGTCCTGGCCGGCCGGACGCGGGCCACGGGGGTGGCCTCGGCAGGTGCGATGTTCGATGCGGCGGACTTCCTCCGGGCGCTCGCCCCGGACCTGTCGTTCGAGTTGAGCTGACCCGGGACCGACGCGGGGCCCCGCACCTTCGGGAAGGTGCGGGGCCCGTGTCAGCGGTGGCGGGTCGCCGTCGCGGTCACCAGGTGCCGGGCAGGGTCTGCCAGCTCAGGAAGCCGTTCTCGAAGCCGCCGTCGGGGCGGCCCTTGAAGGTGAACGCGCCCGTCGCGCCGGTGGCGTAGTTGTACATGCTCGCGATGTCGTCCCGGCCGTCTCCGTCGGAGTCGCCCGAGACCGGCGGGCCGGCGCTGGAGGCGTACCAGGAACCGTCCGGGGTGTCCCAGCTGCGCACGCCCTCGGCGACCGTGCCGTCCGGCTTGCCGAGCAGGGTGTCGAGCGAGGCGTGGCCGTCGCCGTGGTCGTACATGAGCGCGGCGTCGGCGCGGCCGTCGCCGTTGTAGTCGCCGACCGTGAGCTTCGTCCGGGCGTACTCCCAGACTCCGGCGGCCTTGGCCCAGTGCTTGACCGGGGCGGCGAAGCCGCCGTTCGGCTGCGCCAGACCGGTGAACAGCGCGGTGCCGTACGAGGCGTAGCCGTACATGGCCAGGAAGTCGTCCCGTCCGTCGCCGTTCATGTCGCCCACCCGGAAGGTGGCGTAGTCGCTCCACCACTTGCCGGTGCCCGTGCGCCAGCTCGGGACGGACGCGTTGAAGCTGCCGTCCGTCTTGGCCGTCCAGGTGTGGGCGCCCATGTCGCCGTTCCCGTAGTCGTGGATCAGGGCGAAGTCCCCTCGCTTGTCGCCGTTGAAGTCACCGGCGAGCGGGATCGACTTGGCCCAGTTGTAGGTGCCCGTGGCGATGGTGAAGCTCTTGACCGGGGTGAACGTGCCGGTGGAGTTCGAGACGAAGTTCCACAGGGCGTTGCTGCCGTCGGCGTAGCCGTACCAGGCGCCGACGTCGGTGCGGCCGTCGCCGTTGAAGTCACCTGCGACCCACTTGGCGCGGGCGTAGGAGAAGGCGCCCTTGGCGCTGGTCCAGCGCAGCGTGGGTTGCTCGTACCCGCCCGTGGGCAGGGCGTTGAGCACCCACAGCGCGGTGGTGTCGTCGCCGTAGTCGTAGACGGTGGCCAGGTCCGTGCGGCCGTCGCCGTTGAAGTCGCCGGACAGATCGGTGCGCAGGTGCGCGGTGCGGTCGGCCGGCTGGTGCTCGACGGTGGATCCGGTGGTGCTGTTGTGGCGGATGTAGCCCTTCTGGAAGTCCTCGCGCGGGCCGCCGGCGACGTCGTACTCGTCCGACGTCGGGTATCCCAGGGCGCTCTTCTCGCCGCCCAGTTCGAGCCACTTCTTACGGATCGAACCGAACAGGGACCAGGCGCCGTTGCCGCTGCTCCAGTAGACCGAGGCGGTGTCGGCTGTGTCGGTGCGCTTGCGGAAGGTGTTGAAGCGGGCGACGCTCCCGTCACCGACGTTCGTCTCGTCGGTGACCGGATAGCCGAGGGGGCTCGCCGGACCGCCGAGGGAGACGTACTTGGTGAAGATGCTGCCGTGGACCGACCAGGCCCCGGTCTCCTTCGAGTAGAAGATGCCGCCCTTGCCGCCCGCGGTCGAGTAGAAGGTGTTGAAGCGGCCGCCGTCGAAGGTCCCCGACTCGTCCGAGGTGGGGTATCCGAGGATGCCCTTCTCCGCGCCGAGGGCGTTCCACTTGGCGCGGACGGCCCCCCACACGACCCAGGCTCCGGTGCTGGGGTGCCAGTAGATGGAGCCGTTGTCGGTGGTCTGGCCGGCGCCGCGCAGGTGGACGTAGCGGCCCACGCCGTCGGCCGGGACGAGGACGTCCGTGGTCGGATAGCCGAGCGAGGTGCCGCCCTTGGCCAGGAACTTCGCCAGGATCGGTCCGCACAGCGTGTGCGTGCCCGTCCCGGCCGAGGTGAAGGCCTGGCATTCGGACCAGGAGGTCCCTCCGAGCACGAGCGGGCGGCCCGCGCCGAAGGCCGAGCCGCCGGTCAGGGCCTGGCCGGGGAACTCGGTGATGCGGCCGTCGCCGTCGCGCGACCACAGGTCCGCGTGGCCGGCGGCCTCGAAGTCACCGTTGGTGGTCAGGTGCGGGTACGCCGCGCCGGTGAAGCCGGTCCCGATGGACGTGGCGCGCGCGGCGGGGTCGGCGAAGACGGCCAGGTCGGCGACGGTCACCGAGCCGGGGTCCGTCGTCTTGCGGCTCGTGTACTGGTGGATCTTGCCGGTGACGGTGTCACGGGCCCAGATCTCGGGCAGCTGGTCGCCGTTGAGGTCGCCCGGCGCCATGACCGTCATGTTCTTCCAGTCGGCGTTGCCGAGCAGGATCGGCGCGCCGACGACGTCGAGGAAGCCGACGGGCGTGCCGAGGTACAGCCACAGCTGGTCGCCGGTCTTGACCAGGAGGTCCGGCTGGTCGGAGTCGTCGGTCTTCGCGTCGCCGTTGTCGTCGTTGACGCTGCCGATGGACACCACCTGGTCGGCGTGGGCCCAGTGGTCGTTCTCCTCGGTGTTGACCACACTGAGTTCGATCCGGTTGGCGTCCGCGGTCTCGAGGTCGCCGTCGCCCCTGTTCGGGTAGACGTACAGGTTCTGCCGGGAGTTGTCGGAGCTGGGCCGCAGGACCATGAGGTCCTCGTAGTAGTCCTCGTTCCAGCTGCCCCGGTGCGTCAGCGCGGTGGCGTCGGCGAAGGAGGCCTGGTCCAGCTGCCTGGACAGGTCGAACGTGCCGTCGCCTTTCCCCGGATGCATCCACAGGGTTCCGGCGCCCGGGTCGACGCTCCAGATGTCCACGGTGCCGTCGCCGTTGAGGTCGCCGTGCTTGTCACGGGTCGCGAGGCGCTTGGCGTAGAACAGGTATTCCTTGAGGTTCGACCGGTTGCCGGAGGCGTCGAGACTGTGCACGAACAGGCGCTGCGGGCCGGCCGTGGTCGGCCTGTAGACGATGTCGACGGATCCGCCCGCGGTGGTGGGCGCGATCTTGTTGACCTTGGGGTTGGAATCGGTCCACCACTCGAAGGCGGTGACGTCCTTGACCTCGTTGGCGCTCAGATTGAAGGTGCCGTCGGTGCGCGCGAAGCCCGTCTTGGCCGGGTCGGGCTGGTTCTCGGGGAACTGGAGCGACGTGACGACGGGCGTCCTGTCGGGCCTGGTGCGGTCCAGCGTGAACACGCACTGGCCGGCCCACGGCCCCGGGGGGCCGACGTTGTCGAGGGTGCGGACGTCCCACCGGTACGTGCCGTCCAGGCCGCCGGCGGGAATCGGCAGCTGGGCGACGTTCCCGTTGGCGGCCTTGACGACGGTCTTGGTGGGCGTCGTGGTGCCGTCCTTCCAGTAGTGGAATTCGGCGCTGAGGGACACGTCCGTCGTGTCCTTGTCCTTGACCCGGGCGCGCAGCACCACCTGGTCGGTCGTCCCGATCACTCCGCCGGTGCAGGGCACGGACGGGTCGGTGGACCGCTCGGTGGGCTTGTCGGGGGTGGTGTTGAAGGTGGTCGAGATCCGCGCGCTGTCGGGGTCGAGCTTGCGCCAGGACACGTCCACGGTGTCCTTGGCGGCCTTGAGGCCGAAGGTCCAGTTGCCCCAGTGCTTCTGCGCGGCCGCGGCGACGGCCGACTTCACGTTCAGCTCGATCAGGTCCCCGTCGCCGGGGCAGTTGCGCCCGCCGAAGGACTGGCCGGTGGCGTCGACGAGCCGCGTCCAGTCCGGCTGGTTGTTCCAGGTGGTCGACTTGGAGATGGTGCCGGTGTCCCAGACCTGGATGTCACCGGACTTGCAGCTCCAGGAACCCGCCGACTTCTGCTTGATGCGCAGCGTGGACTCGATGATCTGCTTGTCCCAGTAGTCGGTCATGCCGACCTGGAAGAAGGTCTTGGCGCAGATCACCTGGTTGCCGTTGGCGGCGTCCTTCGCGCAGCCGACGCGGGCGTCCTTGCTGAGCGTGCCGCCGTTCCAGTAGTTGGTGTTCGGCGAGGACGGGAACGCGTTGTGCTTGTACGCGATGGTCCACGCCTGCTTCCAGGCGTCCCAGGTGGGGTCGATGACCACGGGGTACGTGGTCTCCGGCGCCTTGAGGAGGTTCTGGTCCGGCGTCAGGGTGAGGGTGGAGCCGGAGAGCTTGACGCCCAGGTCGGCTTGCCTGGCGCCGTCGGTGATGCCGTCGACCGGCGCCGCGGGGGGCGGGGTGGCGGCGTCCGCCGCGAGGGTGGCGGCGGGGGCGTCCGCGGACCGCGTGGTCTTGGCCGCCGGAGCGGAGGCGGGCTGCTGGGCCTTCTCGCCGCCGGCGTCCCACATCTGCGGCTTGGCGGAGCCGAACACGGTCTGGCCGGACGGGTCCACGGCGCGCAGCTGGCCGTCGGCCTCGGCCCGGACGGTGAGTCCCTTGCCCTTCAGCCCGAAGTTCAGGGTGGCCAGGTCCGGGTTGGCCGCGGCCTCGCGCGTTTTGACGATCAGCGCGTGCGCGAAGCTGTCGTTGCTCGCACTGACGCGCAGGTCCACGCCGGGGAAGACCTCGGCGTAGACGGCGCTGTTGCCTTCCAGCGTGGGCTTGGGAAGCGGCTTCGGCCAGGAAAGCGAAACGTCCCGGCCGTTCTCCGACATGACGACGAGAGGTGCGTCCCCGCCCCCGGAGAAGGTCAGGCCTATCCGCGCCGCCTTGGGGGTCAGCCGGCCGTCCCGCGCCCGCTGGAGCGTGGTGTCGACCGGTATGAGCTTTCCGGCCTGGCGCACCCGCACCGGAACGAGGGACCGGTTAACGGTAACGGTTCCGTTGGGATTGGCCCACGTGTCGTTCGTTTCGGTGCGCTGCCCGACGATCTCGACCGGCTTACCGGTCCGCTTGGCCTCCGAGGCCGCTTTCTCCGCTTCGCTCGGGGCGGGCGCCGTCTGCTTTCCGGCGAGGATGCCGCTCTGCCCGGCCGCGTCGGCGGCGGAGCCGGCCCCGACAAGGCCCACGGTCAGTGCCAGCGTGGTGACCAGCGCAGATGCCCGCGGGCGCTGCCGGCCGGTGGCGCGAAAGCGCGCCAGGGGTCGTCTCACGAATGTTCCTCGTCCTCGATCCGCGCGCCCCCGGTGTGGTGCGTGCGGACGGATGTCCTGATCGGTCCGGATGAGCTTCTCATGAGAATTGACCGAAAGAGGAATAACCGGAAGTAGGAATTCCGATTACACGGCCTTTCTGTCCGACTTTGCCTGAACTTGACGTAGGTATATATGGCATGCCCTCGTCATTTTGGCTCGGGATGGAGTTCTCGTCGTTGCGTTTCCCGTCACCGCCCGCATAGCGTGCGACTTTGCTCCCGCGCGCTTTATCGCGGAAGCCGGTGTGTGCGAAATCGCGAGCTCCCCCACTCCCGGCCGCCACCGGTCGCCGCGCGCGGGGCCATCCGGCGTAACGGTGGCGTGTTCCCCGGCGGCCCGCCGCCCGGACGGTGGATAGTCGTCCGGTGGTCGGCGCCATGCGTCGCCGATGCGGGCCGGGGCGACACAGGGAGAGTGGATCCGATGGGCAGGAAAGCACTGCTGACGTACGCGCTGGCGGCGGGCGTACTGATCGGCCCGCTGAGTACGGCCGGGTGGGCGGCCGAGGGCCGCGCGCGGGCCGATTCCCGCCCCGTGGGTGTGGTGGAGTCCCAGGCGCCGCTCAACGTCCGTGAGAGGCCGACCGTGTACGCGGACGTGGTGAACAAGCTGCACCCGCACGAGCGGGTGCTCCTCTCCTGCCAGAAGCGCGGAGGATGGGTGGACGGCAACCCGGTGTGGTACAGGCTGCACGGTTCCAAGGGCTGGGTGTCCGCGCGCTACGTCCACAACCTCCAGCCGGTCCGCCCCTGCTGAGGCCCGGGGCCGGGGTCAGGCCCCGCGTTCCGCTGGTCGTGAGGTACCCCGCCCGGTACCCCGCTCAGCGGTGCAGCCGGCGCGTCCAGTCCTCGGGGACCCGGCCCGACGGTCCCGGCGCCGGCTGGTCGGCGGGGTGCTGACCGGGGGGCGCCAGCTCCGGACCGGACTCGTACAGCTCGTCGCCGCCGTAGTCCCAGAACCAGTCCTCGCCCGGTTCGAAGCTCTGCACCAGCGGGTGGCCCGTGGACTTCCAGTGGGCGGTGGCGTGCTGGGCGGGCGAGGAGTCGCAGCAGCCGATGTGTCCGCACTGGGCGCAGCGCCGCAGGTGGAACCACCACCCGCCCACCGCGTCGCAGTCGAGGCAGCCCGTACCGGTGGGCGGGACGCTCGGGTCGACTCCGTCGATGTCGGCGGTCATACGGGCTCCTCGGTGGTCTCGGGTCCGGACGCGGCAGCGGTGCGGGCGCCGGTGCCGGTGTTCGTGCCGGCATCGGCATCGGTATCGGCATCGGCATCGGCTTCCTGGGCCGTCAGCGGCAGGAGGACCTGGAAACGGGTGTCGCCCGGCGCGGACTCGACCTGGAGGCTGCCGTGGTGCTTGTTGACGACGATCCGCCAGGAGATGTCCAGGCCGAGGCCGGTGCCCTCGCCGACCGGTTTGGTGGTGAAGAAGGGGTCGAAGATGCGGCTGCGGATGTCCTCCGGGATGCCGGGGCCGGTGTCGCGGAACTCCACCAGCAGCCGGTCGCCCTGTCGTGCGGTGCGCACCGTCAGCGCGCCCTCCCGCCCGGTGCCGGCGATGGCGAAGACCGCGTTGTCGATGAGGTTGGTCCACACCTGGTTGAGCTCCGCCGGGTAGGCGGGCACGTCCGGCACCGAGCGGTCGTACTCCTTGACCACCCGGACCCGGGGACCGATCTTGCCGGAGAGCATCAGCAGGGTGCTGTCGAGGAGTTCGTGGACGTCGACGACCCGGTACGGCGCCCGGTCGAGCTGCGCGTACTGCTTGGCGGCGTCGACGAGGTGGGAGACGCGGGTGGTGGAGTCGGCGATCTCGTCCATCAACAGCTCGGTCTCCACCGTGTAGTTGAGCCAGCCGATGGCCGCCGGGAGCAGGTCCTCGGCCACGGTCGCCGCGACGTGCTCCAGCCAGTCCGCGTCCAGGCCCGCCTGGACGAACGTGGGGGCGACCCGCCAGCCCTCCGCGATGCCGTGGTCCTCGAGCCAGTCGGTGAGTTCGTCCTCCCGGTCCGAGGCCTCCAAGGGGCTCAACGACGGTGCCTTGGCGACGCGTTCCGCGGTACGTTCCTGGATCTCGATGAGGTCGGCCAGCGCCTCGCGGGAGTAGTTGCCCTGGGTGATGTGGGCCAGCTTGTGACGCATCTTCCCGACCCGTTCGCGCAGCGCCGCGGTGGCCCGGACGGCCGCGGCGGCCGGGTTGTTGAGTTCGTGGGTGAGCCCGGCGGACAACGAGCCGAGGGCCAGCAGCCGTTCACGCTGGCCGATGGCCTGCTGGGTGGAGCGCGCGCCGAAGAAGAGCCCTTCCAGCAGGTGCGCGGCCATCGGGAACCATTCGCGCATGACGTCCGCGAACGACTGCGCCGGCAGCACGAAGAACCGCGTCCGCTCGGTCACCCGCATCGAGTTGTTGTAGGTCTGCGGCACCCGGTCGCCCAGGTAGGCCTGCATGGCTCCCGCGTACACCCCGCGCTGCGAGGTCCGGCCCACCTCGACCTCGTCACCGCCGACCCGGCGCGACAGCACGACGGTGCCCTCGATCATCACGTAGAAGCAGGTCGCCGGGTCGCCCTCCGCGTACACCGGACCGGCTTCGAACCGCTCGACCCTGCCCTCCGCGCACAGCCGCCCGAGCTGCTCCGGGGAGAGCTTCTCGAACAGGAACAGCGAGGCGATCTCCTGCGGCCCGCACGGCATGACCTGCCCGCTCATGACTGCTCCAGGTACCGGTGGACGAGCATCACGGCCATGGCCCCCTCGCCGACGGCGGACGCGACGCGCTTCGCCGACTGGGCGCGCGCGTCACCCGCGACGAACACGCCGGGAACGCTGGTCTCCAGGTGGTACGGCGCGCGGTCCAGCGCCCATTCGGCCGGCGGCCGGCCGTCCGGGGTGAGGTCCGGTCCGGCCAGGATGAAGCCGTGCTCGTCGCGCAGCACCGTACCGTCCAGCCAGTCGGTGAGCGGGGCCGCGCCGATGAACACGAACATCCACTGGGCGTCGGCGAGTTCGGTCGCGCCGCTGTCCACGTCCCGCAGCGTCAGCTGTTCCAGGTGGCCTTCGCCGTGCGCCGCCTCGACGACGGTCCGGGTGCGCACCGTGATGTTCGGCGACTCCTCGATCTGCTGGATGAGGTAGTACGACATCGACGCCGCGAGGGACGGCCCGCGCACCAGCAGCGTCACCGACTTCGCGCCCCGCGCCAGGTACATCGCCGCCTGCCCGGCGGAGTTGGCCCCGCCGACGATGTACACGTCCTGCTCCAGGCAGGAGGCCGCCTCGGTGAGCGAGGAGCCGTAGTACACCCCGCGGCCGGTGAGGTCGTCGCAGCCCGGTGCCCGGAGCTGCCGGTACGAGACGCCGGTCGCCAGGATGACGCTGTGCGCGGCGATCGTCGAGCCGTCGGAGAAGCGCACGACGCGCGCCGCGCCACTGACCTCCAGCCCCGTGACCTCGCGCGCGGTGAGGATCTCGGCGCCGAAGCGGCCGGCCTGGCGCCGGGCGCGGTCCGTGAGCTGCGCTCCCGACACGCCGTCCGGGAACCCGAGGTAGTTCTCGATGCGGGAGCTCTGCCCGGCCTGCCCGCCGGTGGCGGACCGCTCGACCAGTACCGTGCGCAGGCCTTCGGAGGCCCCGTACAGTGCCGAGCCGAGCCCGGCCGGGCCTCCGCCGATCACGACGAGGTCGTAGAAGTCGGCGGTCGGTGTCGTCGCGAGCCCCACGTGGGCGGCCAGGTCGGGTTCGTCCGGCTCGATCAGCACGGTGCCGCCCGCGGTGATCACCACGGGCAGCCGGTGTCCGTCCGCCCCGGCCGCCTCCAGCAGGCGCTGCCCCTCGGGCTCGTCGGAGGAGTACCAGCGGTACGGGACCTGGTTGCGGGCCAGGAACTCCCGCACGCTCGAGGACCGCGCCGACCAGCGGTGACCGACCATCTTGGTGGCGGGCACCGGCCGGTGGTCGCTGGAGCGCCAGGCCGACAGCAGGTCGTCCAGGACCGGGTAGAGCTTCTCCTCCGGCGGGTCCCACGGCTTGAGGAGGTAGTGGTCGAGGTCGACGACGTTGATCGCGTCGATGGCCGCGTCGGTGTCGGCGTACGCCGTCAGCAGCACGCGCCGCGCGCCCGGGTACACGCTCAGGGCCTGTTCGAGGAACTCGATGCCGTTCATCTGCGGCATCCGGTAGTCGGCGAGGATCACGGCCACCAGGTCGCCCCGCAGCTTCAGCTCGCGCAGCGCCTCCAGCGCGGAGTCCCCGGTCTCGGCCCGTACGATCCGGTACGCGCCGCCGTAGCGACGGCGCAGGTCACGGGCGATGGCACGGGACACTCCCGGGTCGTCGTCCACGGTCAGGATGACGGTCCGCGCTGTATCGGCGACCTCGGTCATGCCTCTCCTGCCCCCGGACGGCTGGTCTGGCGGCACGGCGAGCCGCCCGCGCCCGGTTCCCGCCCATCGTATGTTCGATCCTCCGGGTTCGCTTCGGGACGTCCGCGCCCCCGGAGGGCGGGGGTGCGCGCGGGGCGGACGGAGAGCCGGGTCGGGGCCGTCGTCAGCGGCTCCGGCAGCCGCAGGCCGGGGCCGCCGGGCGTGATCGAGCCGAGGACGGTCGCGTGCCGGGCGCCCGTGCAGGAGGGGACGGTGCCGGGCAGGCCGTGTGCGGTGAGCCAGCCCAGGACGGCGAAGGCGTAGGCCTCCTTCGCGCGTGAGGGCAGGCCGAGCTCGTCCGAGGTCCGCAGCGGTACTCCCCCGTCCCCGCCCAGTTCCTCCCGCAGCCACCGCATCAGCACCGGGTTGCGGGTCCCGCCGCCCGACGCGATCACCTCCGTCGCCCCGAGGGGCCGGACGGCGTCGGCCACGGTCCGCGCCGTGAGGCGGGTCAGCGTGGCGACGACGTCCCGCGGGGGCAGCGGACCGAAGGCGTCGAGGGCGGCGCGCAGGTAGGGCGGGTGGAAGAGCTCCTTGCCCGTCGTCTTCGGCGCGGGCAGGGCGTAGTACGGCTCGTCCAGCAGCCGTCGCAGCAGGGGCCCGTGGACCCTGCCCCGTGCGGCGAGCGCGCCGCCGGTGTCCATGGTGCGGGCCGCGCCCGCACCGTCGCGCCCCGCCAGCTCCCGCACCGCCGCGTCGATCAGCGCGTTCGCGGGCCCGGTGTCGAAGGCCAGCGGTTCACCACCCGGCGCGTCCGGCACCACCGTGACGTTCCCGATGCCGCCCAGGTTGAGCGCCACGGGCACCCCGGGGCGCCCCCGCAGCCACATGACGTCGACGATGCTCACCAGGGGTGCGCCCTGGCCCCCGGCGGACACGTCCCTCGTACGGAAGCCGGAGACGACGGGGCGGCCCGTCGCCTCGGCGATCCAGGCCGGCTCGCCGATCTGGAGCGTGCCGTGCACCCGGCCGGCACCGGCCCAGTGGTAGACGGTCTGCCCGTGCGAGGCCGTCAGGTCGGCCCGTCCGCCGCACAGCTCGCGGTCCGCCCGGACGGCCGCCGCGGCGAAGGCCTGACCGATGCGGGTGTCGAGCCGGCACACCGTCGCCGGGTCCGTCCCGGCGGGCGGCAGCGCCCCCGCCAGTTCCGCCCGCAGCTCGTCGTCGTACGCCGCGCTGATCATGCCCAGGGGCGTGAGCACCAGCGTGTCCCCGTCGAGGGTGAGGTCGGCGGCGGCCGCGTCGATGGCGTCGTGGGACGTGCCCGACATCAGCCCGATCACCCGCAGGACGCTCACCGCAGCGCCCGCTCGTGGGCGTCGCCGCGCAGGGTCAGCAGTGCGGCGGCGCTGACCGCGCAGGCGGCCGCCGCGTAGTACGCGGGAACGTCCGCGTCCCCGGTCCGCTCGACGGCCTTGGTGATGATCAGCCCCGCGCAGCCCGAGAACACGGCGTTGGACAGCGCGTAGGCCAGCCCGAGCCCCGTGTAGCGCACGGTGGTCGGGAACATCTCTGCCAGCATCGCGGGCCCGGGTCCCGCGATCAGCCCCACGGCGGCGCCCGCGCCGAAGAGCGCGGCCCCCTTCGCGTACGTCGGCACGTCGGCGTCCTGCACCAGGTCGAGCAGCGGCAGCGCGAGCACGGCGACGAGCACCGCCCCGGCCAGCATCACCGCCCGCCGCCCGATCCGGTCGCTCAGCGTGCCGGCGGGCAGGATCGACGCGGCGAAACCGAGGTTGGCCAGGACGGTCGCGCCGAGCGCCTGCTGGAACGTCGCGTGCAGCGTGCTCTGCAGGTACGAGGGCAGGACCACCAGGAAGGTGTAGCCGGCCGCCGACCACCCCATCACCCGCCCGGCTCCCAGCGCCACGGCCCGGATCGTCTCCCCGGTCCGCGGACGCCGGCCGGGCCCGGTCCCCCCGGTGGCGGCCGACGTGAAGGCGGGGGTCTCGTCCAGACGCAACCGCAGCCACAGCGCGACGGATCCGAGCGGCAGCGTCAGCAGGAACGCGATCCGCCAGCCCCACCCGTTCAGCTGCGCCGTGCTCAGTACGGTCGCCAGGAGCGCCGTGGTGCCGGCGCCCGCGAGCAGGCCGAGCGCCACCGTGAACGACTGCCACGCCCCGTACCGCCCTCTGCGGCCCGGCGGCGCGCACTCCGTCATGAGCGCCACCGCGCCGCCGAACTCCCCTCCCGCGGAGAGCCCTTGCACGATCCGCAGCAGGGTCAGGAGCCACGGTGCGGCCGCGCCGATGGAGTCGTACGTCGGCAGCAGGCCGATGAGCGTCGTGGCGCCGGTCATCAGACAGATGACGAGGACGAGCGTCGGACGCCGGCCGACGCGGTCCCCGAGCCGCCCGAACAGGGCCGCTCCGACCGGCCGGAAGAAGAAGGCGAGGGCGAACGACGCGTAGGCCTTGACGAGCGCCTCGACCTCGCTGCCGCCCTCCGGGGTGAAGAAGTGCCCCGCGATGACGGTGGCGAGGAAGCCGTAGACGCCGAACTCGTACCACTCGACGAAATTGCCGACGGACCCCGCCACCAGCGCCCGGCGCGAGCCGGCCGGCTCGGACGTCACGGGTGACCGGACCGGATCGGGGGCGGGCGAGAGCATGGGCCAAGCGTGCTGACCGGAGGGCCGGTCCACAAGTTCCGCCTGCGCCATCTGCCGTACGTCACGGCGTGCGGATGCGGCCGCGCTCGTCCGGCGGCAGGCTGAGGGGATGGAGCGCGCGCCGATCGTCGTACACCGGATCGCCCCGTCGGGCGGCCGACGGGTCACGCTGCGCGTGGGCGGTACGGAGGCGGTCCTCGGCGTCGCGCACTCGGACGCCGACCTGATCGAGTTCCTCCGCCGGGTCGAGGTGCCGGATCCCGACGAGCTCGTCCTGCGGGACTCGTCGGCGATCGACTGGCAGGCGGACGGCCCGCACGTCTACGAGGCCGAGGACGAGCCGCCGCCCGCCGATCTTCCCTGACCACGGGCCACGCGGCGTCGGCCGTCGTGGCCCGTGGGTCCTGGGTGGTTCGTCCTGAGCCCCTGGGACGTGGGACGTGGGTCGTTCGCCGCAGGTCAGCGACTGGCGATGAGCTCGAGCGTGTCGATCACACGGTTCGAGAAGCCCCACTCGTTGTCGTACCAGGCGACCACCTTGATGTGCCGGCCTTCGACGCGCGTGAGGGCGGAGTCGAAGATCGACGAGGCGGGGTTGCCCGTGATGTCGGACGACACGAGCGGGTCGTCCGAGTACTCGAGCACACCGGCGAGCGGACCCTCGGCCGCCGTGCGGTACGCCGCGAGCACGTCCTCGCGCGTCACGTCACGGGCGACGGTGGTGTTGAGCTCGACGATCGATCCCACGGGGACGGGGACGCGGATCGAGTCGCCCGAGAGCTTGCCCTCGAGGTTCGGCAGCACGAGCCCGATCGCCTTGGCGGCGCCCGTCGTGGTCGGCACGATGTTGACGGCGGCGGCGCGGGCGCGGCGCGGGTCGCGGTGCGGACCGTCCTGCAGGTTCTGCTCCTGCGTGTAGGCGTGCACCGTGGTCATGAAGCCGTGCTCGATGCCCGCGAGATCGTCGAGTACCGAGGCCAGCGGCGCGAGCGCGTTGGTCGTGCACGAGGCGTTCGAGACGATCGTGTGCAGGGCCGGGTCGTACGCGTCGCTGTTCACGCCGAAGGCGAGCGTGATGTCGGCCCCGTCCGCCGGCGCGCTGACCAGGACCTTCTTCGCGCCCGCGTCGATGTGCGCGCGGGCGGCCTTGGCCGTGGCGAAGCGGCCGGTCGCCTCGAGCACGACGTCGACTCCGAGCTCGCCCCAGGGCAGCTGCGCCGGTTCGCGCTCGGCGAGCACCTTGATGCGGCGGCCGTCGACGACGAGCACGTCCCCCTCCACCGTCACGGGACGGCCGAGCCGGCCGGAGGTCGTGTCGTACGCGAGCAGGCGCGCGAGGGTGGCCGGCTCGGTGAGGTCGTTGACGGCGACGATCTCGAGGTCACTGTCGCGTTCGAGCAGCGCGCGCAGCACGTTGCGTCCGATGCGGCCGAATCCGTTGATGGCGATGCGAGTCATGGTGTGTCTCCCTGTCCCTGTCCCTTGGGTTCGCCACCAGGTTCGCGCGTGGCGGCCGCCGGGGACAGCGGCGCGATCGCCATGGTCCGCAAGGATCGCGCCAACGCGGCGGCGGGCTGCCGCGTTCCGCCGGGTGCGGGCAGCCGGGTCACGGGCAGCCGGGTCACTCGCCCCGGGCGAAGGTGCGCCGGTACTCGCTGGGCGTGGTGCGCAGGATGTGCTGGAAGTGCAGCCGCAGATTCGCGCCGGTACCGAGGCCGACGTCCGCGGCGATCTGCTCGACGCTCCGTTCCGAACGTTCCAGCAGTTCGCGCGCCACGTCGATGCGGGCCCGCATCACCCACTGCATGGGCGTGTACCCGGTGTCCTCGGCGAAGCGCCGCGAGAACGTGCGCGGCGATACGGCCGCGTGCCGGGCGAGCAGCTCCAGGGTGAGGGGGTCGCCGAGCCGGCGCAGTGCCCACTCGCGGGTGGCGGCGAACCGCTCGCCGAGCGGCTGGGGCACGCTGCGCGGGACGTACTGCGCCTGACCGCCGCTGCGGTAGGGGGCCGCGACGAGCCTCCGGGCCGTGTGGTTCGACGCGGCCACGCCGAGATCGGTGCGCAGGACGTGCAGGCACAGGTCGATGCCCGAGGCGGCGCCGGCCGACGTCAGCACGCTGCCCTCGTCGACGAACAGGACGTTCTCGTCGACCCGGACCGCGGGCCACTTCGCCGCGAGCGCCCGCGCGTAGTGCCAGTGCGTCGTGGCGCGCTTGCCGTCGAGCAGGCCCGTGGCGGCGAGGGCGAAGGCCCCCGTGGAGATGGCGGCGAGCCGCGCGCCCCTGGCGTGAGCCGCGACCAGGGCCTCGACCACGGCCCGCGGCGGATCGTCCCGGTCCGGGAACCGGTAGCCCGGGACGAAGACGGTGTCGGCCCACGCGAGGGCTTCGAGGCCGTGGGCGACGGAGTACGACAGGCCGTCGCCGCCGGTCACGAGGCCGGGCTCCGCGCCGCACACCCGTACCTCGTAGGGCATGCTCGCGCGGGTCGTGAACACCTGTGCGGGGATGCCGACGTCGAGGGGCTTCGCGCCCTCGAGGACGAGGACGGCGACGTGATGGGGACGGGAGGCTGGCACGGGAAGAGGTTACGTGGGGGTTCGGGGGCTCATGGCCCTGGCCGGGCCGGGGCGGGCCGGGCGCCGCGTGGCGGGCGGTGCCACGGGCGGTGCCACGGATGCTGCCCGGGCGGGCCGCCGACATGCCGCCGTCGGCCGCATGAGAGCGCCGGACGGTCGGTCCGCCGCACACTGTGCGGGTGGCCCACGGCGGGCACGGACGCCACACCGAAGGGTTCGGATGACCGATCTCGCTGACGCACTGGCACGGCGGGCCGGCCGGGCCCGCGCACTCGTGCGCGACGAAGGTCCGGCGGCGGCCCGCATTCTGGTCAGCGTCACCGTCTCCTGGCAGGTCGCGCTGTGGCTGGGAGCCACCCAGCCACCGGTGTTCGCGGCGATCGTCCCGCTGGTGGCCCTGCGCGGCGATCCGCTGACGGCCCTGGGCACCTCGCTCCGGCGCACCCTGGGCGTGGTGGCCGGTGTCCTCATCGCGATCGCCGCCCTCAACGTCCTGCGCCCGTCGACCGCCACCCTGGCCCTGGTGGTGGCCCTGGGCCTGGGTGTCGGCATGGTCCTCCGGGCCGGCGGCGGGCTGAACATCCAGGTCGCGGCGTCGTCCCTGCTGGTCTTCGCCAACGCCTCGCCCGACGCCTACGCGCTGGACCGCGTCTGGGAGACCGCGCAGGGAGCGGCGGTGACCATCCTGCTCGCCCCGCTGCTGTGGCCACCGGACCCCCACCGCATCCTGGCCGCCGTCGCCGACGACTGCCGTGCGCGCCTGACGGGCGCCTTCACCAGCACCGCGGCGGCCCTGGGCGCCGGACCGGCCGCGGCCGTCGACAACCTCGCCCGGACGAACGCCCACGCCGAGGCGGTCCACGTGAGCGCCGCACGGGCCCGCGAGGCCGAACGCGCCATGCGCTTCAACCCCCTGCGCCGCCATCAGCGCGACGCGGTACGGCTCCAGGCCCGGAGCATCGCCCTCGCCGACGGGCTCACCGTGCCCCTGGCGAACCTGGCCGGGGAGGTCGCCCGGCTGGCCGGCCGGGAGGACCTCGTCCCGGAGCTCGACCGGGCTCGGCTCCGTCTCCCCGAACTGGGCTCGCTCACCGCGCGGGCCATCGAGCACGCCCTGACCGGGGACGATCCGGGTCCTGCCGTGAACGCCGCCCGTGACCGCCTGGCCGCGTACGCCCACGCGGACTCCCGGCCCGTCGCCGTCGTCCTGCGCCGGCCCTTCGCCCAGGTCCTCGACGAGCTGGACCGGCGGTAGGCGGTAGGCGGTTCGGCCAGGCCCCGGGGCTCCACGCCCCGGGCTCCGGCCCCGGACGCTGGGGGGCGGACCCGGACCCGGACCCGTTGCCGGCCGCCCGGCCCGGGCCGCCCTGCGGATAGGCCCGGGCGAACCCGGCATGTCGCGCCGGTGACGCGGAGCTGACAGTGGCTCGGATTCCGAGAGTGCCGCCGACCCTCTTCCAGAGCCATGTGATGTGTGCCATGTTACATCGCACAGTTCGTTATCGTGCACACGCCAGAGTTGAAATCCCCGTCAACTCCCTTTGGCAGCACGGTCCGCACTCCCATTTCGCCGTGCCGCCAGCACGGCCGCAGACCTGCTCGGAGGCCAACCCCCCATGCGCAGAACCCCCACGACCAAGGGCCGTGTCCGGCCCCTCATAGCCGCCCTGGCCTGTTGTCTGGGCCTGACCCTGCTCGCCCCCGCCGGCCAGGCCCTCGCGCGCGACGTGAACCCGTCCGCCCCCGCCCAGAGCTCGGCGCCGGGTCTCGCCCCGCAGCCCTCGACGGAGTCGGCGGCCATCGCCGCGCTGCGGGCCGAGCACGCCGCCCGGCCGAGCGCGGACCTGTCCGAGCGCGCCCCGCTCCGGGCGGTCGAGGACCCGGAACAGAGTCGACAGCGCGTGACCGACGCGAAGTCGGCTCCCAGCGCCCTCTCCGCCGCGGCCTGCAACATCGCCGACTTCACCTCGAAGACCGGCAATGAACTCGTGCAGCAGATCAAGTCCTCCGAGATGGGCTGCGTGAACTCGCTGTTCCTGCTCAAGGGCGCGGACGCCAAGGCCGCCTTCCGCGAGGCGCAGATGGTCTCGGTAGCCGACGCGCTGCGTGCCGGATCCGCCAACTACCCGGGCGACAACAGCACTTCCATCGGACAGCTGGTGCTCTACCTGCGCGCGGGATACTTCGTGCAGTGGTACAACGCCTCCACCGTCGGCACCTACGGCCCGGCCCTGAAGAGCTCGATCCGAGGCGCCCTGGACACCTTCTACGCCGCGCCGCGCTCCAACGACGTGACCGACGCCAACGGAGCGACCCTCTCCGAAGCGGTCATCCTGGTCGACAGCGCCCAGGAGAACGCCCGCTACCTCGGTGTGGTCAAGCGTCTGCTGACCGGCTACAACTCCACCTACGACAGCTCCTACTCCATGGTCGCGGCGGTCAACAACGCCTACACCATCCTGTTCCGCGGCCACCAGACCCCTGAGTTCCCGCCCGCCGTGCAGGCCGACCCCAGCATCCTCACCGTGCTGCGCGACTTCGCCGTGGCCCACGACGACCTGCTGGGCACCGGGAAGAGCTACCTGGCGGCCAACGCCGGCCGTGAGCTCGGCCGCTTCCTGCAGTACTCCGCGCTCCAGACCACCGTCCGGCCGCTCGTCAAGCAGCTGCTCGACCGCGGCGCGATCACCGGCCGGACCGCCTCGCTCTGGGTGCCGCTCGCCGAGATGACCTCCTCGTACGACGCGTCCAACTGCGCCTACTACAACACCTGTGACCTGCCGAACCGGGCGCGCACCGCCGTCCTGACGGTCAAGCACACCTGCAGCCCGAGCCTGCGCATCATCGCCCAGCAGATGACCGCCACCGAACTGGCCGCCAGCTGCACCAGCCTGGCCAACCAGGACGCCTTCTTCCACGGCGTGGTGAAGGACGGCGGCGCGGTCGCGAACGACAACAACACCAGCCTCGAGGTGGTGGCGTTCGACTCCAGCGCCGACTACCAGACCTACGCCGGCGTCATCTTCGGCATCAGCACCAACAACGGCGGCATGTACCTCGAGGGCAACCCGGCAGCCGCCGGGAACCAGCCGCGCTTCATCGCCTACGAGGCGGAGTGGGTGCGCCCCGAGTTCCAGATCTGGAACCTCAACCACGAGTACACCCACTACCTCGACGGCCGCTTCGACATGTTCGGCGACTTCAACGCGGGCATGACGACCCCGACCGTCATGTGGGTCGAGGGCTTCGCGGAGTACATCTCGTACTCGTACCGCAACGTCACCGACGACCGCGCGGTCACCGAGGCGGCCGCGAACACGTACAAGCTCAGCACGCTGTTCGACACCACGTACGACAACGCGGATTCCACCCGCGTCTACCAGTGGGGTTACCTGGCGGTCCGCTACCTGATCCAGTCGCACCCGCAGGACGTGACCACGCTGCTCGGCCACTACCGCACCGGCAACTGGGCGGCCGCCCGCACCCTGCTCACCTCCACCATCGGCACCCGGTACGACGCCGACTTCTCCGCCTGGCTGGCCAGGTGCGCCGCCGGTGAATGCGCTGGCACCACCACCCCGCCCGGCAACAAGGCCCCGGTGGCCGGATTCACCGCCTCGGTGAACGCCCTGACCGTCAACTTCGCCGACACCTCCACCGACGCGGACGGCACCATCGCCTCCCGCGC
Organism: Streptomyces sp. NPDC054961; assembly: GCF_053609145.1. Classification (NCBI taxonomy): domain Bacteria; kingdom Bacillati; phylum Actinomycetota; class Actinomycetes; order Kitasatosporales; family Streptomycetaceae; genus Streptomyces; species Streptomyces sp. NPDC054961. The sequence goes on along the minus strand of NZ_JBSGWY010000044.1, from coordinate 14,915 downwards.
CTGGAACTTCGGCGACGGCAGCAGCTCCACCGCCGCCAACCCGGCCAAGACCTTCGCCGCGGCCGGCACCTACACCGTGCGGCTCACCGTCACGGACAACAAGGGAGCCACCGCCAGCACGAGCAAGGCGGTCACCGTGGGGACCGCCGGGCCCGCCGAGTGCGCCGACGCCGACATCCGGGTGCTGGGCGACAACTGCACCCGCTCCAACGTCTCCGCCACCACCGGGAACTACCGCTACTTCTACCTGAAGGTCCCCGCCGGCACGACCCGGCTCAAGATCTCCGCCACCGGCGGCACGGGCAACGCGGACCTCTACTACAGCCCGACCACCTGGGCCACCACCGGCAACTACACCGCCCGCTCCACGCAGGCCGGCAACACCGAAACCCTGACCATCGACAACCCGGCGGCCGGCTACGTCTACATCAGCCTCCACGCCGCCCAGGAATTCACCAACGCCACTCTCACGACCCAGTTCGGGGCGGCCGCCTCCGAGTGCACCCCCGCGGACATCCGGGTGCTGGGCGACAACTGCAGCCGCTCCAACGTCTCCGCCACCACCGGGAACTACCGCTACTTCTACGTGAACGTCCCCGCCGGCACGACCCGGCTCAAGATCTCCACCAGCGGCGGCACCGGGAACGCGGACCTCTACTACAGCCCCACCACCTGGGCCACCACCGGCAACTACACCGCCCGCTCCACGCAGGCCGGCAACACCGAAACCCTCACCATCGACAACCCGGCGGCCGGCTACGTCTACATCAGCCTCCACGCCGCCCAGGAATTCACCAACGCCACCATCACGACCCAGTTCTGAACCTGACCGAAGCGTCGGCCCCACCCCTCTGAGGAGGGGTGGGGCCGACCCCGTTCCCGCGGCAGGTCCTCCGCCCCGCGGGTGAGGGCGCGTGCGCGCCCTTTCGTGCGCCCGCGCGCCTCCACGCGCCCCCGCAGGAGGGATGACCACGGGCCCGGAGCGCCACGACCATGAACTGCCGCCACCGCCCGGGCAACCGCGACCGCGGCGGCCCGGGCGGCCTGCCCGGGCCGGCCACCGCCGTCGCGCGCACGGGGCGGCCGTACGACGCCACCGCCGGAACCAGAGCCGCATCCCTGCCCCCGTCACACCCACGGGCACAGGCACAGGCACAGGCACGGGCACGGGCACGGGCACGGGCACGGGCACGGGCACGGGCACCACCATCATCCGGAACCACTCTGCTCTCACGGGGGAACGATGGGACGACGCTGGCTGGTCACGGGATGTTCTTCCGGCCTCGGGCACGCGCTGGCCACCGCCGCGGCGCGGGCCGGCGACGAACTGGCGGTCACCGCCCGCAAGACCGCCGATCTGGAAGACCTGGCTGCCGCCTGGCCCGGCCGCATCACCCCGATCCCGCTCGAGCTGCGTGACGCCGCCTCGTGCGCGGAAGCCGTCCGCACCGCGACCGACCGACTCGGCGGCATCGACGTCCTCGTCAACAACGCCGGGACCGGACTGTTCGGCGCGGTCGAGGAGGTCTCGGACTCCGAGCTCCGCGACCAGCTGGAGACCCTGATCGTGGGTCCCTGGCGGCTCACCCGCCTCGTCCTGCCCCTGATGCGGGCCCAGGGACACGGACACATCGTCAACGTCTCCTCCGTGGTCGGCCGCATGGCCTTCCCGGGGCTGGGCGCCTACGGCGCCGGGAAGCACGCCCTCGAGGGCATGAGCCAGGCCCTGGCCCTCGAGACCGCTCCGCACCACATCCGCGTCACCGTGCTCGAACCGGGCATGTTCGCCACGCGCTACGGCACGTCCATGGCCCAGTCGGGCCACCGGGTCCCCGCTTACGACGTGACCAACCGCGAGATGCTCGAAGGCGCCCGCGGCCTCGCGGACAACCCCGGGACGGGCCGCCCCGAGGACTTCGCCGCCCGGGTCCTCGACATCGTCGCCGCCGAGGCCCCGACGCCCCTGCGGATCCCCGTCGGTGATGACGCCTACGGCTACCTGGACCTGGCCGAGCGGTCGTACCGCGAGGAGTACGACGCGGCCCGGATCCTCACGCAGGGACCGCCACCGGTCTGACGACGGCCGGTTGACCGGATCCCGAGCCCCCCACCCCCGTGGGGGAGCTCCGATCCGGCCGGCCCCCTGGTCCGCACCGGAGGGGCGCGGGCGGGAACGGACCCCACCCTATGGCCGAGAAGATCCCTCGGCCCCTGACAGCACACGTCAGCAAGGGGACCGAACGCGCCACGGGGGGACCGTCCACGCCATGGTGGGGACACCGGGACCCGAACCCCGCCCCTCATCTGGTATTTCGTGCTGGCCTATGCTCAACCCCCGTGGTCTCGTACGCACATCAGGGGACAACCTCCTCCGCCCTCGCCCGTCTGTCCGTCAACGTCGCCCGGTTGCTCGGGATTCCCCGGCACGGATACGCGCACCTGCTGGGCCTGGCCCCCGAGCACCTCAACGACGACCTCTGCCGGACCCCGGCGGCCACGAGCATCCGCGTCGCCGAACTCACGACCGTCTACGCTCCCTGGACGGACATGTCCGTGCTGCTGGCCCAGCAGTCGGACATCGGCAGCCTCGGGGTCTGGGACTACCTGATCACCTCCGCGCCCACACCGCTCGAAGGCATCCGCGACGCCTCGGCCCACTTCGCCTCCGTCGCCGACACCGGCACGGACAACCTCCGGGTCACCGAGGACGGCGAACAGGTCACCATCAGCCACGTCAACGAGGCCGATCTGACCTATGAAGCGGCCTGCGCCATCCGCGGCTACGCGCTCGGCCTGTACCAGCGACGCCTCAGTGAGGCCGCGGGGCGGTGCCTCGTCCCCCTCCACGTCTCCCTGGCCGCCAGGGCACCCCGCCACCATCACGCCCTGACCGAGCTCTACGGCACCCGCACCATCGAGTTCGAAGCCCCCTCCAGCTCGATCACCTTCCTCGCCGCCGACCTCGACACCCCGACGCCCCACGCCCAGCCCGGCCTGTCGGCCGTGCTCCGTCGGCACGCCGAACAGAACCTCACCAGCTCGACCGCCCTGCACAGCTGGCTGGACCTCTTCCGCACGGCCCTGTCCTGCGCCCACGACGAAGGCGCCCCCACCCTGACCGCGGTGGCGCGGCGCCTGGCCGTCAGCCCACGGACCCTCCAGCGCCGCCTCGACGAACACGGCACCACGTGGAGCAGCGAGGCCGAATCCGTACGCCGGTCCCAGGTCACGCGGCTGCTCCACCACACCGACCTGAGCGTCGGCTCCGTAGCCGCTCGCAGCGGTTACGCCGACGCGCGCGCCCTGCGCCGGGCGGTGCAGCGCTGGTACGGCACCACACCGGCGGCCCTGCGCCGCACCGGCCCCGTGACCGCGCCGCCCGGATGCTGAACCCGGTGACCGGGCGGGACCGGCGGCGGCCGCCACCAGGGCGGTACCCGCGGCCCAGTAGACTCTGTGGCTGTGGCGGATACTCAGTACGAAGACTTGTTGCGCACGGTGCTCACCTCCGGGACGGCCAAAGCCGACCGGACGGGCACGGGCACCCGGAGTGTCTTCGGGCACCAACTGCGCTACGACCTGTCGCAGGGGTTCCCGCTGGTCACCACCAAGAAGGTGCACCTCAAGTCCATCGTGTACGAGCTGCTGTGGTTCCTGCGCGGCGACTCGAACGTCGGCTGGCTGCGCGAGCACGGTGTCACCATCTGGGACGAGTGGGCGGACGCGGACGGCGAGCTCGGCCCGGTCTACGGCGTGCAGTGGCGCTCGTGGCCCACGCCGGACGGCCGGCACATCGACCAGATCAGCGAGGTCCTCGACACGCTGCGTCGCGACCCGGACTCCCGGCGGATGATCGTCTCCGCCTGGAACGTCGCCGAACTGCCCGCGATGGCGCTCGCGCCGTGCCACGCCTTCTTCCAGTTCTACGTCGCCGACGGCAAGCTCTCCTGCCAGCTGTACCAGCGCAGTGCGGACCTGTTCCTCGGCGTCCCGTTCAACATCGCCAGTTACGCCCTGCTCACGCACATGGTGGCGCAGCAGATCGGCCTCGAACCCGGCGATTTCATCTGGACCGGCGGCGACTGCCACATCTACGACAACCACACCGCGCAGGTGACCGAGCAGCTCTCGCGCATGCCGTTCGCGTTCCCCGAGCTGCGCCTGCGCCAGGCCGACTCGCTGTTCGACTACGCCTACTCCGACGTGGAGATCGTCGACTACAAGCACCACCCGGCCATCAAGGCTCAGGTGGCGGTGTGAACGTCGGGCTGATCTGGGCACAGACCCTCGAAGGCGTGATCGGCGCGGACAACACGATTCCGTGGCGTCTCCCCGAGGACATGGCGCACTTCAAGGCGACCACCCTCGGCCACCCCGTGGTGATGGGCCGCAAGACGTGGGATTCGCTGCCTCCGCGATTCCGTCCGCTGTCCGGCAGGCGCAACATCGTGCTGACGCGCGATCCCCGGTGGGCGGCCGAAGGCGCGGAGCGCGCCGAGTCGATCGCCCGGGCGCTGGACCTCGCGGCCGAGCCCGACGCATCGGCCGGGGGAACGGTCCCGACCGCGGCGTGGGTGATCGGCGGCGGCGAAATCTACCGAGCTGCCCTGCCCTACGCCACGGCGCTCTCGGTGACCGAAGTCGACTCACCGGTGAAGGGCGACACCCATGCCCCGTCGCCGGACGCGACGTGGACCCTCACCGAGGACGGGGGCTGGCGCTCCTCGGCCTCCGGGCTGCGCTACCGCATCCGCGGGTACACCCGGTCGGTTGCGGCCAGGCCCTGAGCGGGAAAGGAAGCATGACCGCCGTGTGCGCGATCGGCGACCATTCCCTGTGAGAAGGCGTACGGCGCTCTCCTCGGAGCATGAACCGGGGAACAGCCGGACGACCTGAAGCACGTGAAGGCCCATGGGGGGACCAGCATGCGCACGACCCGCACGCGGTGCACGACGTACGCCCTGAGGGCCCTGGCCATCGCCGCCCTCCTCTCGTCCGCGGCCTGCGGCTCGGACGGCAAGGACGACACGGCGGGCCCGACCGCCCCGCCCGGTACACCGAGCGGATCCGCATCCGGGTCCGGGTCCGCTTCCGCCGGGCCCGGCGCCCCGAGCCCGACCCCTTCCCCCGGCGCGGCCTCGACTCCCCGGCCCAGCAGCGCCGGCGGCGAGGACGGCGCGGACGCGAACGGCGAGGGCTCCGGCGACGACGAGAGGAACGCCACCCCGTCCTGCACCGACGCGAACGTCTCGCTCACCGCGACGTTCTACCCGCAGGACGGCGACCGGCACGTCCTGCTCACCGCCACCAACATCGGCGACAAGGCCTGCACCCTCTACCTCTACCCGAAGGTGTGGCTCGGGGCCGGCGCCCGGGATCCGATCGGTCCCCTGGAGTCCGACTGGCACGCGATCGCCACGATCGGACCGAACGAGAAGGCGTACTCGGGCATCCGCCTCTCCCGGGCCGGCGAGCGGACCGACAGCGTGAAGTCGCTGGCCGTCGGCTTCCGGACCCGCGACGCCGACCACGACGCGACCAAGCCCCTCGACGTCCCGCTGTCCACGCCCGGTTCCCTGAACGTCGGCCCCCTCCCCGGGGTCATCTTCTGGAACAACGACGTCCGCGTGGTGGAGAAGTACCTGCTGGCCACCTGACGGCCGTGCGGCCCTCCCCGGCGCCGGCCCGCTGCGGCCGGTCCGGATCCGGGCCCTCCCGCGCGGTGCGGCCGCCCCGTGGGCGCCGCGCCCGCCCGCCCCGGTGCAGCCGCCCGCCCCGGTGCACCCCTCGCGCGGAAACCGCCGGGACCGCCGAGGTCACCGGGACCGGGGCGGCCGACGAGACCCTGCCTTCGGCTCCTGTCAAGTGACGAACACCCGGGGCTACGGCCGCGCGCCTTCTCCGGGCACGGTGGAAGTCGACCGTCCCGCGCTCAGCTCCCCGCGCACCGCTGGCCGCTGACCGCCAGGACGCACACCCCGTCCCCGTCGCCTCGGTTGCCGACCGCCCAGGGCTCTACGCCAAGGAAGACCTCTCATGACTGACATCGCCATCACCGGACTCGGCTGCCGCTTCCCCGGAGCCCCCGACGTCCGCGGCTACTGGAAGCTCCTGATGAGCGGTGAACGGCAGTTCTCCGCCGTCCCGGGGAAGCGCTGGAACCATGACGCCTTCCACGCGCCCGGCGACCGGCCGGCCCCCCATGCCGCGTACACCGACCAGGTCGCCTTCCTGAACGACGTGGACCGCTTCGACGCCCTGCACTACGGGGTCCCGCCCGCACGCGCCCGCGCCATGGACCCGCGGCACCGGCTGATGCTCGACGTCAGCCGCGAGGCCCTCGACGACGCGGGGCTGGGGCGCGGCGACTTCGACCGGGAGAACACCGGGGTCTTCTTCGGGATGCCGGTGTCCGACGACAAGGACCTCATGACGGCACCCTTCCGGGCCGTCTCCCTGGCCGAGGCCCCGTCCGCGGCGGACCGGCCCGGCCTCCTCGACTCCGCCAGGGAGCGGGCGGGACGGCTCGGCACCATCGAGGCCTTCACCCTGCCCGGGAGCCTCCTCAACATGGCTTCCGGCACCGTGAGCCGGCACTTCGACCTCGGCGGCCCGAGCTTCGCCGTCGACGCCGCCTGTTCCGGCTCGCTGGTGGCCCTCGACCAGGCACTGGCCCACTTGCGCCAGGGGTCCTGCCGGACCGCTCTCGTCGGCGGCGGGTACCTCAACCTCACCCCGGACAGCCTGGTCGGCTTCTCCCGGCTCCGCGCGCTGTCCGCCACCGGGATGTGCCGCCCGTTCGACGAGGCGGCCGACGGCTTCGTCCTCGGCGAAGGCGCCGGTGTCGTCGTCCTGCGGCCCCTTGCCGACGCGCTCGCCGACGGCGACCGCGTCTACGCGGTGATCAAGGGCATCGGCTCGGCCAACGACGGCGTGTCCCCGGTACCGCTGGTTCCCACGGCCGAGGGCCAGCTCCGCGCCATGCTCCGGGCCTACGAGGACGCGGGGGTTCCCCCGTCCTCCGTGGGCTTCCTCGAGGCCCACGGAACCGGTACCGCGGCCGGCGACCGTGCCGAGGCCCAGGCCCTGCTCCGGCTGCGCACCGAATATCCCGACGACGACCCCGGTCTGTGCTACCTCGGCTCGGGCAAGGCCCTCATCGGGCACGCGCTCGCCGCGGCGGGCATCGCCGGACTGATCAAGACGGCCCTGGTCGTCCACCACCGCACGATCGTGCCGCAGCCGAAGACCATCCCCCATCCCGACCTGGGCATCTCCGCGGCGGGCCTGCGCTTCGCCGAGACCCCGCGGCCCTTTCCGAGCGGCGGCGCCCCACGTCGCGCCGCCGTCAGCTCGTTCGGTTTCGGCGGGACGAACGTCCACGTGGTGCTGGAGGAACAGCAGCCCGCCCCCGCCCACGCCCCCGCCCACGGCCACCTCCCGGAAGGAACCCGACGAACCCGACGGGCCGAACCGACCGAAGACGTCGAGGGCACCGAACGCACCGAACGCACCGAACGCACCGACCGGGCCGAAAGCACCGACCGGGCCGACGGGGGTGGACCCCAGCTCGTCCTCCTCTCGGCCGGCAGCCCCGAACTGCTGGTCCAGCACATCGGCGGCGTACTCGACGCACTCGACACGGCGGACGAGCCGCCGCTGGCCGCCGTGGCCCACACCCTGGGCTCCCGTGAACCCCTGAGGGCCCGGATCGCGATCGTCGCCACCGACACGGACGGATTCGTCCGGCGGCTGCGCCACGCCCGTGAGCAGCTCCTGGCCGGCACGCGGGGCGACCTCGGCGACGGCGCGTTCGCCGCCGACGCTCCCCTGCCGCCCGCACAGCGCCGCATCGCCTTCGTCTTCCCCGGTCAGGGCGGTCAGCGGCCGGGCATGATGAAGGACCTGTACGACAGGTTCGCCGGCTTCCGCTCGGCCGTGGGCGTCCTCGGCGCCGTCGCCCGGCGGGACCTCGGCTTCGACCTGGGCGAGCTGCTGTACGGCGGGGCCGGGACGTCCGGCGACGACGCGGAGGACCTCCGGCAGCGGCTCGCCTCCACCGAGGTGTGCCAGCCCCTGCTCGGTACCGTCCAGATCGCCGCGACCCGGGTCCTCGCCGACTGTGGCGTCGCGCCCGACCTCGCGCTCGGCCACGGCGTCGGAGAGTTCGCCGCGGCCGCGGCGGCCGGAGCGCTCAACCAGGTGGACGCCGTCCGGCTGCTGGTCCACCGGGGCGCCGCCCTGCGGCGGGCCGACAGCGGCCCGGGCGGGATGCTCGCCGTACAGAGCGACAAGGAGACCTGCCGCCGGCTCGTCGAGGACATCGACGACGTGTGGCTCGCCTGCTTCAACCAGCCGCGGCAGGTCGTGGTCAGCGGTACGCGGCAGGGGATCGCCGCCCTGCGACAGGCCTGCGCCGAAGCCGGGATCGTCACGGCGGCCCTCGACGCGTCCCACGCCTTCCATTCGCCGCGGATGGCCCCGGCCGAGGAGAGGATGCGCTCGGGCCTCGCCTCCCGCCGCATCAGCAGCCCCGTACTGCCGTTCGTCTCGTCCGTGAACGCCGAGGTCTGCACCGACCCCGGCCGGCTGCGCGAGCTCTGGACCCGTCACGCCTCCACGCCGGTCCACTTCAGCGATGCCGTCCGTACCGCCTACGACGAGGGTGCCCGCGTCTTCCTCCAGGTGAGCGGCGGCAGCTCGCTCCTCACCTCGGTCCGCCGCAACCTCACAGGTCACGGCGATCTTCACGTCGTGCCCGTCGGCGCGGAGGTGCCGGACGACGGACGTGCCTTCGTCCTGGCCCTCGCCCGGCTCGCGGTCCTGGGCACCCCGGTCGACCCGCGCGCCCTGGTTCCCCGGGAGGACCGTCGGCTGCTGGACCTTCCGGTGGCACGGCTCGACGCGCGGTCCTCCCGGGGGTCGAGCACGGGCACCGCGAAGAAGGACGCCTCGTCCGCCCTGCCCCTCCCGCCCCGGCCCGTACCGTCCGAGGAGATCTCGGCGACGGCCGGTTCCCGGTGAGCCATCTGCGCTCCGACCAGCTGCTGATCGACGAGCTCGGTTTCGGCCCTCGTCGGACCCGGGGACCTCGTCATCCACGACCCCCTCGCCCACGACAGCGTCCTGCAGGGGTGCACGCTCTCCGGCGCGACCGGTCGCGGCACGGGCGAGTACCACGACGTCGAGCGCTCGGCCGTTGATCTCTGGTCGGGCACGCTGTCCAAGGCCCTCGCGAGCTGCGGCGGCTACGTCGCGGGGAGCCGCGCGGTCGTCGGGTACCTCCGCTACACCGTTCCGGGCTTCGTCTACAGCGCCGGCGTGACCCCGGCCGGCACCGCCGCGGCCCTGGCGTCCGTGCGCCTGCCGCGTGCGGAGCCGCAGCGCGTGGCACGTCTGTCGGCGAACGCCGCGCTGTTCGTCCGGCTGGCGCGGGCCGCGGGCGCCGATGTCGGGGACCGTCACGGCACGCCGATCGTCCCGTGCATCGTCGGGGACTCGCTGGAGACCCTGCGGCTCACGGAGTCCCTGTTCCAGCGGGGCATCAGCGTCAACCCGATCCTCCACCCGGCGGTACCCGAGGAAATGGCCCGGCTGCGCTTCTTCCTCACCTGCGATCACACGCCCGACCAGATCCGTCGGGCCGTGACCGCGTTGGGGCGCGGGCTGCGGGAGCTGGACACGGTGGCCCGCGCGGCCTGACGCCGTCCCCCGTGGCCGCGCTGCGTTGGTGCTCACTGTCCCGCCGGATCATGCTTGTCAGTGGAGCCCCTGGCCGTGGAGGTCCCGTGCGCGACAGCGGGCAGGAACTAGCGAGGGCGAGATGAGCTGCGATGGAGCGACTTCCCACCTCTCCTGGTGAGCGGCCGGAGGAGCAGACGGACACCTCCGTCGGGTCGGCGTACACGGCCACGGCCACCGTCAACCAGCAGGGCCTCGTCACCGAGTGGAGCGAGGGCGCCCGTCGCCTGCTCGGTTACCTGCCCGCCGAGATCGTGGGCCGGCCCGCCGCCGGCCTGCTCGCCGATGGCGACGGCAATCCGTTGCAGGGGGTCCCCGCCGAGCAGGACCGGTGGAGCGGCACCGTGTCACTGCGGCACCGGGACGGCCGGCCGCTGGAGCGCAGGGTCCTCGCGCACCGCTGGACGTCCACCAGCGGAACCATCAGGTGGTTCGTGGTGTCCGCCGTGGCGGGCGAGCCGCGGACGCCCCGGGACGAGCCGCTGGAGGAGTGGGCGTTCACCCAGTCCCCCTCCTTCCTGGCGATCTTCGACGAGGATCTGCGGCTGGTGACGGCGAACGCCGGCCTCAAGCGCGCGCTCTCCTTGGAGGAGGCCGAGATGCGCGGGCTGCGTCTGCCGGAAATCGCGCCGGGCCCGGTCGGCGACGAGACCGAGCGGATGATGCGGCTGGTGCTCGAGACCGGTGAACCCCAGTACGTCGACGCCTTCGTCCGCCCCACGCGTACGGGTACGGGGCGCGGCTGGGCGACCTCGCTGGCCCCTCTGCGGGACCCCGACGGCCGGGTGCGCGCCGTGTGCCTCACCGCGCAGGACAGGACCGGCGCCGAGGGTGGCGACCGGGACCGGCCGCTCTCGCCGCACGCCGGCGCCGAAGACGTCGCCGCCGCCGCTCGCATCGGTACCACCCCGGACAGCGCCCGTACCGCGCAGGAGCTGGCCGACGTCGCCGTTCCCCACCTCGCCGACTTCGCGGTCGTCGATCTGCTGGACCCTTTCCCGCGCCGCGGCGAGCCGGCCCGCGGTGCGGTGACGGGCCCGGTCACCGTGCGCCGTACCGCGGTGCGCTCGGTCCTGGACGGGAACCCGGAGTCCCGGGTCGCGGTCGGACAGACGACCGTGTATCCGGCGCTGTCGCCCCCCGTCGAGTGTCTGGCCGCGGGCCGCGGCGCGTTCTACGGGGCGAGCGACCCGTCCATCGCCCGATGGGTGGCCGAGGACTCCAAGGCGGCGTGGATCCGCGAGTCCGGGACCCACTCGATGATGGTGGTGCCGCTCAGTGCCGGGGGTCGCGTTCTCGGGGTGGCCGTCTTCTGCCGTCACCGGCGCCGGGAGCCCTTCCAGCCGAAGGACCTGTGGCTCGCCGAGGAGCTCACGGCCAAGGCGGCCGTCAGCATCCAGAGCGCGCCCCGGCACCTGCGGGAGCACACCTCGACCATGACCCTGCAGCGCAGTCTGCTCCCGCACAAGCTGCCCGATCAGACGGCGCTGGAGATCGCCACCCGTTACCTGCCCGCCGGTGGCGAGGCCGGCGTGGGCGGGGACTGGTTCGACGTGATCCCGCTGTCCGGCGCACGCGTCGCCCTCGTCGTGGGCGATGTCGTCGGACACGGCATCCGGGCCTCCGCGACCATGGGACGGCTGCGCACCGCGGTACGCACGCTGGCCGACGTCGACCTGCCGCCCGACGAGCTGCTCACCCATCTCGACGACCTCGTCATCCGCCTCTCCGCCGACGAGGCCGACCCGGGAGGGGCCGGTGAGGCCGCCGGGGGCATCGGCACGACCTGCCTGTACGTGGTCTACGACCCGGTCACCCGTCACTGCACCGTCGCCCGCGCGGGCCACCCGCCACCCGTCGTCGTCTCCCCGGAGGGCTCCGTCTACCTCCTCGACGTCCCGGCCGGCCCGCCGCTGGGCCTGGGGGGCCTGCCCTTCGAGACCATCGAGGTGGAGCTGCCCGAGTGGAGCATCCTCTGCCTCTACACCGACGGTCTGCTGCAAGCCCGCGAGCACGACATCGACGAGGCCCTGGACAGCATGTTCACGGCTCTCGCCCGCCCCGCCTCCACGCTGGACACGGTCTGCGACCGCGTTCTGACAGCACTGCTGACGCACCCGCCGGACGACGACGTGGCCCTGCTCGTCGCGCGGACACGGGCCCTGCACGCGGACAAGGTCGTCGTCTGGGACGTGCCGCCCGACCCCTCCGTCGTCGCCCACGCCCGTCGGGACGCCACCGAGCAGCTGACGGCCTGGGGGCTCGAGGACGCCGCCTTCGTCACGGAGCTCGTGGTGAGCGAGCTGGTCACCAATGCGATCCGCTACGGCGAGCCGCCCATCCAGCTGCGGCTGATCCACGAGAACACCACCCTCATCTGCGAGGTCTCGGACTCGAGCAACACCGCCCCGCACATGCGGCGTGCCCGGATATTCGACGAGGGAGGGCGGGGCCTGCTGCTGGTCGCCCAGCTCGCCCAGCGCTGGGGCACCCGGCACACCCCCTCCGGCAAGACCATCTGGGCCGAACAGTCCCTCGTCGGGTTCTGAGGAGGACACGGCCCCGCCGCGATCGTCGCTGACACGCCGGTGCGGATGTTCCCTGTGACACGCCTGTGACAGTCGACGGACACGCTCATGAAGTCCCACCGACAAGCTCTTTAACACGGACATACACCCACATTCGTGGATATGTCTCCTGCTTCCGAAGGTGCGAGCAGAGATGACCGAGCCGACGCGTCGGAGGAAATCCCATGAGCCTCACACTCGCCACTCCCGCACTCGCCCCCCGCGAGCAGGAAGCACTGCGCCACATCGCCGCAGGATGCACGTACGTGCAGGCCGCCCGCTCCATGGGACTCTCCCGGCACACGGTCGACGCCTACCTCCGCCGCATCCGCGCCAAGCTGGGCATCAGTACCTCGGCCGAGATGATGCGCGCCGCCATCTCCATGGGGCTCTGACCCCCCACCCGTTCCCCTCACCCGCCCCACTCACACGACCCCACTCTCCCGACCCCCTCCTCCGCCTCGTACGGGCTGCGGCTTCCGCCTCGTACGGGGCTTCGGGCGTTACGGACGCCCGGGCGGCCGGGCGAACACCGGCCGTGCCCAGTCCGGAGGATCCGGAGGCGGAACGCGCTTCACCGAAGCCCCGGCCGACCGGGGAGCCGCACGCGAGGACCGGGCGGCGGCGCTCGTGGTGGCCACGCGCAGGGCGGCCACGAAGTCCCGGCACGAGTCGTAACGGTCCTCCGGCACCTTGGCCAGAGCCTTCGCCAGCACCTCGTCAGCAGCCGGCGCCAACCCAGGCCGCCTCTCCGTCAGGAGGGGCGGTTTCTCGTATTGGTGCGCCCACAGCAGCGCCATGGCGTCGTCGCGCTCGAAGGGCGGACCGCCGGCGAGGGTCTCGTAGACGACACAGGCCAGGCTGTAGACATCGCACCGGCCGTCCACGGGGCGGCCGGAGATCTGTTCCGGCGCCATGTAGTCGAGCGTCCCGACGAACTCGCCCGCGGTGGTGAACCCCGTGAGCGAGAGCGATCTCTTCGTCAGCCCGAAATCCGTGAGGTAGACGTGCTCGGGGTGGTCGCTGTCGACGCCCGGGGCGACCAGGATGTTGCCGGGCTTGACGTCCCGGTGCACCAGATCGTGTTCGTGGGCCGCGTCGAGCGCCGAGGCCACCTGGGCGGCGATGCGCACGGCCTTCTCCACGGGGAGCGGACCTTCCTCGTCCAACAGGACCCGCAGATCCTGCCCGGCGACGTACCGCATGGCGATGTACAGGACTCCGTCGGTCTCACCGGCTTCGAAGATCGGCACGATGTGCGGGTGGTCGATCCTCGCGGCCACCCGCGACTCGTGGGTGAACCGGCGGCGGAAGACGTCGTCGCGCACCCGTTCCGGGGCGATCAGCTTGAGCGCGACCGTGCGGTCCAGACGGAGGTCCTTCGCGCTGTAGACGACGGCCATGCCGCCGCGGCCGATCAAGCGCTCGATCCGGTAGCCCGCGATCTCCGTGCCGATCAGGGCGGAGGGCCGGCCCGAATCGGCGCCCCGGTTGGATGCCGTGCCCATCACGCGCCTCCCCGCACCCGGCCGACCGATCGGAGCCGCTGCGGCGCCGGCACGCGACAGCGCCGACCGGGATCTCGGTCGGCGCGATTGGCCGCTCTCTTCCGTACCTGAAATTCTATCGAGTGATCCACACGCGTGCCCGTCAAGGGGCGGGGTCAGCCTTCGCCTCCGTTTCCGCCCCTGCCGCCCTGGCCGCTGGTCGCGCAGCCGATGCCTACGCAGATTCCGCCGGTGCCGCCCTTGCCGCCGTTGCCGCCGTCACCGCCGGCCGGTGCGGCACCGCCGTTGCCACCGTTGCCACCGTTGGCGCTCGCGCCGCACACTCCGGCGCAGACGCCGCCCTTGCCGCCGTTGGTGCCGTTGCCGCCCGTCCCGCCGGTGGTGCCGGCGCCGCCGTTGGCGCTGCCGTTGCAGAGGCCGACGCAGACGCCGCCCTTGCCGCCGTTGGTCCCGTTGACGGTTCCGTCGCAGCTGCCGGCGCAGACCTTGTCACCGACGCGGACACTGCCGTTGCCCACCTTGACCCCGCTGGCCACCTTGCTGCCGAAGCGGCTCGTGCCCGGACGGCTCTCGCCCCCGTGGTGCTCTCCGGTGACCGAGACCGTCGCGGTCGTCAGGCTCGTCGTCTGAGCCGCCGTGGCGGCGGGCACCATCGCACCGGCACCGATCAGGGTCGTCGAGACGACGAGACCGAGGCGGAACTTCCAAGAACGTGCGCGCATGGCATTCTCCCTTGCTGAGGAATCGCTTTCCGCTTCCGAGTGAATTGACTGCCCGATCAGGAGGAGGAGGGGGAGCCGATTCCCATCAGGGCGAACCAGTCGCCGTCGACGTAGTTCTTCTTCCAGGTGTCCAGCTGCTCGTCGGAGATCTTGTACTTCTTGGTGATCTTGTCCCGGGTCTCGTCGGAGTCGTCGGCGAGCAGGGTCATCACGATGCGGACCCGGTCCACGCCGGTCAGTTCGGACTTGGTCTTGTCGGGCAGGTCCTCGAAGCGGAAGCAACCTGCGCGGCCGGGCTTGCCGGGCTTGCCGGGCTCACCGGGCCGTCCGCCCTTGCCGCCTTCGCCGCCCTTTCCGCCTTCGCCGCCTTCGCCGCC